>NZ_JBWKYU010000002.1:0-505940 GCF_059423925.1 Pseudomonas sp. GW458-11-26-14-LB4
CTTCAGCGGCGGCGGTGGCAGTTTCGGCGGGGGCGGGTCCTCCGGCGGCTGGTGATAACAATAATGAGCAGGCACTTCACGACATGGCATTACTGACTGAACACGAACAACGCAAGGTCGCCGAGGCCATCGCCCGGGTCGAGCGCGACACCGACGCCGAACTGGTGACGGTGCTCGCGGCCCGCGCCGACGACTACGCGTACATCCCGCTGCTGTGGGCCAGTCTGCTGGCGCTGGTGGTGCCGGGGATCGTGCATTACCTGACGGGCTGGCTGACGATGCACAGCCTGTTGCTGGTGCAGTGGGTCAGTTTTGTCGTGCTGTGCCTGGTGTTTCGCCTGCCCAAGGTCACCACTCATCTGATCCCGCGCCACGTTCGGCACTGGCGCGCCTCGAACCTGGCGCGTCGGCAGTTTCTCGAACAGAACCTGCATCACACGGTGGGCAGCACCGGCATGCTGATTTTTGTCTGCGAGGCGGAGCGCTACGTGGAAATTCTGGTGGATGAAGGGATTTCCAAAAAGCTGGATAACAAGAGCTGGGACTCGATTGTCGCGGCGTTTACCGAGCAGGTACGGCAGGGGCAGACGTTGCAGGGCTTCGTCACTTGTATCGAGGCGTGCGGCGAGTTGCTCAAGGTGCATGTGCCAGTGACGCAGGTCAGGAATGAGTTGCCCAATCGCTTGGTGGTGTTGGGGTAGTTTCGGCAGTGTTGTAAGACTTGATATCGCAGCCCTCACCCCAGCCCTCCCGAAACGTCGGACCGCCCGGAGGGAGAGGGAGCCGATTGGGGGATATTGAGGAGATACACCGACTTGAACGATTGGCGTTGAATCCATAATCGACTCGATATTTCAGGTCGATGGATAGCGAAAGACATCTCGGTCGGCTCCCTCTCCCTCCGGGAGAGGGCTGGGGTGAGGGCCGCTTTTAAACGCCGTTCGGTAAATAAGAGCGTGTCCCCAACCCCCATCCCCCCTAAACTAGCGTCCATTCCCGATTTGCCCGTCCGAGGCCGCTTTTTCCCATGTCCGTTACCGCTCCTTCCGCATCTGCCAAACCGGCGCCCGATCACCACGCCCGGTTCATCGAGCTGCTGCAAACCAGCCTCGAACAGAACGGCTTCATCAAACTGGTGCTGGCCAAGTACGTCGGCGAAGAAGCGGATCTGCAGCGGATCATCATCAAGCCTGTGACGGTCAAGGCGCAGCCGTGCCTGTCGTTCGTTTATCGCTACAAGACCCGCGACATCACCAAGAACCTGCCGCTGGACGAAGCGGTGGCGACGATTGCCGGGCTGCTGCCGGCGGCGTTCAAAAATGCGCATTTGCTGGCGTTGACTGACGAAGCCCAGCTCGAATACAGCAAAAAGGGCAAGAGCTCGCTGTTCATGAGCAAACCCCAGCAATTGCGCGAAGTGCCGTCCGCCGAGCACAACCGCGAGAAAAACCGCTTCCTCGATCTGAACCGGCCGTTCCTCAAGGATCTGGGCGTGACCAACGCCCAGCACGAGCTGATTCCGGCGATGTCGCGCAAGTGGAAGCAGATCAACAAGTTCATCGAAGTCTTCAGCCACGCGCTGACCTCGTCGCCGCTGGCCCTGGACAAACCGGTGCGGGTGGCGGATTTCGGTTCGGGCAAGGGTTATCTGACGTTCGCCATCCATGACTATCTGCGCAACACGTTGAAGGCCGAGGGCGAAGTCACTGGCGTCGAGCTGCGCGAAGAAATGGTCAACCTGTGCAACACCGCCGCCGCGAAGCTGGAACACCCGGGGCTGGTGTTCAAATGCGGTGATGTGCGCAGCGTGGCGCCGAGCGAGCTGGACGTGATGATCGCCCTGCATGCCTGCGACATCGCCACCGACTACGCGATCCACACCGGCATCCGTTCCGGCGCCTCGATCATCATGTGCTCGCCGTGCTGCCACAAACAGATCCGCTTGCAGATCCAGAGCCCGGCGCTGCTCAAGCCGATGCTGCAATACGGCTTGCACCTGGGCCAGCAGGCGGAAATGGTTACCGACAGCTTGCGTGCGCTGTTCCTTGAAGCCTGCGGTTACGAGACCAAGGTGTTCGAGTTCATCTCGCTGGACCACACCAACAAGAACAAGATGATCCTCGCCGTGAAGCGCGCCGAGCCGGTGGACCCGACTCAGCTGCTGGTGAAGATTCAGGAATTGAAAGCGTTCTACCAGATCAGCGAGCACTGCCTCGAAACCCTGCTGCTCGCCGATGGCCTGCTGAAGCTCAAGGCTTGAGCTGAACCCCGGCCGGTAATGTGCCCGGTTGAGCCGGGCGCACCGCGGTCTTGCGCCCGAGCATCACCGTCGCGATCACGCCGCAGGCGAACAGCCAGGTGATCGGCTCCACGTGTTCGCCGAAGAACAGCGCGGAAAACGCGATGGTGAAGAAGATCTGCAGCAACTGGATCTGACTGACCCGGGCAATGCCACCCATGGCCAGCCCGGCGTACCAGGCGAAGAACCCCAGGAACTGCGAAAACAGCGCGACGTAGCCGAAGGCCCACCAGGTTTTCGCCGACACCGCGCCCTGATGCTGGAAAGCCAGATACAGCACCGGGCCGATCAGCAGCGGCGTCGACAGCACCAGCGCCCAGCAGATCACTTGCCAGCCGCCCATCTGGCGGGCAAGACGCCCGCCCTCGGCATAACCCAGACCGCCTACCGCGATCGCACCCAACATCAACAAATCCCCGGCCTGAATGCTGCCGGCGCCGGTGTACAACGCATAACCCAGCACCAGCGCACTGCCCAACGCGGCGCAGGCCCAGAAGGCTTTCGACGGGCGTTCATGGGACAGCCACGCGGCGTACAGCGCCACGCACAGCGGCTGCAAACCGTTGACCAGCGCGCCATGGGACGCCGGCAAGGTCTGCATGGCCCACGCCGACAGCACCGGGAAACCGAGAATCACCCCGGCAATCACCAGGCTCAGGCCTTTGACTTGCTTCCAGGTCGGCCACTTTTCCCGTCGCCACAACAACAGCGCCGCTGCCGGAATCGCCGCGAACAACGCGCGACCGAGGCCGTTGAGCAGCGGGTGCAGTTCCTGCACCACGATGCGGGTGAAGGGCAGGGTAAGGCTGAAAATCACCACGCCGAGCAGGCCGAGGGCCATGCCGGTGTTTTCGCGCGAAGACATGAGGGCAACCAGATTCGAGGGTGGCAGGGAGGTGTATTCATCTAGCCACAAACCACGGCAATCGGGCTGTTACAGCTGAGCGCAGAGTTATCCATACAGTTTGCGAACGCCATCGCGGTCCTTGGGCTACTGTGAATACTCCTGCGCATTCACCAGAGGAGTCCTGTCCATGGCCGCGAAAAAGATTCTGATGCTGGTCGGCGATTACGTCGAAGACTACGAAGTGATGGTGCCGTTCCAGGCCCTGCAAATGGTCGGGCACACCGTGCATGCCGTGTGCCCGGATAAAGCTGCCGGCAAGACCGTGCGCACCGCGATCCACGATTTCGAAGGCGACCAGACCTACAGCGAAAAGCCCGGTCACCAGTTCGCCCTGAACTTCGATTTCGCCAAGGTCGATGCCAAGGATTACGACGCACTGCTGGTGCCCGGTGGACGCGCTCCGGAATACCTGCGGCTGAACGAAAAAGTCCTCGAACTGGTGCGAGCTTTCGACAAGGCCGGCAAGCCAATTGCCGCTGTCTGTCACGGCGCGCAACTGCTGGCGGCAGCGGGGATTCTCGAAGGTCGCGAGTGCAGCGCCTATCCGGCCTGCGCCCCGGAAGTCCGGCTGGCCGGCGGCACCTACATCGACATCCCGGTCACGGACGGCCATGTCCAGGGCAACCTGGCCACCGCGCCCGCCTGGCCGGCGCACCCGAAATGGCTGGCCGGTTTCCTTGGTTTGCTTGGGACTAAAATCACCCTGTGACACCTCGAAAAGGAGAAAAACAGCATGTCCGGATGGTACGAAATCAGTAAAAGCAGCAACGGCCAGTACAGGTTCGTGCTGAAAGCGGCGAATGCAGAAACCATTCTGACCAGCGAGCTGTACACCACCCGCACGGCCGCCGAAAACGGCATTGCCTCGGTGCAGACCAACAGCCCGCTGGATGACCGCTACGAGAAAAAATCGACGAAGGACGGCCATCCTTACTTCAACCTCAAGGCGGCCAATCACCAGATCATCGGCAGCAGCGAATCCTATTCATCGGACGCGGCGTGTGCCAAAGGCATCGCCAGCGTCAAGACCAACGGGCCGTCCAAAGTGATCAAGGACAAGACACTGCCGGTGCTTTGAATCCAACACAAAACCCTGTGGGAGCAAGCTCGCTCCCACAGGGTTGGTATGTACCTTGAAATCAGCTCAGGCTTTTGAGAATGGCCTGCAACTGATTACGCCCGGCTTCGCTCAGCGGGAACACCGGCAAGCGTGGATCGCCGACTTCCAGGTCGGTCAGTCGCAGACCGGCCTTGATCGTCGCCGGCAAACCGCCCTTGAGGATGAAGTCCAGCAGCGGCAACTGGCGGTAGAACAGCTCCCGCGCCTTGCCGAGATCCCCTGCCAGTGTGGCTTCGTACAAATCCAGGTTGAGCTGCGGGATCAGGTTCGGTGCCGCCGTGCACCAGCCTTTGGCCCCAGCAGCGAAGGCTTCCAGCGCCAGCGGGTTGCAGCCGTTGTAGAACGGCACCCGGCCTTCGCCCAGCAGTTGCAGCTTGTGCATGCGCTGGATGTCGCCGGTGCTCTCCTTGACCATGGTCACGTTTTCCACGCCGTTGACGATACGCAGGATCAGCTCCACCGACATGTCGGTGCCGCTGGTGGCCGGGTTGTTGTAGAGCATGATCGGCACGCCGATGCTGTCGCCGATGGCGCGGTAGTGGGCGAGGATTTCCGCCTCGGTGAGTTTCCAGTAGGACGTCGGCAGCACCATCACCACGTCGGCGCCGTGGGCTTCGGCGAAGCGTGCGCGGCGCACCGCTTTGGCGGTGGTCAGGTCGGACACGCTGACCACGGTCGGCACGCGTTTGGCGACGTGCTTGATGCTGAATTCGGCGACCTGGTCCCACTCCGCATCGCTCAGGTAGGCGCCTTCGCCGGTGCTGCCCAGTGGCGCGATGGCGTGGACGCCGCCGGCGATCAGACGGTCGATGGAGCGGCCGAGGGCCGGCAGGTCAACGCCTTCGCCGTTGGCGCCGAACGGGGTGATGGTGTAGCCGATGATGCCGTGAATGTTGGACATGAGAGTGCTCCGCAAGGATGAGGTGTTCAGTTCAGGCAATCGGCGTGCTGACGCAGGTTCTGCCGGGCGTAGTAGTTGAAGGCCGCGGCGTGGCGTTTCGGTTTCGATACCCAGTCATGCGCCTCGCGACCCAGCTCGGGGATGATCGGCTTGATCGTCCCGGCGGCCATCGCCAGCAATTGCAGCTTGGCGGCGCGCTCGATCAGTTGCGCGATGACACAGGCTTCCTCGATGGTCGTCCCGGTGGACAGCTGCCCGTGGTGGGAAAGCAGGATCGCCCGTTTGTCGCCCAAGGCCCCGGCAATCAACTCGCCTTCTTCGTTGCCCACCGGCACACCCGGCCAGCCTTCAAGGAACGCGCAATCGTCGTACAGCGGGCACAGGTCCATGTGGGAAATCTGCAGCGGCACTTCCAGCATCGACAGCGCGGCAATGTGCGTCGGGTGAGTGTGGATGATGCAGTTCACGTCCGGCCGGGCGCGGTACACCCAGCTGTGGAAACGGTTGGCCGGGTTGGCCATGCCGTGGCCTTCGAGCACTTCCAGGTCTTCGTTGACCAGCAGCAGATTGCTCGCGGTGATTTCGTCGAAACCCAGGCCCAGTTGCTGAGTGTAGTAAGTGCCCGGCTGCGGGCCACGGGCGGTTATCTGCCCGGCGAGGCCCGAATCGTGGCCGTTCTCGAAGAGGATCCGGCAGGTCAGGGCCAGCTTTTGCCGGTCTGTCCACGTATTATCCGCCAGGCTTTTTTGCATCTGGGTCAGCGCTTGCTTGACCAGTTCGTCTTTGGGTAGTGCTAATGTCTTCGCCATATCCGTGTCCTGTGGTGGTTGCCATGGATGACACTTAAGAGGCTATATAACACTTTGTGTCATTGGCAAGGACAAATCGTCTTACCTTTGCTGGATTAATCGCTTCGCATGTCTATCCGTTTGAAATTATTGAGAAAAAAACTTGGCGTAACCCTTGAGGCGCTGGCCGAGAAATCCGGCATGACCAAGAGTTACCTGTCGAAGGTCGAGCGCGGGTTGAACACGCCGTCGATTGCCGCCGCGCTGAAACTGGCCAAGGCGCTGAACGTGAAAGTCGAGGAGCTGTTCTCCGAAGACAACGTCAGCCTCGACAGCTACAGCCTGGTGCGCAGCCACGAACGCCAGTCGCTGGCGGCCAACGACCACAGCCCAGGCTACGCGGTGCTGGCTCATCAGGTCAGCGAGCGCAGCCTGCTGCCGTTCATCATTTACCCGCCGAGCGAATTCACTGACAAAACCTTCAAGGAACACTTGGGCGAGGAGTTTCTGTTCGTCCACGAAGGTCGAGTCGAAGTGGACTTCGTGAACGAACGGGTGCTGCTGGAGCGGGGCGATGCGCTGCACTTCAATGCGCAGAAACCCCATCGCATCCGCTCAGTGGGCGAGGTGCAGGCGCAGTTGCTGGTGGTGGTGCACAGCAGCGAGGAGTGATCAGACCTCGACCGGCACCGACAGCTTCGGATTCCCTAGCGCATGGCTCTTGGAATCAAAGAACCGCAATTCGACACCCGTGCCCTCGAACAGCTTCGCGTAGTGGCGCTTCTGGTGCTGGATGAACGCCGCGCTGCGCGGGTAGATCGAGATCGCCACGGTCTTCGGTTTCGCCAGACGCAGGGCGCGCACGAGGTGGTTGTCCTGCTCGCTGAGGGCGTGGCCGAAGATGCAAAGGTTGTCGCCGTGACCGAGTAACTGGTCGTAGCAGAACGACAGGTAATCGGAACTGCGGATGGTCTTGAGCTTGTCGGCGCTCGGCCCTTCGTTGACGAACAGCGGCACGTCGTCGAGCGTCTTGATCGTGTTGTTGATCGCGAAACTGCCGAGCAGCGTGCCCTCGGTGGCGGTCAGTTTGCGCGCGGTGCCGTCCTGATTGCGCACCAGATGCAGACCGCCGTGCAGGTACAGCAGACGCGGTTTTTCAGTGTGGCTTTCGCACAAATCGAAACTCGCATCGGGGCCGTTGAACAGGTCGTCGATCACCTCGCCCTGATGTTGCAGGGCCCAGTAATTGAGCAGGTCGTAGTTGGTGGTGAACACCGTGCGATAGCTCGCCAGTTCACTGTTCAGGGTCGCCAAAGTCGAGGCTTCGATCAGCCGCCACGGGATGTGCACCGCGTGCACGGTGTTGATCAGCGCTTCCTTGATCGCGTAGTAGCGGTTGCGCGGCGCGGCCGAGCTGACGGCCAAAGCCTTGTTGACCCGGCTGGTGGTTTTCAGCGCGCCGAGCACCTGCTCGAAGCTGCGTGTCTGCATCGCGTCGAACACGCTCAGTTCCGACGGGCTCAGGGGCTTTTCTTCCACCGTGCGGGCGTTTTCGAACAGCGAGTCGTAGCCGAAATCGTCCCACACCGCGCGACTGGCGCCGTTGCCCAGCAGCAGACCGCTGAAGTCGGTGGTGGCGCGCAACGCGTTCCAGTCTTCGAGGGTGGCGTCGACATCCAGAAAATCGCTCATTGCAGGGCACGTCTCAAAACAAAGGGGCAGATGGACGGCGACTTTATCACGAGCGGGCATTGAGCCAGATCAACATCCGCCGTGACCGATCGGTCGATCCTTTGCGCACCCGCCGAATTGCAAGCGTCGATTCGGCCCCAGCCAGGAGACGCGCCATGAGCAGCACCTTTTTCATTCCCGCGGTAAACATCATGGGCAGCGGCTGCCTCGACGAAGCGATGAATGCGATCCGCAACTACGGTTTTCGCAAGGCGCTGATCGTCACCGACGCCGGTCTGGCCAGGGCTGGCGTGGCGACCATGATTGCCGAGAAACTGGCGATGCAGGACATCGATTCAGTGATCTTCGACGGCGCCAAACCGAACCCGAGCATCGCCAACGTCGAGGCCGGGCTGGCGCTGCTCAAGGACAGCCACTGTGATTTCGTGGTGTCCCTTGGCGGCGGCTCGCCACACGACTGCGCCAAGGGCATCGCGTTGTGCGCCACCAACGGCGGGCAGATCCGTGACTACGAAGGCGTCGATCAATCGACCAAGCCACAACTGCCGCTGATCGCCATCAACACCACCGCCGGCACGGCCAGCGAGATGACCCGGTTCTGCATCATCACCGACGAAACCCGCCACGTGAAAATGGCCATCGTCGACCGCAACGTCACGCCGCTGCTGTCGGTCAACGACCCGGCGCTGATGGTCGCCATGCCGAAAGGCCTGACCGCCGCCACCGGCATGGACGCACTGACCCATGCAATCGAAGCCTACGTTTCCACCGCCGCCAACCCGATCACCGACGCCTGCGCGCTGAAGGCCATGACCCTGATCAGCAACAACCTGCGTCTGGCCGTGCGCGACGGCAGCGACCTGGCCGCGCGGGAAAACATGGCGTACGCGCAGTTCCTCGCGGGCATGGCGTTCAACAATGCGTCCCTCGGTTACGTGCATGCGATGGCGCACCAGTTGGGCGGTTTCTACGATCTGCCTCACGGGGTGTGCAACGCGGTGTTGTTGCCGCATGTGCAGACGTTCAACGCGCTGGTCTGCGCCGACCGCCTCACTGACGTGGCCCACGCCATGGGCGCCGATATTCGCGGGTTCAGTCCGGAGGAGGGCGCAAAAGCCGCGATTGATGCGATCCGTTGTTTGGCTAGAGACGTGGAGATTCCCGGCGGCCTGCGTGATCTGGGCGCCAAGTGCACCGACATCCCGGTGCTCGCCGCCAACGCCCTGAAAGACGCCTGCGGCTTTACCAATCCGCGCGCCGCGGATCAGCGGCAGATCGAGGAGATTTTCCGCAGCGCGTTTTAAGCGGGCTGGCGATCGGGCGTGAACTTCGTGCAGAGCACCGCGCCCAATGCAAGAACGCAGCACAGCATCGACAGCGGCCATGCCTGCGGACTGGCGAGCAGGCTGGCCACCGCACCGATCAGTGCGGCCATCAATTGGTGGATGAAACCGCTCAGGGCCATCGCGTAAGCGCCGGCGATCGGCGCGCCATCGTTGGCCCGTGACAGGCTGATCGGATAGTTCAGCGACTGACCGAACACGGCGACGCAGTAAGGCAGCCAAAGCAGCCAGGCCATCGAGCTGGCCAACAGGCTGCCAGCCAGCATCACGCCAGTGCCGGCCATCACCAGCCCGACCCCCAGTGTCATCAACCGGTGCTGACCGGTACGCAGCACAAAGCGATTGACCGCCAGCGCCCCCAGAAAATATGCGGCGCTGATCGGCCAGCCCAGCAACCCATATTCAGTCGTCGACCAGTTGAACGGGCCTTGCAGAATCAACGGCGCAGCGCTGTTGAACGCGATGATCACCCCATAACCCAGACCGCCCGCGAGCGCCGGCAGAAGAAACGCCCGATGGATCAGGATCGTTCGGTAGACCGCCCAGGGCGAAGCGGTTGTGGGCGCTTCGACGAGTTTCGGAAAATTCAGGCGCGAGACAATCGCGGCCATCAACAGGCTGACCGCACCCAGCAGATAAAAGATCGCCTGCCAGCCCAGCGTCACCTGAATGAGCGAACCGGCGTATTGCCCGATCCCCAACGCGACAACGAACGAAATCGAAATCCACGACAACGCCTTTGCCAGCAGATCCCCCCGAAAGCTGTCACGAATCAGCACCCGCGCCATCACCGAAATGCCGCTGGCGCCAATCCCCTGAATCAGTCGCAGCAGCAGGAACGATTCCAGCGTCGCACCCAGTGGCAGCGCCAGATTCGCCAGACCATAAATCCCCAGCGCCGCCAGCAGCACCGGTTTGCGGCCGATGCGCTGGGCCAGACTGCCCCAGAGCAGCATCGGCAGCGCCATGCCGATCAGGTACAGCGACAAGCCCCAGGCCACCTGCCGAGCATCGACCTGCAAATGTCCGGCGATCTGCGGCAGCGCCGGCAGGTAAATGCTCATGCCCAACTGGGCGAGGAACACGGTGGAGCAGGTGATAAGCAGAATGAGGCCGGGGTTCATAAGTCGTCCGTGAAGGTTCAGCGGTGGCGATCGCTACCGTGAGTCATTAACAGGTCGGTGATCAAATCACAGAAGTGGTGGATCAGTGTCGATTCCATGTCGGCGCGCAGCGTAACGCGGATCGCGGCTTTGCCCTGGGCTACCACCGGGAAAAACACGGCGCTGGTGAAAAAACCGTGTTCGGCCAGTTCAATGGCGATTCGATTGGCCAGGGCGGCGTCGCCACAGTTGATCAAGCGGATGGCCATGGAGCTGCCGTGCTGTTCGGTGCTCAAGAGGCTGTCGAACCGGCGAATATTGGCCTGGAGCCGAACCTGCAAGGCCCTCAGTTCTGCACTGCGATGCAGCTCGATCGACGCGAGGCCCGCACCAATGGCCGCGCAATTGAGGCTTTGCGACCAGTTGCTCGGCCCGCCGTAACGCTGGATCAATGTCTTCTGCCGCTGATTGCCGAGCATCACCAGACCGCCGCTCGCCCCGAACGATTTGGCCAGCGAAGCGACGATCAGGCAGTCCTCTTCCAGTGCCGGCATTCTTGGCCGTACAAGGCCGGCACCGTTGCTGCCCACCGCCGACAATGCGTGGGAGTCGTCCAGATAAAGAAACAGGCCGTAACGTTCTTTCAGATACAGCAGGCCGTCCAGGTTGGCGACGCCGCCCATGCTGTAGGCACCGTCGGCGATATAGGCGACGGTTGTGTGGCGCTGGCACACCGATTCGAGAAAATCCATGTCGTTGTGAGGGCCGGTCAGTACCTGGGTTTCGTCGGCGCAACTGGCTTTCAGGTGATTCATCGAATAATGGGCCAAGCGGTCGAACACCATCACCGGCGGACGGTTGTGCGTGAACACGCCACTGGCCAGCAGCGGCAGGATCCCGGCGCTCGCGGCGCTGCAGGACAGACTGCTCAGACACACCGCGCCAAACAATTGCGACAGCTCGTTTTCGTACTGATCGAGCAGTGCCAGCTTGCAGCGGTTTTTCGAATTGGCAACGCGCAGTGTCCCGGTTTCACGCAGCGCCGCGATGGCGCCTTCAAGCAGGGCAGGGTGGTGGTCGAGACCCAGATAGGAGGTGGTGCAGAAATGATGAAGTTGGCGCCCGTGCTGATCAAGCAAGTGATTGCAGCCTTTGACCTCGACGTTGAGTGCGGCGATTTTTCCGGCTTCGGCGGCCTCCCAATCGTGGTCTGCCAAAGCGATGACTTTGCGGTAATTGGAGAAAGTGTTGGCGGATTCCGTCAGGTGATTCATAGGCAGCTCTCCTTGAGCAGGGCAATCCATGGGGTGTTGCAAATTGTGTGTGTTGCCAGACTTTACAGAGAGCTATGCAAGGTCAGAATCGGCTGCGTCCGATAGCATTGACGGCTGTTGGAGGTTTACTTGTAGGGCGAAGCCTTGCCGGGCTGTGAAGCGATGAAATGCCCGACAAGTCCGGTGCTAGAGAGCCTACGCTTGAACCCTTATCCAACGGCTGTGGCGCTCTTTTCCAGCGTCGGGGAGAACTGGATCAACGCCACCCCCGCGATCAACAACACCGCGCCGAACAGGCGCGGCAATGTCAGATGCTTTTCCACCAGCCCGAACAGGCCGAAGTGATCCAGCACGATTGACGTGATCATTTGCCCGGCCAAAGCCAGCGCCAGAAATCCCGAAGCCCCCAGCTTCGGCAGCAACACCACCGCCAATGCGACGAAGCACACCCCGAACGCGCCGCCGGTCCACATCCACAGCGGCAGCTTGCAGGCGAAGGCCAGCGACGGCAACGGCAGGCGCAGGGCGACAATCACCGGCAACAACACCAGCACGCTCACCACCAGCGAGGTGAACGTCGCCCACAGCGGATGCCCCAACCCCCGCGCCAGATTGATATTGATCGCACTTTGAAACGGCACCACCGCCCCGGCAAATACCGCCAATAGCAGCAAACCGACCCACTGCATCGTTCCCATGATCGTTCTCCGGCAAGGTTTTGCTGGACTCTAGGGTATTCGTCGCGCAGATTTAAATTCTGTTTTTGTATCCGGAACATGCACCTAATGAATGATCTGCGCCGTATCGATCTCAATCTGCTGGTGATCCTCGACGCCTTGCTCGGCGAGCAGCACGTGACCCGCGCTGCCGAGCGCCTGCACCTGAGCCAACCGGCAGTCAGCCATGCGTTGGCGCGTCTGCGCGACTTGCTGGGTGATCCGTTGTTGGTGCGTGCCGGTTCAGGGCTGGTGCCCACCGCGCGGGCGCTGGAGCTGGCGGCGCCGCTGGCCGAAACCCTGGCTCAGGTGCAATCGCTGCTGGCGCCGAACACCTTTGATCCTGCCAGCGCCCGTCGGACCTTTCGCCTCGCGATGTCGGACTACGGCGCGGCGCTCATCCTGCCCGGGCTGATTCGCACTCTGCGCGCGGAAGCGCCGGGCATCGACCTGCAAATCAGCCATGCCAGCCGCGAAGGCATGGTCGAAGGGCTGCTCAACGGCGACATCGACCTCGCCGCCGGCGTACTCCCCGAATTGCCGGGTGAACTGCGCAGCATGCCGCTGTTCAAGGAACGCTACGTGTGTTTGCTCGATCGCCACAGCCTGCCGGCCGACGGCCAGCTCGACCTGCCAACCTATCTCTCCCGTCCCCATGTCTTGCTGGAAATGCGCGGCAGCGGCACCCCGGAAATCGAACGCACCCTGACCGCCCTGCGCGAACGCCGTCGCGTCGCCATCAGCCTGCCGCACTGGAGCGTTGCGCCACGCTTCATCAGTGGCACGGATCTGATCCTGACCGTGGCTTCGCGGGCGTTGAATGAGGTGGCTGACGAATCGCTGATCGTCCTGCCGCCGCCGTTTGAAATTGCACCGTTCACGTTTGTCTCGGCGTGGCACAAGCGGCGTGGCGGGGATCAGGCGTTGAACTGGTTGAATCGGCGGATTGAGCAGGGGATAGTGCGCGGCTGAAAAACATCAAGGAGCGGGGCGTGACAGTGAAGTCTGGGGTTGTTGTGGGGCTGGCGCTTTGTGGGGCGCTGATGGCGGGGCAGGTGCTGGCTGATTGTGTGCCTGCGCCGGTGACGGGCGCGCGGGACTTTTCAGTGTGCAAGGCGTGGCCGGCCTTTCCAGGTTTGACGCTCAAGGCTGTCTCTAAATTTGAGCCGGATCCGGTATATGGCAAAACCGGTGATGTCGGCAGTTACGATCTTGCGCTCTCTGTTGTCTCGGTCGAGGATCCGGAGCCTCTGGCCACCTATCACAAGCCTTCTGCATTCCAGTCCGATGCGTTCGCGCTGGAAAATCTGGAGTTCGATACGGCGCGCTACAAATTGACGCCTGAAACTCGGGCCTTTGGTGTTCGGGTCGTCTTCAAAGGCTCCTCACGCGTCAATCCCATGGATGAGACTTCGCTGTCCCTTTACGTGAAAGAGGGCGACACATTACGGCCAGTGCTGGATCGGCTTGTGGTGTATGGCTACAACGGAGAGTGGGATGGAAATTGTGCGGGAGAACGCGCGAGCACCCTGCGCACGATCGAGATTGGAAAGACCAGTTCTCATGGTTACGCCGACCTGATCGTCAAATCAGTGACTACGGGTACTGTTGGCAAAGGTGATCCAGACACTTGTGATGAGAAAACCACAACCGGTAAACCTGTGCTGACAACCCTTCGCTACGACGGAAAATCATACGTTTTGCCTAAAGGTTTCAAAGCCATCGAGTGATACAGAGCCAACGCGACTTATTTCAAGGAAGAACAATGTTTACCCCAACCCGACTTCTTATCGCCCTCGGCTTTCTGGCCATCACCGCTCCAGCCCAGGCCCAGGTTTCCTGCGTCACCAAGGATTACAACGACCAGTCATTGGCACGCTGCAAGGCATGGCCGGCGTTCAAGGATCAGGCGATTGCCCTCAAATCCACCTACGTGCCAGATGCTGGTAGTGACGATGCCGGTGTGTTTGATCTGGTTCTGGCGATCATCGATACCAGCAACTGGAAGACGCTGGCGACGTATGCGAAACCCGGTGCCTACAATTCCGATGCCATTCGTTTCACTGATCTGCTGGTCGATACCGCTCGCTATCGCCTGGCCCCGGATGTCCGCGCGTTCGGGTTGCGGTCAAAGTTCTCGCACAATTCAAGTGCCATTCCCTATGAAAAAACCGATCTGACACTCTATGTGCGCGAGGGTAATAAGCTGCGCCCGGTACTTGATGGCCTGGTGGTCTACAAGAACAACGGTGAGTGGCTGGAAAACTGTGTGGGTGAAGGTCAGCAAATTCGCCGAACCGTGGAAATCGGCCCGACCAGCCACAATGGCTATTCCGACCTGATCATCACCTCTAGCGGCACGGCGATGAAAACCGTCAAGGCCGGCAAGGAATGCGTTTCCCAGGATTCCCCACTGAAGAAAACCCAAATCACCCTGACCTACGACGGCAAGCAATACCTCATCCCCGAAGACCTCAGAGGTTACTGACCGATGCTCACCGGCCTCAACCACCTGACCCTCGCCGTCACCGATCTGGATCGCAGCCTCGGGTTCTACCGCGACGTGCTGAAGCTGCGAGTCGAGGCCACGTGGGACGCCGGTGCCTATCTGTCGCTCCCGGGCCTCTGGTTGTGCCTGTCCCTCGACCCGAAGCGCCATCCCGAGCCCGCCGCCGACTACACCCACTACGCCTTCAGCCTCGGAGCGGCGGATTTCCCGCGGTTCGTGCAACAGCTGCGCGCCGCCAACGTGGAGGAATGGCGCGACAACCGCAGCGAAGGCGCGTCGTTCTACTTCCTCGACCCGGACGGGCACAAACTCGAAGCCCACGTCGGTGATCTGGCCTCGCGACTGGCCGCGTGTCGGCAAAAGCCCTACGCGGGGATGCGTTTTTTCAACGAGTCGTGAATATTCACAAACCGCTGGGATAGACTGGCGGCCACGTTTTCCGGGACTTGCAGGTTTTCCATGACTCCATCATTGCTAATGGCCGTGCTGGCCTCGGGTTTCATTTACGGCATCACGCCGGGGCCGGGCGTACTGGCGGTGTTCGGCATCGGCGCCGCACGTGGGCGGCGGGCCGGGGCGGGTTTTCTGTGCGGGCATCTGCTGGGCGATGTGATCTGGTGCAGCACCGCGCTGATCGCGATTGTCGGCGCCCGGGAAATCGGCAGCACCGCGTTCGATGTGCTCGGTGTACTCAGCGGGCTGTACCTGTTCTGGCTCGGCTGGCGTGCGGTGCGGGCCAAGCGCAGCAACGGCGATCAGCCGCAGGGCGCGGCGCGTCAGCCGTTCTGGCACGGCATCCTGTTCGGCCTGACCAACCCCAAGGCTTACCCGGTGGCGGTGGCGACCTTCACTGCGCTGCTGTCGAGCCGCGCCGAACTGCTCAACTGGTCGATGCTGCCAATGCTGATCGCCTTGAGTTTCCTCGGCGGATTGCTCGCCTACGCTATCCTCATTGGCATCGTGGGGGCGCGGCAGGTGCGTACTTTGTACCAGCGCCATGAACTGGCGATCACCCGATTGTGCGGGATCATGTTCATCGGTTTTGCCATCAACGCGCTGGTGCATGCGCTGCCGGGGTTGATGCCGAACAAGGCTTGAAAACAGTCGCTGGGATGCGAGTTCGAGGTCACGGATGGTTGAACAGTGCTGCATTGCCCGGACACCCACGCTGAACCATGGAAAGCCGAAATTCCGCGCCGTTGGCGAGTTACATCGATCTGCTGCTGGATGCCGTTTGCGCGGTCGACAAGCAAGGCCGCTTCGTTTTTGTCAGTGCGGCCTGCGAGCGGATTCTCGGCTACACGCCTGACGAACTGATCGGCCAGTCGATGATCGACTACGTCTACCCGGCCGACCGTGAGCGCACCCTGGCCGCCGCGAGCGACATCATGGGCGGCGAGCCCAAGCACAATTTCGAAAACCGCTACGTGCGCAAGGACGGCAGCGTCGTGCACATCCTCTGGTCGGCGCGCTGGTCGGAAGTCGATCAACTGCGCATAGCCGTGGCCCGGGACATCACCGAACGCAAACTCGCCGAATCCCGTCAGGCGGCGTTGTACGCGATCTCCGAAGCGGCCCATGCGGCGGAGGATCTGCTGGCGCTGTTCAAGCGCATCCATATGATTATTGGCGAATGGCTGCCGGCGCTGAATTTCTCCGTGGCGCTGTACGACGAACACTGCGCGCAGCTGAATTTTCCCTATCATGTCGACGATGACGAGTTGCAACCGGAGCAACCCGGCACCGTCACCGGGCGCCTGTGTGCGGAAGTGATCCGCAGCCGCCAGCCAATCCTCCTGACCCCGGATTGCCCTCACGCGCCGCCGGAGTTCGCCGCGCTGGTGGCCGGCCAGCAGTCGCCGTGCTGGCTGGGCGTGCCGCTGAGTTCGAAAGACCGCACCATCGGCGCGCTGATCGTCAAAAGCCTGGCCGGTGGCGAGCGCTACACCGAACGCGACAAGGAACTGCTGCAATACGTCTGCGCCCAGGTCGCCACCGCCATTGAACGCCAGCAACTGCACGCCCGCCTGCGGCGCATGGCGCAATACGATCAACTGACCCAGTTGCCCAACCGCGAACTGCTGCGGGATCGGCTAAAGGCTGCGCTGAACCATGCGCGGGAACGGGCCGGGCACATGGCGCTGCTATACGTCGATCTGGATCGTTTCAAACAGGTCAACGACACCTTTGGCCATGGGGTCGGCGACATGCTGTTGCAGGCGGTGGCCAACCGGCTCAAGGGCTGCGTGCGCGAGACCGACACCGTGGCGCGGATCGGCGGCGACGAGTTCGTGGTGCTGTTGCACAGCGTCCACGCCGCCGACGATGCCGACAGTGTCGCGGAAAAAATCCGACAGGTACTGGTGCAACCCATGCGCCTGGACGGGCACAACCTGCACATCGAACCGAGTATCGGCGTGGCCCGTTATCCCGAGCATGGTGATGAGGAACAGCAACTGTTTCGTCACGCCGATCAAGTGATGTACGCCGCCAAACGGCAGAATCATAAAAGGCTGGACAGCTGATCGGCGGGTCACCGTTCGTCGCGGCGACGGCAACTTTTCTAAACCTTTGTCAGTCAGGAAATTCTCAATCTAGGCGGGCACCTGCTCGCTTACGATCAATGCCAAGAGGTAGAGAATCATGCCTAACTCAAGAAACTCGAACTCGGGAAACTTCGCCAACGATCGAACGAAGGCGTCTGAAGCCGGTCGCAAAGGTGGGAAAACCACCACCACGACTGTCGACAAAGAGCCAAAAACCGACATGGGCCGCAAGCCTGCTCAGAAATCGAAGTAGTCGGCGAAGGTTGTTTTGATTGAGAGGCGGGGGCGCAAGCTCCCGCTTGAATCTGCACAGAAGGAGGGCGCGACCATGAGCCGGATGGCCACCCGAGTACGCCACATCAGTTTTGTCAGCCTGCTGGGGTTGTTCGCCAGCAGCGCTTTTGCCCAGTCGCCCGCCGACTTCATCAACGAGGCCTCGGCCAAAGGCATGGCCGACATCGAGGCCAGTCGTCTGGCGCACAGCAAGGCTGAATCCAAAGAGGTCAAGGATTACACCATCGTCGTCATCAACGACCGCACCACCGCCAACCAGCACCTGGCGAAAATCGCCAAGAAACTGGATCTCCCGGTGGCGCCACGCGAAGAAGTCGCCGACAAGGCCAAGGCGTTGATGCCGGAAGTCAAAGAAGGCGCCAGCTTCGATCAGGCCTACGCCGCCAGCCAGGTCAAAGCCACGGAAGAAGCCATCGAACAGATCCAGCAGGAAGCCCAGACCACCGACGTGCCGGAGATCAAGGCGTTTGCCGACGAGACCCTTCCGAAACTGCAGAGTCATCTGGAAATGGCCAAGGCCCTGGCCAGTCGCTAAATCCGCAGCAATAAAAAAACGGCGCTCATGGCGCCGTTTTTGCGTTCTTCAACAGTCGTTCAGATCCTGTTTCGGCTTGCTCTTGTCCCCAAGGCCTTCCAGGTCGAACACCTCGTTCTCGCCCATCGCCCGGTAATGCCGGCGCAGCGCTTCCAGCTGCTTGAGATCCAGCGACTCCAGCCCGAGCATCGCGTTCTGCGCCTCCTTGTTCACCCGCAGCAACTCATCGAGTTTCAGATGAATGATGTCGGTGTCGCGGTTCTGGGTGTTCTGAATCAGGAACACCATCAGGAACGTGATGATCGTGGTCGAGGTGTTGATGATCAGTTGCCAAGTGTCGTTGTAATCGAAAATCGGCCCGCTCAACCCCCAGAGCCCGATCAGAATCAAAGCCCCCATGAACGTCTTGGGGCTGCCGGCCCAGAGCGCCAGCGTTTGCGAAATCTTTGCGAATTTCATGGCCGTGTTCCTTGTTGGGGGGAGCTTGAAATTCAGACATCGGGGGTGGGCGGAAAATTCTACTTACAGTTTTCTGAGTCCCTGTGGGCACGGCCGAAAACAGCGTTCCCGGCGATATCGGACCTACGTAGGGGAGGGCAGATAAACACGATCGCTGTATCGTGACGGCAGCCGCTTTTCCACGTTTCGCCAGAACGTCCACGACAGGAGAACGCAATGACCTGGTCCGCCAAGCAATACGTCACTTTCGAAGATGAACGCACCCGCCCGGCCCGCGACCTGCTGGCGGCGATTCCCACGCCCGAGGCGCGTTCCGTGGTCGATATCGGATGTGGCCCCGGCAACTCGACCGAGTTGTTGGTGGAGCGTTTTCCGGGGGCGAAGGTTCAGGGGCTCGACAGTTCGCCGGACATGATCGATGCCGCGCGCAAGCGTCTGCCGCAGTTGCAGTTCGAGGTGGCGGACATCGATAAATGGGCCGATGAAGGGCCGTTCGATGTGATCTTCGCCAACGCGGTTTTGCAGTGGGTGCCGGAACACGCGACGTTGCTGCCGGCGCTGGCGGGCAAGTTGGCGCAGGGCGGCAGCTTGGCGATTCAGATGCCGGACAACCTCAACGAGCCGTCCCACCGGTTGATGCGTGAAGTGGCGGCCAACGGGCCGTGGGCCAGCAAACTGGCGGGCGCGGCGGGGCAGCGGACCGAGATGGCGGATGCCGGTGCCTATTTCTCGATGCTGCGGCCGCATTGCGCGCGGGTCGATGTGTGGCGCACCACCTATCACCATCAGTTGGCGGGCGGGGCTTCAGGCGTTGTCGAGTGGTTCAAGGGCAGCGGTCTGATTCCGTTTCTCAGTCCGCTGACGGAAGCGGAGCGGGCGGAGTATCTGGCGCACTATCTGGCGGAGGTCGCGAAGGCGTATCCGGCGCTGGCGGATGGTTCGGTGCTGTTGCCGTTTCCACGGTTGTTCATTGTCGCCACACGTTGATACGAAATAGGGCCGATTTGATCGGCCCTTTCTTTACGGTCAGCGCTGTACAGCGACCAGCATCATCATCGGCCGCTCGCGTTCTTCGGCGAGGGCCGGTTGCGCGGCCACGTCTGCATCGCTCGGGCCCCATTCGTTGACGTGTTGAATCGTGAACCCGGCGTCGATCAGCGCGTTAAGCAGCGTGCCGACCGTACGATGCTGCTTGATCACACCGTCGGCCAGCCAGTTCGTAACTCGCTCGCCCTCCATTTGATAACTGTCCAGCGGCCAGCGCTTGTTGCCCTCGCTGTCGATCAGCCAGCCCGGATTGCGCGGTGCCATGAAGATCGGGTGCTCGATGGAAAACACAAAATGCGCGCCGGGTTTAAGTGCCGAATGCAGGTTGGCGAACAGCCCCGAGAGATCCTTGATGTAGTGCAGGGCCAGTGAGCTGTAGGCCAGATCGTAAGTGCACGCAGGCAAATCGAGGTGTTCCAGGTCGGCACGTTCGTAGCGGATGTTCGCGGCCGAAGTAGTTTCCTTCGCCCGTTCGAGCATTTTCTCCGAGACATCCAGCCCCAGCACTTGGGCAGCGCCCTGTTCGCTGGCCCAGCGGCAGAACCAGCCGTAGCCGCAGCCCAGATCCACCACCTGCAAACCGTGCAGGGAGGGCAACAAGGCTTTCAGCGCGGGCCATTCCGGCGCGGCGTCGAGGCCGCCGATGGAGCGGTTCATCTGGCTGTAGCCCTGGAAAAACTCGGGGTCGTCGTAGATGTTCTGGGTCATGGATTTGCTGCTCTTTTGAATTTGATTTGGGTGGCTCGGAGGCCACGGATTTGAATCCCTCGAAACGTGAAGGCGCGTATTCGTCGATGGCCGCGCAGTGGGAGGGTGGTGGGCGATGGGGAAATGCTAGCGGGTCGTGGCGAGTGTGAGAACCGGGGGAGTGTTGGGGATCTGTAAACGCGGTTTTTCGATTCGGGATGTTTAAAGAGTGGGTTCCGTTTACTGATCCTTCCCACAAGGTTTTCAGGTTGTCCGTCGGAAGTGCGGACTCTAGCCTGTGAGGGTCGCTGATGAATCGGCGATCGGGATTGGAACCCCGGCGACTTCCCAAAAAAGCAAAAGCAGCTTTCATGACGTATGCTTGCCCGCCTTCATGGTGTGCACTCTTGTTATGGCGGCTGTGCGCGAGAGACTTCGAGTCTGTCGGGTTTTTGGCTTTTTTCGCCCGGGTTCCAACTCGCGTACAGCTGCCACCTCTTCGATTGGAACCGAGTAGGTCAGCTCCACCTATCGACTAGAAAGAAGCCATTATGAAGAAGCCAACCCCGAATCCCCCAGAAGTCGAAACCGACCCAACGTCCCCCTACAGCTCAATCGACTGCAGAAAACTCCACGACGCCGCCAACCGCGCCCTCGATCATTACCTCTGCCCCGGCGCCCATGTCATGGGCACGACCAAACAACCCGAACCGATGTACTTCGCCAACCCGGCCTACGACACCGAATCCCTGCTGGCCAACGCCAGCGAGTCCCTGGGCTCGGCATCCGAGATGCTCAACAACTTCGCCGCCACCCTCGACCCCACCCACCGCAGAACCGCGATAGGCATTGCGCAGTTGGTGATGCTGGGGGAATTGGCGGTGAATCAGGCGCTGGATCATGTTGAGGTGAAGGACTGAATTGCAGCTGTTTTGGCAGGCATAAAAAACCGGTCACGCGACCGGTTTTTAGTTTCATTTCAACCTGGCTGCAAAGCGTCGAGTGTTGTCGAAGTCCGTATCGGGCGAGTATTCGAGTCAGTATTTCAGACGCAATGCTTGTGTGGGTGACAGAGTTCAGCCCAATAAATAGCAAAATATAGTGAAATCTAAGGGTGTATAGGGATATCTGCTATACAACGATATATTCGTGTAGAGACAAGCATTTGTGAGGCTTTCATGGATCCATACCGTAATCCATTCGCTCCAGGCGCAGGCAGCAGACCGCCTGAGTTGGCAGGACGCGACACAATCCTTGAGGCAGCCAGGATTTCATGTGGGCGAGCCATCAACGGACGAAGCGCCCGATCCATCATGCTTCTTGGATTGAGAGGCACGGGTAAAACGGTACTGCTGAACGAGATTGGAAAAATTGCGAGGGAAGAGGGACTTCTCGTTTCAAAAGTAGAGGCTCCGGAGCGTGAAAGTCTTGCACGCCTTCTCTTTCCTGAAATGCGCAAAGTCATGCGCTCACTTTCTGCAGTAGAAGCTGCCAAGCAAATTGCGACCCGTGGACTGAATGGTTTGCGCGGTTTCGCCTCTATTTTCAAGATCGATATCGCAGGCGTGGAGATTGGTGTCGAACCGGAGCCAGGATTCGCTGACAGCGGGGATCTTCAATACGATCTTCCAGACCTTTTTGCCGTGATAGGTCAAGCTGCGCAAGCTGCAGGCAAAGGCTGGATTCTTCTGATTGATGAAGTTCAGTACCTTTCCGAAGCAGATTTATCTGCGCTTATTGTGTCGATCCATCACATGTCTCAAGAAGGGCTGCCGGTACTTCTCGTCGGTGCTGGTCTTCCCCAGGTTGCTCGTTTGGCAGGCGAAGCAAAATCCTACGCAGAGCGGCTTTTTCTATACCCTGCGGTTGATGCGCTTGATCAAGTATCTGCAATTCAAGCAGTTCAGAAGCCAATCGCGGATGAGGAGGCTTCGATCGAACTCGCAGCACTTGGCAATATTGTTGATCGGACGAGAGGGTATCCTTTCTTCCTTCAAGAGTGGGCATCCACTGCTTGGAACAACGCTGAAGGACCTGAAATCACAGTCGAAGATGTGGACCATTCATACGCGGAGACGTTGGCTTCTCTTGATGCGGGCTTTTTCAGGGTGCGCATTGATCGACTGACAAAGTCGGAAGTGCAGTTCGTGAAGACGATGTCGGAGCTCGGGGATGGCCCCTATGCAATGGCCGATATTGCGAAAGCGATGGGGCGTACACAGTCATCGCTTGGTCCGACTCGTGCCAACATAATCTCTAAAGGAATGATCTACAGCACAGATCACGGCTACTTGAATTTCACCGTCCCACTTTTTGCGGAATATATGCGTCGACAAGGATGAACCGGTCTCAGACGCGAGACTGAGACCAGAATGCGCGACTGATCCCGCGTGAAAGTGGAAACCGTTGGCTGCTTCTAACTCCAACAGTTTGGGCTTATCTCGGTTTAGTCGGGATAACTCACAATTAAATGGAGTTAGCTGCAGTTGAGGTTACGCGTGCACCATTGTTGAGTGTGTTCTGATTCATTCGGCTTGCTCCACATCCCAGACACAAAAAACCGGTCATCAAGACCGGTTGGATGCAGGGGGGATACTACTGCGGCACCGCGAACACCGCACTGGCACGGGCAACCATTCGATCACCGACATGCAACCCAACAGTGGCAAACGCCAGCTGCCGTCCTTTTTTGGAGTGCTCAACGCGTACCTCAAGCCACTCATTGATCTGCACCGCGCTGAGATAGTCCAGGGTCATACTCGCCGTGATCAATGGCAGGGGAGGGTCGCTGGAGAATGCCATGGCGTAACCCATGCCGACATCCGCCAAAGTCGCCAATACACCGCCATGCAACGTGCCCCGTCCGTTGGCATGTCGTGAGTCTGTCCGCAGACCGATTTCAAGTTGCAAGCCACTGCCTCTGGTATAGATCGGGCCAAGCAAGTCGAGCAGCGGACTGCTGCGGGTCAGCGGAGTGAAGCCCTCGGGGATAGCGGTGTCGTTCATGGTCGATCCCTCTTCCGGTTGGTTACCAGCTTATTTAGCCTGGATACGGAGCGTAGCTTAGAGGGTTTAATCCTGATTTCGCCGTCGGAGAAGGATCATGCGTATGGGGAATTTGCAGCGATAAGCTGATCACGATAGAGCATTAGGGGCAGGGTTGTTTCGACGGTAGCGATCTTTGGATTTACTAATGAAAACTCAAATCCCGGACACAAAAAAACCGGCCATCAAGGCCGGTTTTTTCTGTTTGCTCATCCCCCGTCAAACCACGACGCAGGACATAAATTCGATTGGAGCGGGTGAAGGGAATCGAACCCTCGTTATCAGCTTGGGAAGCTTGGCCGTATGGTGTTCCAAACCGTCTCCAACTGTATGCTTATGCCCCGCCAGCCTAGTAGTAGCGCGGCTTTCGGTTAAGCCTGTGATTTCAGCGTGTTTCACCGGTGAACCCCTTATTTCAGGCCAACGGCCCCCAATAACGGCCCCCAGATGCTCACAGAGAAACAAATCAAGGCAATGAAGCCTGGTGAAAAGGAATACACCATTTCGGACGGACGCAGTGCGCGTGGAGAGGGTGTGTTACAGCTTCGGGTTCGTCCCAACGGTACAAAAGAGTTTTATTTTCAGCGGCGCCTCAATGGCAAGAAAATCAAGGCAAAGCTCGGCACGTATCCTGCTCTTGGTCTCGCCGCTGCCCGCGACCTTTGTCGCGTGGAAAAAGAGATCCAGATTGCACCGGGCACTTTCCAACATTTGCTGGATGGATACGTGAAAAAGCTGGAGGAGGAAGAAGCCGCCACTGCGTCAGACGTGAGATGGTCGTTCAAACACTACGTCACTGAGCCGTTTCCTGAATTGGCTGCCAGACCTGTGGCGTTGATTGGCCCGGCTGAGATCCGCGACATTATTGCCAGGATGATCGCCGCCGGTATCACGACCTATTGCAATCGCCTGCGCTCACAATTGCACGCAGCCTTTCAGGTTGGTCTTGAACAGGAGTTCAACCCGAGAAGCTATCAAAAACAAGCGCTGAAGTTTGGACTGACTAGCAACCCGGTTGCCAGCGTGCCGGTGCAGGCTGATTGGGAATCTGCTGGTGATCGAGCTTTATCCACTACCGAATTGGCTACATTGTGGCAGCTGCTGCCTGAGCATTTGTCCCTAGTTACCTCCGAACTGCTCAAATTCCTAATTGCATCCGGTGGCCAGCGTCCCGAGCAGGTTCTAGCGACCGAGCGTCGGCGATATCTCAAAGACCACATGATCATTCGCAACCAGAAAGGCAAAAACAAAGGCAAAGCGATTGAGGGTGAACGCTCACTGCACGTTGTGCCATACAACAAGCTGATGCGAAAAAGCCTGAAGGTCATGGACGAGGTGAGCGAGTCCAGCACCTACCCGTTCCAGGGCAAAGTAGAAGGCAAGTCTCTGTGCACGCAGTCACTGTCACGGGCAGTCACGAAACTTTATGGACGACACACTGACAAGTTCAACGGGCCATTCACGTTGAGAGATATTCGGCGCACATGCAAAACGCTAATGGGTGTAGCAAAAATAAGTAAGGAACTGAAGGATCGTATTCAGGGACATGCATTTGGAGACGTTGCGTCAAAGCATTACGATCGGTACGACTATTTTGAGGAAAAGCAGAACGCCCTGGAGGCTTGGGGAGCTTGGCTGCAAATAAACGTCATTGCGTCCAAGCTCCAATAAGTTTTCAATTTCTGCTGTTTAATTATTCCAGGTTTTCAATATTTGTTTGGCTTCAATCATCGAATAGACCCACTCATTGCCTTTTTTCTCCTTGCGGAAAAGCTTAAGGTCAACGAGGCCATTAAGAACGGTTGCTGCTGTGTTGTAAGCGCAGCCCAGGTTGTCTTTTACATTGGTAATGGTGAAATATTTACTTACGCCGGATCTCGCGACATTGAAAACGATCCGTTGTTTATCCGACAGTTTTCCGTAAAGTCCGGAGTCATAAAGAAAAGTATTGAACTTGTCTATGGACTCCACTGCGGCGTCATAGTTTTTCTTGAACTGCCGGATTGCGCGGGCAATGACGCGACATTGATAGTCGACGAAATAGGTCAAATCCATGTCGTCGGTTTCAGTGTAGAGATAGCTCTTTCCATATTTTATAGGTGCAATTTTTAACAGAGTACTTATTGCTATATATCTGAAACCTCCGAAGCCGCGTTTAAATAGGTACCAGTAAAACAACGACCTAGCAACCCTGCCATTGCCATCATGAAATGGATGCTCATATCCAATGATAAAATGGAGGATGATAGCTTTGATCATCGGGTGAATGTAATTTTGATTGTTGATATCCGAATGATTGGTATTCACCCACTCGATAACTTGTGCGAGTCTCTTCTGGAGCGTCGCAGCCGGTGGCGGCTGGTGAACGATATTCCCGTCTCCATCCTCTACTACAACATCGTCGTTATTTCTGAATTCACCAGGATGGTAGCGTTCATCGTCGATTCCTTCTACACCAACTTGATGAAGTTCAGTGATCAGATCTAAGGAAAGATCTCTCTCTCTATATTCCCACGCATGCTGCATCATCTTAAAGTTGCCGATGATCATTTTTTCATCTGGTGTTCTAGCACCACGTTTTCTTTTCAGAAGATCTTTTGCAGCTTTTGTAGTAGTGGCTGCGCCCTCTAGTTGACTACTGCTTATTGCTTCGTCTTCCACAAGGTCCTTAAGCAAATACTGTAGCTGTTTAGTTTCTCCGATTTTAGAACACATCCACTCTAGGGCGGCGGTAGTAGTGTGCTGATCGCATGCGGATACAGCAATATGCATAGCGGGAGTGTAAAGAAAACTACATTGCTTTTGTGGCTCGCCGAGTTTAATAACCGGCCACAACTGCCTATTTCTGGCTAATTTGACAACTGACCACGCTAGGCTTGGATCTAATTCTTTCGAAAATCTGAACCGAAGCTTGTCAAAATGCAAGTAGCGACCTTGAGCATCCAACGCTTGGTTCAGTTCAAGGTAAGCGCCCGTCTGGTCGCCGTGATCTTTGATTATCCGCCCGAAAGGATTGGCGATAAACGTCGGCGGTGACTTGATCATGATTTCAAAATTCCCTTAATTTGAAATGGAGCATACCTAGGTCAGCGACGCATTTCAATTTCTCAACAAACTGAAATGCAGCCTACATTGATCCCTTATTGGCACCCGGTCGAAGAGATTGTTGAGTCTTCAGACCAGCGGTCTGGTGCCGCCTGCCAAGCGAAGACTGCCGATTCTCTCCACCCCACACGACCTGCTGAAATCACTACAGATTTAGGAAACCGGCCTTTCTTGATCTCTCTCCAGAGTGTCGTCCTCGACAGAGTTGTGAGCACTAAGACCTCTTTCTCTCTCATGAATCTATCCAATTTACTCATACCCCACACCCCTGTCTTCTCGATTCGCTGTCGATAGTCTCGTCTTGAAGGTGCATGCGATTCCCCCAGAATCTAATAATTAAGCCGGCTGGAAAACCCAGCACCGCACCGTTTTTGGTTTATTGGCAGCATCAACATCCCACGACGAGCACACGTTCCTGTTCGTCTCCACGAATTTCGGGCACTTGCTCGTTTTCAGATGGCGCTTGAGTTCAGTCAGATCTGGCACTTTCTGCCGCTTCTCTGCCGCCTCTTTGGCGAAGTCATTGAGGTTCACGGCGATCAGGCTTTCATTGCGGGAGTGGTTCAGGCCACCGGCCGCGCTATTCAGGTATTCGTACAGCTCCCAGAACTCAACGACGATCGGATGATCAGCGTTGATCGCCAGTTGGCGTTCTTTGGCCATGTTCTGGATCTCGGAGTGTGCCGCGTCCACCTGATGCTTTTTCAGTGGGATGACCTGCACCAGGGCATCGACCAAGGCATGCAGCTGCGCGTGATTCTTCGCGATCCGGACGGTGCGGATCTCGGGCAGGGCCAGTAGCTGCTGTTCGTACTTGGGCCCCTTTTCGCGGACGGTCTCCATTACCTTGTTTTCCATCATGGTGGCCTTAACCAGAAACCCGCTGACGCGGTCGACCGGCATGCGCTCAAGCTTTTCCACCAGCAATTTGGTTTGTGGGGTTTGTCCGTCCTTCGTCATCGCGATGTGCACAAGGCGCTGCAGAATCGGTTCTGAGGCGTTCACAGCATGGTTCTGGCCAATGACCACAGCGCCACGGAAAGGAGGCTCACGGGTGTCGTTACCGTTGTTCTTCACGCCGGTAGAGCGGACGCTCCGGCCGTTGTAGGCGGTTTTCAATTCATCCCAGTCGTACTGTTTGGTTTGGCTGCCATCGGTCTTTTCCCGCTCCGATTCGATCAGTACCACCGGTAGATTGCCGACCTGGGCGAAGTTGCGAGCACGAGCAACTGGGGTGCCTTTGGTGGGGTCGAAGCCTTCGTAATCGATACGGCCGCAGAGCTTCCATAGGAATTCGATCAGCGTGGACTTGCCGGCGCCTGGCTCACCGATGATCTCCATGAAGGGGTAACTCTTCTGGTGTTGCCGGATCTGCTCGGCGAACAACGAGCCAAACCAGAATGCGAGCGCGACCAGACCCTTGGCACCGAAGCATTGCCAAACAATGTCGATCCATTCGGTGTCGAACTTCTCTACATCGGTGTTCAGGTTGAGGATCACCGACTGGCTGAGGGTCTTGATACTCAATCGATCCATATCAAAAAAGTCTTCTTCGTTGAGCTTGAAGACTTTCCCGTCGCGTACAGCAACGTCGCCATAAACATACGCGCCGTGTTCACGGGTATAGCCAGTGAAGTCGATGGTCTGAACGGTTTTTAGAGCGTCGGTCTGTTCTTCGATGAAAGCATCCAACTGCTGGGTTGTGCCGGTGAACATTCCGCCCGGCGCAATGCCCAATAGGCGCTTTTTGAATTCTGCTGATGACGCGATCTGAGCGCTGGTGAATGTGTTTTTGATCGGCGCGGCGTCGTGCGCAAAGGTGATCCGGAAGTAATACCAGGACTCGTCGGTAAGTTTGTTTTCCTGGTAGTACAGGGCTTTCGGATTGCAGGTAGCGATGCGCTGCAGGGCACCGCACTGCTGCATGGCTTTCGCCCGCATCTGTTTATTGTTCAGTTGCTGATCGTCGTGGTGCTCACTGTCCTCCAGTTCCTGAATGGCCTTGTTGTATTTCTCCAGATCAAGCTTGAACCAATACAGGCGGTTGCCGAACTCCAGATGGAATTCGCTCCGACGCTTCCAATCGAACATCACCAGTGCTTTTTCGGTGGCGTTCTCAGCGATCAGCAGGGCGCCGTGATGCCGCGCAATGGTCATGTCTTTTTCAAACTGGGCGTCGCGCTTGTCGCCTTCGTCCAGGAACTGCCATCGCTGGTGAAGGTCGTTCCAATCCACCTTCCGGTTGTCCCGCTGAGGGATCTGCGCGGCCTCACAGGTAAACCCCAACTCACGGGCCATGCGAACCCAACGCTTGGTGTAGGCGTGTGCGCCTGGTTCGTTGTCCAGCGCCCAGACGAGCTTTGGCAGATTGCCCGGGCGCGCACTGACCAACGCCTGCAGAGAGTCAGCCGGGAATGCATTTGATGACATGGCGGATACGGCGGAAATCCCGTGATGCACTAGGGCAATGGCGTCGAAGATGCCCTCCACGATCCAAAGTTCTTTTGCTTCAAGCAGATCAACACAGGGCGGACACCACCACACACCCTTGTAGCTATCACCTGGGGCGAAGCGAGCTTTCATCTTGCCGAAGCGCGCCGGCTTATCGATCAGGCGTTCCCAGTAGCCCCCTTTCTCCAAAGCGAAACGCACCGTGGCACTGCCGGCGTTGTGCTGAGACGAGTAGTAGGTTTCTTGTGTGAACCAGCCCGCGACCAACTCAGTGTTGAAGCCTCGACCAAATTCTAAATATGCCCGAGCTGTGGCTGTTGGAACGTTGTCCGTCGCCGGCGCTCGCTTGCTCCAGTCTTCGAACAAATCGTCGTAGATTTCTTTTACGTGCATGGTATGGCCGCACTTTTCAGGCCGGCCGCAAATGACCAGCCATGGCGTGTCGTGGCGCGAATACAGCTCTTTCTTTCTGCACTTCGGACACTCGCCGCCGCGCATGTAAACGGTTCCCGAGCGGTGTTTCAGGCCGTAATCGAATTCCAGGCGCTTTAGGACGTCGTCGCGGAGATCAGCTCTCATGGTTTTTTCACTGTTTTGAGACTTTGAGTCAGGGCACCGGCGAGGGCGCCGATCAGATGTTTTCGAGCGGCCATTACGGGATCGTTCGTGAGAATCGACCCATGGCGCAGGCCTTCGGGAATGAAGCGGTATTGGTCTGCGTACCAAAGGTCATTGAGGCTGAGACGATACTGTTCACGCAGGTTGGCCAAGAGCGCTTGAGCCTGATCCGGCGGCAGTTTTGCGTTGATGTTCAGAGCGTTTTCCATCGTCAAACCTCAATTTTGGGCGCAGCTCACCCAAACCCACGGGAATGGGGGATCGGGAGGGTTTGTTGGTTGGGTGTTACGGAGTGGTGATGCGGAAACGCCCGTTGTCCGGTGCGTTCAGGATTCGCTCATAGATCAGGCTGACGGGGATGGCCCACACCTCACCAGTGCCTGTATCGGTGATAACGGTGTGTGTAGGCGTGCTGGTCAGAACATCCAGACGCTGCCGATCGCTTACTGCAGACAGATCGCTGTAGGCCAGGTGAACCACTTTTTCGGCGGTAGGAGTCAGCACGTCAAAGTCGGCAACCAGGTGTTGGACTGCGCGTTTCATCAGTTGCTGGTCGCCGCTCAGGTGTTCGCATTGGTGACGCTCAAGAAAGACCAGCGCTGCGGCTTTGAGCATGTCCTGATATTCCTCTACTGCAGGCGCGTTAATCATTGAGTTCTACCCTCGCGGTAAAGTGCGATGGCCGCCAGCACTTCGGCGTGACGTGCTGCCAAATGCAGGTTGTTGGCGTCCAGAATCAGTTCGGCTTCTTCTTCGCTGATTGATCCGTCCTCAAGTGCTTGAGCAATAGCCTGGTCAACGCAGCCGCGTTTGGCTGCGACTTGCAAAGAGCGGGCATAGAGTTCGACGTTGTCGAGTGTTTCCGGATCGGCAACGGGGATGAAGCGGCCCCCGTACATTGAGGCGACGTAGTTCGCCAGGTGGTAAGTGCCGCTTTCCTGTTCGAGCATGAATATATGCGCGTCAGTGAGGGGCGAGCATCCAGCATTTTCGTAGGCATGGTTATCGAACTTTTTGAGCTTCATTCCCAAACGGTTCGCTGCAGCCTCGCGGCCACCGGCGTAGGTTCGAATAATCTCGCTGGTAACTTCCCTGCGTGTATCTAGGATCAGACTTTTCATCTTCTACTTTTCCCTGTTGAACCGTGGCACTACTGTTCAATTTCGCCGTCTTTGATTCCGAGTAGGACGGCTGCTCGATGTGCCTCCCCACGGCGACCTTTGATCCGACCGTTCAACAGGTCGCTGACTAAATTTTTGTTCAGTCCATGCTTGCGGCTGAATTCCGCAATGCTGACGCCTTTTCGATCAAGCGCCGCCCGGGCTTGCTCGTGCGTAACGGTGGCGGGCATAGTGCTCCCCTTGTTCGTTTCTGTTTGTTTGCGTTTGTCTGTGGTGATTCTTGGTCAAAAAAATGATCAAGTCAATGGTGGTGGCTAAAAAAATGCTCATAGCGGATCGAGTGGGTGAACGCCTCAGGGAAGAGCGCGAGCGCTTGGGGTTAAATCAAACTGACTTTGGTGTGCTGCTAGGCGTTAGCAGAGGCACACAGAAGAACTACGAGTTGGGAGCAAATTCTCTCGATCTCCGATATGTCACTGCGCTTGAGGAGCGTGGTGTTGACGCTGCTTACGTGCTCACCGGTCGGCGATCGACGCCATTGGGCCAACTTTTTAGCGCCGCGGAAGAAGAATTGATTCACCAATTCAGGAACATTTCTGACGAGGATCAAAAAGCAATTCGTCGCTTTCTCGAAGCCATGGCAGACGACGCTGCTCGCCAGCGGAAGTAACTCGCAACAATGCACCTGACTCATTAGTCGCGCCTCTGTTTCAATGCGGTTTGCCGCCCCGATAACGTCGATTCAGCAATGCACTTTATGGAGTAGTAAGCATGTTGGATCGCAAGATGAACGATCGCACCGCGTTCGAGAAAACCGAGTTCGAAACGTCCGGACTCACAAATATCGAGCGTCGTTTGATCGATCTCTATCGACGGTTAAGCCAGGTGGAACAGCAGCAAGTCCGTCGAGTTGCCGAGATACTGGCCGTAAACCCAAAGGAGCCAGTAGAGGGCTGAATCTAATTCCTTGAGTGATCCCGATCGCCGACGCTTCTGCGTTGGCGGTTTGCAGTTACGCCACCGCCTGCGATCCCAACTGCTCGAAAAGCTCTCGCTGCTTTGCCCTGGGCAACTCGCGAAACCGATCAATCAACATGCGTTCGAACGTCTGCGAAGACGGACTGAGCGTGTGTGAGAACGTCAGGTTCGACACCCATGTATGCCCGCACCTTGCGTCCAGGCATTGGCAATACAGCTTCACGAACTCCGTTGTTACCTCTTCGCGTGAAGCAATTCGGCCCTTGTGGCCGCACTTGCATACAACTCTCATAGTGTCCCTCCCCAGGGGCAGCTGATCGCCGCCATATTGCCACAGTTTGTAGTGGCATTCGCTCCGAAAGGTGTTTCATGCAGTGGCATCCACTGCATCCGGCGCAGGTTTCCAGCTAAAGCGCCTGTCTTCGCGTAACCGGTCATTGAGCTGATCGAACAGCTGGCAAATCGGCCGAATCTCGTTGCTGGTGTACACTCGATCGATCTTTTCAATGTCGCCAAACCCGCCGGTGTTCTCCGGGATGATGCCGGCCAGCGCTGGGTTCATCCGCCAGGCCGCGATGACATCGTTTCGGGTGATGTTCTTCACTTTCTCCAGCTCGTCTTTCGCCTGGAAGTCACCCACGGGGATGATCTGAATCGCGTTCTCTTTGCCGTTGGGGATGTTGACGAACATTGAGCGGAAGTTGCCCACGCCCTTGCTCGCGCTGATTTGGGCGCGCAGCTCGTCTTCGTCCTCTTCGGTCAGGTCGGGATCGTTGGTGTAGAAGATGTAGCCGGCGTGCGCGCCGTTGCTGTAGTAGCGCCGGCGGAAGAGGGTCGCAGCCTCATTCAGCAGCAACGCCTGCAGGCCGCCCAGGTAGTCCGGAATCCCGTAAATGTTCTGTTCCACGTCGTAGTCCAGGACGTGGGAGATTTCGTGCGCCTCAAACTCCATTTCCTTGTTGTCCGGCAGCAGCATCACGTAGCCTCCGTCGACCTTCACGCGCATGTTGATCGCCGGCAGATGCTGCAGCTCAAGCACCTGACCGAATGCATTGGTGTCGTTGTAGAAGTACGCTTCGCCGAACACCATGTAGTCCAGCCCGGCACGGCCCATCGTCTCCGTGCTGCAGCCGGTCGAGGCGATGAACTCACGCAGTAACAGGTTGCGCTTGAACTTCGGAATGGCGCCGTGGTGCGCGTTGGCGCGCAACAGCTTGGCCAGGCCAGCCCGTGACACCGGCGGTTTGTAGATCTTGCCGTCGTCGCTGAGGAACACGCCCACGTACTCGCCGATGTTGCCGGACAGCACCTGCTCCGGCTCCCCGAACGTAAACGAGCGCATTGGCTGTTGCTGTGGTTGGGGTACGTGGTGCTTTCTGTGTTTGCGGTTGGCCATGGCTGCTCTGGTTACTCGTGACGTAGCGGCTACGGCGCCGCTTGTTGGTGTTCAAAGGTTCGTTGGACAGGGCGTGCATCACCGCCCATGCAATGTCGGCGTGACCGGTGGCCTCGGTACGGGATGCGCTGTAGGTGATCTGGCCGCTGTTGGTGGCGCCGCGCTTGATGGTCAAGAACGCCTGGGCGATGTCCGTCCAGCCGGCGTCCCACTCGATGCGACTGCCTTGGATCGTGTCCTGGGCTTTCAGCACCAGGGCGTTTTTCGCTTCCAGGCTGTAGTGAATCGGCGTTGCCTTTGCGTAGAAGTCGCGCACCAGGTCGAACACGCCGTAACCCACGCCGGTGACGTCGATGCCGATGTGCTGGACGTTGAAGCGTTCGGTCAGTTTCTTGACCTGAGCCGCCTGGTAGGTGAACGAATGTCCCCGCCAACTGTGCTTTTCCAGAATCCGGAACTTCGCCCCGGGTTCGAGCGGCGGCGCGATGACCACGCAAGTGGCGTCGTCGCGGGTGCGACTCGGGTCGTAGCCCAGCCAGACCGGGCTGTTGCCAAACGGCCGATCCAGATCCGGGTTGTAGTCTTCCCACAACGACAAGTCCGAATAGCAGCGCTCCAGATCCTTGAGGCTGAATGCGCTTTGGGTGCTGTCGATGAACTTGCAGTAAAACAGCTGCTGGAATTTGTCTTCGTCGTACTCCAGCTGCAGCTGTTCCATGTCGAACAGATCGCAGCCGCCAGCGATCGCATCGTCCAGGGTGATCGTCTTGCGCCACTGACCGTCCGGACACAGCGCGCCCTGCGTGTAAGCCGCTTCGCTCGGCCATTCGCCGCCAGTCTTTTTGCCGCGCTTGCTGTTGCGGAATTCGTCGCCCGACCAGAACGGATACGCCTGGTGCGACACGGCGCTGGGCGTCGAGAAATAGGTTTTGCGCCATTTCTTGTGGGTGCCCATGGCGCTGGCGACGGTGCTGAGCTTTTCGAAGTCGCGAATCCAGAAGTATTCGTCGACGTAGACGTGCCCGTGGTAGCCCTGGGCGGTGCTGCTGTTGGTGCTGAGGAAACGCAGCTCGGCGCCGTTGCTCAAGGTGATCGGGTTGCCGGTCAGCTCGATGCCGAACCACTGCTGGGCAAACTGGATGATGTAGCTGCGGAAGATCTCCGACTGCGATCGGCTGGCCGACAGGAACACCTGGTTATCACCGCTCAACACGGCGTCCATGAACGCTTCGCCGGCGAAGTAGTACGTCAGACCGACCTGACGGCTTTTGAGGATGTTCCGGATACGGCGGGTCAGCGGGTTCTGTTTCGCCTCGAACAGCTCTTTCTGGTAGCCGTACATTTTCGAGATGAACTTATCCAGGAAGTCCACTTCGGTCAGGCCGCTGATGTCGTTCTTCGCCTTCTTTTCGCGCTTCTTGCCGCCGCCCTCGCGCCGCTCACGGCGTTGGCTTGGCTGCCGTTCGTCAGACTCGTCCGGACGTTCGGCAGGCGTTGCCGGCGCAGGTTTCGTCGCGAGTTTTTTTAGGCGCTCCAGCAGGCTTGTCAGCCGCTCCAACTCTTTCAGCTCGGCATCGGTCAGCGGATCGATCTTTTCAAGAATCAGGGTGATCCGCCGGTTGACGGCGCTCAGCGGTTCTTCATCCGTCAGCATCTCGTCCCAGCCGCCTTGGCGAATCCAGTAGTAGACGATGCGGATGTTCGGCAGCTTCAAATGCGCCTGGATTTCCTTCACCGAACGGCGGCGCAGGTAGAGGCGTTTTGCGGCTTCTTTGACTTCGGTCGGGTAGTTCATGGGCCGCAGTCTATGCGGCGAAAACGCTGGAAACGCGGGGTTAAATCCCGTCATTCGCCTATATCCTGAAAATAGGAGAACGCCGAAAACCAACCGTTTGTTTGGGGCAAATCGGCTCCCTATCGTGGCGGCTCATTCAACGATTGAGCGCAGTCAACGACCATGCCCCGTTCCCTTGTCTCCTACTGGAAACGTGTTGCCACCAGCGGCCCAACCGTCGATGGCCGCGAGATCCTGCCCCAGGAACTGCGCGACATCGCCGAGACCTACACGCCGACCCTGTACACCGCCGTTATCTGGTGTGAGCACGAACGTTGGTTCGGTTCATTTGGCACCGTCTTCGCTGTGCGTCTCGTCGAGGACGCGGAAGACCTGGAGCCTGGCCAAGTTGCCCTTGAGGCGCAGTTGAAGCCCAACGACAAGTTGCTGCGCCTTAACGACGCCGGCGAAAAGCTGTTCACCAGCATTGAGATCAGGCCGAATTTCCGGGGCCGTGGCAAAGCCTACATGACCGGCATCGCGGTCACTGACGAACCCGCCAGTGTCGGAACCCAAGAACTCTACTTTTCCAGCCGCACCAGCCGCGATTCGTACTACGCCGCTTCCCACGAGCTGGGCTCTTTGAGCGAAACCGAACCGCAGGGCGAGATCGGGCGCCTTGCCGCCATGTTCACCCGCCTGTTCAAGCGTTTCGGGATTGAAGACACGCCCACCGAAACCACCCCGCAAACCCCAACCGAGAGCAAACCCCCAATGGATGAAGCTACCGCAACGGCCTTGAAAGCCCTGCTGGCCCAGCTGCTAGTCGTCGCTGCAGGCATTCAGGCCGTGATCGAGCCTGCCGCCGAAGACGCACCAGAACCCGATCAGGCCCCGATCGATGACGTCAGTGCTGCAGTAGACGAGATCGTCACCACCGCCGAGGAAGAGCGCGAGTTCAAGCGCAACGGCGGCGGTAACAAGGCTGTGCTGGCGGCGCTTGGCAACCTGCAAAAGCAGTTCTCCGCACTGCAGAACACCAGCACTGGACGTCAGTTGCCGCGCACTACTGGCGCCACTGACAAAACCAAACTGCGGGTACTCTGACCATGGCCCGTTCACTGAGCGCCTACGGCGCCAAGATGTACGCCGAAATGCAGCTGGCGATCGCCGAGACCTACGGTGTCGAGCTGGCCAGCAAGATGTTCTCTGTTGAACCGTCGATCGCCCAGGAACTGAACGAGGCTATCACCGCCAAGTCGGACTTCCTGCAACGCATCAACGTCATTCCGGTGACCGAGATCAAGGGCGAGAAGGTGTTTATTGGCGTGTCTGGCCCGGTGACAGGCCGCACCAACACCAAGACCACCGACCGCGTGGCGAAGGACGCTTCGGCGCTGGATAACAGCACCTACGAACTGTCGTCGACCGAATCGGATGTGGGCCTGCCCTACGCGAAGATCGATGCCTGGGCCAAGTTCCCGGACTTCCATCAGAAGTATTCGGCTGCTGTGCAGAAACAGATCGCCCTGGATCGCATCATGGTCGGTTTCCACGGTGAGAAAGCGGCTGCGCAGACCGATATCGAAGCCTATCCGATGCTGCAGGACGTGAACAAAGGCTGGCTGCAGCAACTGCGCGAGCAAGCGCCGCAGCAGGTTCTCAAGGAAGGCAATACACCTGGCAAGGTCACCATGGGGCCGGGCGGTGATTACGAGAACCTGGATGCCCTGGTGCATGACACCAAGCAAATGGTGGACGAGCGTCTGCGCGACAGCGGCGACCTGGTGGCGATCATCGGCACCGACCTGCTGGCCGCTGACAAGGCCAAGCTGTACGCCAAGCAGGGCGACACCCCGACCGAAAAAGAGCGCATCGAGGACGCCCAGGTGATCGCCACCTACGGCGGTCTGCCGAGCTTTAGCGTTCCGTTCTTCCCGGTCAACGGCGTGTTGGTCACCAGTTGGGACAACCTGTCGATTTACTTCCAGGACTCTAGCTGGCGCAAGCAAACCGTGGACAACCCGAAACGTTCCCGCGTCGAGGATTACAACAGCCGCAACGAGGGCTACGTGATCGAGCAGTTGGAAAAGATCGCGCTGACTGAAAACGTGGAGCTGGTGAAGTGAGCCTGGCCCTTGCCCACAAGCGCCGCATTTTGGCTCAGGGAACTGCTGCATTGATCGCTGCAGCAGCGGCACCGCTGGCGTATTCGCCGGCGGAAGCCCTGAGCAGCCCAGCCAACGCGAAAAAACACCTGCTGCTGATGCAGGCCTCGATGGATGAAGACCTGAAGCGCTTGAGCGATTTAAAGAACTTGGCGAGCAAACAAACGCTTAAGCGAACTGAGTTGCTGCCCAAGTACCAGGACTTCATCCAGCGCTACATGGATTCGGGCCTGGTGATGCAGAACCCCGTCCTGGTGCAGGTGATGGTCTGGCTTTTCGACACCGAGCAGTTCGAAGACGGTCTGGAACTGGCGGACTTCGCGATCGAGCAGGGCCAGGAAATGCCGGAGCGCTTCAAGCGCAACGTGCAGACGTTCGTAGCGGACGCGGTCATCGAATGGGCTTTCCGTGAATACAACGCCCAGCGCAGCCCGGAACCGTACCTGTCCGACCTGCTGCCGCGTGTCGACGGCGAATGGGATCTGCCCGAACAGATTCCGAGCAAGTACCACAAGTTGATCGGCATGCGCGCCATGGAGGCCGAGCAGTGGGAAACGGCGCTCGAGCACCTGGAGCGATCCACTGAGTTGCACGCCAAGGCCGGCAACGAGACACGCATTGCGAAGTGCCGTAAGGCGATCGCCAAACAAACACCCGCCGTCACCGGCGCCCAATAACCGACTACCCCCCCAGCGGGGAACTGTGGACGTGTGTCTGCCATTTATGGACAGCCCCACGAAAAACAGTCTCCCCGCCCTAATTCGAGCGGTCAGCAATGAGCTTTTCCGGGAAACCCACCACAATCGTGGAACAGGCGATCGAGAACGACGGCTTCTGGCCGAACCTCTCCGTGGCCGAGTTCCAGAAGGGCTATCGCCTGCCGGCGGAGTTCCTGGGCGACCTGCTGACCGACGCTTTGTTTATCGCGATGGCCGAGATCAATACCGACCTGGCCAAGCTCAAAACCAGCTGGCTGGCAGCGGGCATCGTCGCCGTGGAAACAGCCGATCCGATGCTGCTGCCCGAGCGTGCATTGAAGGCCAAACTGTACAAGCGCGCCGTGTATTGCCGCGCCAAGGCCAGCGCCCTGCAGCAGTTTCCCACCGTGACCCGGCGCGAGAGCGCCGAGAACACCGGCAAGGAAGCGCCGGAGCGTGAAGACACGTTTCTGGCATTCAGTCAGCAGGCTGTGCGCGCTCTGCAGGGTCGTGGCCGCATCACGGCGGCACTGCTATGACCAAGCTGCAGGCGTTGACCGCCTACCTGCTGGAGCGACGCTTGGTCGAGCCTGAACAACTCGACAGCTGGACGGAGCAGGTAAAGCTGTCGCTGATCTGGAAACCCGACGTCGACGGCATGCACTTTGGCGACATGCACTATCGCGCCGTCATTGTCCTGGAGCGTTTCGCCGCCAATCCGGCCCGCATGATGGCCTTGGTGGGCAGTTGGCTGGAGTCCCACGACGCCGACCGCGACCGCCACGAACTGCCGGCGCCGGAATTCGCCGTGGAGCCCCTGGACAGCGATCTGTTCGACGTGGAAGTCACGCTGGAATTCGTCGAGCCGCAGTATCTCTCCGAAGATCCGGACGGCGAGATCCAGGCCTTCGGCAAGACCTGGGCGTTCGTCCCGTTTGACCTGTGGGTCGCTGAGCGCGGCGAGGTGGCCACCAGTGGCGGGGCGTAGCACGTTCGAACTAGATGTGCGCGGACGCCTGGGTGTGCGTGAGCAACTGGCGTTACTGAGCCTGCCGCCGCAGCTGCGCCGCCGGTTGTTGAACCAGGTGACCAAGCGCGTGCGGACGATGAGCCGCAAGCGTCAGCGCGCCCAGCAGAACGTGGACGGTTCGGCGTTCGCCCCGCGCAAGGGCGAGAGCAAGGGCAAAAAGAAGATGGAAGCCGGCCTGGCCAAGCTGATGGTGGTCACCCGCGTGACCGCTGATGAAGCGGAATTGGGCTGGAAAAACGCCCTGACCCGATGGGTCGCCGCCCAGCAGCACTACGGCGTCAGCGAGCGCCGCACCGCCGCGCAGATGCGCCGCTGGAACAAAACCCCGCCAGGCCTCGCGGCCACCGAGAAACAGGCAAAGCGCCTGCGCCGATTGGGTTTTCGCGTGCGTCAGGCCGGCAAAAAGACCCTGACCAGGCCGTCAGTGGCGTGGATTCAAGAGCATGTGAACTACGCCAAGGCCGGTTTGCTCATTCGCATCCTGGACGACCAGCGCAGCGAGTCGTCGGGCGCGCAGAGCTGGGAAATCACTTTGCCGAAACGCCAGTTCATCGGCGCCGAAACCGAACGCGACACCGACCTGCTGATTAGCCAGGTGTTGCAACAAATCCTAACTTCACCCCGCTAACGAGGCACTGCATGGCACTCGGTCAAGTCACCGTCGACAATCTCAACCTGGGCCAGGGGCCTGTGAGCGAGATTGAGCGTTACTTTCTTTTCATCGGCCCTGCCGGCAAGAACGTCGGCCAGATCCTCCCGCTGAACACAGACAGCGATCTGGACGCCGAACTGGGCGTTCCGGCCAGCGACCTGAAAACTCAAATCACCGCCGCCCGTCTCAACGGTGGCCAGCGCTGGGCATGTGTCGCGGCTCCGATCGGCGCCGAGGGCAAATGGGATGAGGCGTTGGAGAAAGCCCAGCAGCAGGGTTACTCCGTGGAAGCCGTGGTGATTACCAAACCGGTGACCGCTGCCGCCGAGCTGTCGGCGATGCATGACGCAGCGGTCGCGCTGAACAATACCTACGGACGCCGCGTGTTCGTCATCGCGTCCGCGCCTGGCGTCACCGCCGAACAGACCTGGGCGCAGTACGTCAGCGAACGCAAAGCGCTGTTGGCCAACCTCGCCGCGCCGCGTGTGTTGGTCGTACCGCAGCTACACGGCAATGACCTGGGCGTGCTGGCCGGTCGCCTGGCCAATGCTTCCGTGAGCATCGCTGACAGCCCGATGCGGGTGGCCACCGGTGCCGTGCTGGGCCTCGGCCCTGTTCCGGTCGATGGTGAAAAAGTCCCGCTGACCTCGGCTGTGCGCAGCGAGCTGGATCGGGCGCGCTACTCGGTTTCGCAGACCTATCCAGACTACCCGGGCGTGTACTGGGGCGACGGCAACATGCTGGACACCGCCGGCAGTGACTTTCAGGTCGTGGAGTACCTGCGCATCACCGACAAGGCTGCTCGGCAGATCCGCCCGCTGCTGATTCGCCGCGTGGCCGATCGCCGACTGAACAACACCCCCAACAGCATGGCCGTCAACACCAACCAGCTGATGGCGCCACTGCGCGCCATGGCCAAGTCCACCACGTTCGCGGGTCAGGTATTCCCCGGCGACATCGAGCCGCCGAAGGACGGCGACCTGGTGCTGACCTGGCTGACGAAAACCAAGGTCGCGGCCTACATCAAGCTCAAACCCCACAACTGCCCGAAAGACCTCACGGCGAACATTGCCCTGGATCTTTCCACCGACAAAACGGAGTAACGCCCCATGGCAAAGATTGGCGGCAAGAACTTTGACGTAAACCTGGGCGACATCGCGCTGCACGTTGAAAGCTGCACCCTGGACATTACCGACAACTCGGCAGTGGCCCAAACCCGTGGTGTGCCGGACGGCTACGTGGACGGCGACGTCGCCGCCGCCGGCGAACTGGAACTGGACAGCACCAATTTCAACTTGCTGGTGGATGCCGCCCGCTCGGCGGGTAGTTTCCGCGAGTTGAAACCCTTCGACTCGGTGTTCTTCGCCAAGGCCGGCGAGGATGAAGAAATGCGCGTGGAAGCGTTCGGTTGCCGGGTGAAGGTCTCCAGCCTGCTGTCGATCGATCCCAAGGGCGGCGAGAAGAGCAAACACAAGGTTCCGTTCGACGTCACCAGTCCGGATTTCATCCGCATCAACGGCGTGCCGTACCTGGCCGCTGCCGAAACCGAGGGGCTGCGCTGATGGTGGACTGGTTCGACCGCGCCCAGGAGCTGGAGCAACGCCAGCGTGACCAGGCGATCAAGGCCCAGCTGAGCAAGCCCGTGCCGGTCGGGCCGAGCCTGACCCATTGCCAGGACTGCGACAAACCAATCCCGCCGGCGCGCCAGGCGCACGGTGGCATAACCCGGTGCGTCCCATGCCAGACGGACGTCGAGAAGAGTAAACGCCGATGACCACTGAAACTTCGCGTCTGGGAACGCTGGAGCGGCAACTCGCCGTGATCGAGCACCGTATGAACGAGTTTGAAGGTCGTCACGACACCGTGCCGACTCGCGTGACCAAGCTTGAGCAGCAATTCGAAAACATGACTGGCCAGCTCAAGGAACTGAACAAGGGCCAGCAGGCGTTGACCCTGGCGGTCAACGTGATCGGCTCCAAGGTCGGGCGCTTGCTCACGATTTTGACGCTGGTTGGCGCCGTGCTGCAGATGGTCGTGCCGGCACTGCTGCGCGTGTGGTTCCCATGAGTCTGCGCGGCAGGATCATGGCCGGCGTGATCGCGCTGGCCAGCACCCCGTTGGTGATCTTCCTGGGTACCTGGGAAGGCAACGGCCAGAACACCGTTTACGCGGACAAGCTCGCCGGCGGACTGCCCACGGTTTGCAAGGGCATCACCCGGTTTACGAGCCCGTACCCGGTCGTGGTCGGCGACTACTGGTCGCCCGCCAAGTGCGCCGAGGTGGAGCAGTTGGTGATCCGCAAAACGCAGCTGCAGTTGGCCGAATGCATCACCAACCCGAGCGTGGGCCAGAACACGTTCGACGCCCTCACCAGTCACGGCCACAACTTCGGCGTGACCAGCACCTGCGCAAGTCGAGCGGTCGCGCTTATCAACGCCGGTCGCATCGCCGAGGGCTGCAAAGCCCTGGCATGGGCGCCGGACGGCAAGACGCCGGTATGGGCCTTTGTGACCGATGCCAAGGGCCAGAAGCGCTTTGTGCCTGGGTTGCACAACCGCCGGTTGGCCGAATTCCGGCTGTGTGCGGAGGGCTTGTGATGCTGCGCGAAGCCTTGTTCCTGGTCGTGCTGTGCCTGGTCACCTGGATCGGTTTCGACACGCTCGAAGGCCAGCGCGACGAAGCCAGGCGCGAGCGCGACAGCGCGAAATGGGAGGCCAGCGGCCTGCGCGAAGCGGCACGCATCAGCGGCGAAATGCTCGCCGAGCGGGACGCGATCGACCAACGAAACACCAAGGAATTGACCGATGCACGAACTGAAAACGAACGCCTGCGCCGCGCTGTTGGCGATGGCACTGGCCGGCTGTACGTCAGCGCCACCTGTCCCGCCTCCGGATCTGTGTCCGCCACCGCCGGCACCGCCCGCGTGGCTGATGCAGGACGCGCCGAACTCTCAGCAGACGCTCGACAGGATTATTTCACCCTCCGAGATCAACTCGCCCAAAGCCGGCAAATGATCGTCGGACTGCAGCAATACGCCCTGGGCGTTTGCCGGCGATCGCCGGCGCCCCAGGACACCACTTTTCCCAACCTCAAAAAGAGCGATACCCCATGAGCCAGCAAAACACCGAAATCACCCTGGAAGTCGGCGAACAGGAATTCACTTTCAACTTGTCCCCAGCGGACGTGACCAAGTACTTCAACGCCCTGACCCAGACCAACAAGGTCGCCCCGGGCAACAACCTGCTGATGACCACCGTGCTGCAGGATCAAAAAGCCGTACTGAAACCGCTGCTGGGCAACCCGGTGATGGTGATGCAGCTCGCCGGCGCGCTGCTGGAGGAATACGCGCCCAACGTTGAGGTGATCGTAAAAAAGCGCTCGAGCACGCTGAGCGCCTGAGCGAAAACGGCCTGGGCCAGCTGATGGCCCTGACGAACCGCTGGCTACCTGGTGCCGAACCCACGCCCGAAGCGATGGGGACGGCCAAGTGGCTGGAGGACGAACACTGGAGACGCATGGAATTTGCCGTGGCTAACGGCATCGCCCTTGCGCTGAACGGGTAACGACATTGGCAGACCGTAGCGCCAGCCTGGCTTTCATTCTCAGCTTGCAGGACAAGGTCACCGCGCCCCTGGGCAAGGTGAAAATGGGCTTTTCCGAGCTTGCCGATCAAAGCGAAAAGCACATCAAGACGATCGGCCTGGGCCTTGGCGGGCTGACGGCGGGTGTGGTCGCGATTCGCGAGTCCATGGAACCGGCGCTGGAGGTCAATCGCGCCCTGGGCGACGTCCGATCGCTGGGCGTGGCTGAGGACGCGCTGTCTGCGCTCAATGCCAAGTCGCTGGAGTTCGCCGTGAACTACGGGGAAAACGCCAAGGACTTTGTGGCGTCCGCGTACCTCATCGAGGGCGCCATCAAGGGACTGGCCGGCAATCAGTTGGCCACCTTCACCAACACCAGCAACCTGCTGGCCAAGGCCACCAAGACCGACGCCGAAACCATGGGTGAATACGTCGGCACGCTCTACAACCTGCAGAAGTCCCAAGCCGATGCGATGGGGAAGGGCGCGTGGGTCGAAAAGCTCGGCGGCCAGACGGCGCTGGCGGTGCAGCTGTTCCGCACCAGCGGCGCAGCCATGAAAGACGCCTTCAAGGAAGCCGGGGCGATCGCCACGACTTCCGGCGTCGACCTGGCCGAACAGATGGCGGTGATCGGCACGCTGAGCAGCACCATGGAGGGCGGCGACGCCGGCGGACGCTACAAGGCGTTTTTCGAAAACATCGGCGCCGCCTCCGAAAAGCTCGGTATGAAGTTCACCGACCAGCAGGGCAAGGTGCTGCCGATGATGACCATCCTGGACAAGCTCCAGGGCAAGTTCGGTGACCTCACCAGCGCGTCGGCCGGCGCCAAGCTGATGGAAGCCTTCGGCGGCGAAGGTGCCCAGGTGATCGGTGCGCTGGCCAAGGATACCGATCGGCTGCGCAACGGCATCGAGCAACTGGGCAAGGTGCGAGGGCTGGAGAACGCAGAGCAGATGGCCCGGGCGATGGTTGACCCGTGGCAACAGTGGGCGTCCCTGGTCGAAGTCATGCGAGTGGTGTTCGGTCAGGTGCTGATCCCGGTGCTGTCGCCGTTCATGGCCAAGATGGTGGACATCGGTAAAACCCTGGTGCGCTGGTCGCAGCTGTTCCCGAACATCACTCGCGTGATCGGCATCACCGCGCTGACAATCATGGGCATCGTTGCCGCGATGTCGGCGCTGACCATGGTGGTGGGCATTGCCCGCATGACCTGGTTGGGAATGCTGACCGTCTGGAAAGTCGTCCAGTTGTTCAGCCTGCGCACCGTCGCGGTGTTCATCCTGCAGAAGCTGGCCATCCTTGCTTACGTCGCCGTGATCTACACGCTGAGCGCTGGCTTGGCGCTGATTCGCGGCGCCATGATGCTCTGGCAGGGCGCGATCTGGCTGGTCAACGCGGCGCTGCTGGCCAACCCGGTGGTGTGGATCGTGGTCGGGATCGTCGCCCTGGTGGCGGTCATTGTGGCGGCGGTCTTCTTCTGGAAGGAGTGGACGAGCGCCCTGATGAACACGGCCGCGTTCCAGTTCGTCGCCGACAAGCTGCAGAAACTTTCCGACTGGTTTAACTCCATGGGCGGCTGGTCGGGCATGGCCAAGGCCGCGTGGGACAGCATCGTCGGCATTTTCACCAAGGCCGTTAACGGCGTGATCGAGCTGCTGAACAGTATCCCGGGCGTGAACATCGAAGCGCGCTTCGGCGGTATGCCCGAGGTGCCAGGCGTCGACGCCGCTGCCAGCGCTTCCGACACCGCCAACGCTGCGCAGAAAGCCCAACAGACCATCAATGCGGCCATTCCAAGCCTGTCGCCGGCGCGTCCGTCTGCCGTGCCGGCGGGCGGCCTGCTGACCAGCATCCAGAACAACAACAGCAGCCAGAACAAGGGCACGCATGTGGAGAACGTGACTATCAACACCGGCAAGCAGATGACGCCGCTGGAGATGGAAAACATGGTTGCGATGGCGGTAGGCGGATGAGCGAGTACGTGGATCTGCTCATCGTCGACAACGACCTGGCGCTGGATCTGTCGCACCAGCCGCTGCTGGTCGACGACCGTGCCTGCATCGCCCAGGACATCGCCCACATGATCCGCGACAGCGGGCTGTTGGTGACGCTGGTGGCCGAGCGCGATCGCTTGCGTCAGCGCGACTGCATCCAGCGGATGGAACTGCTGGTGGAGGGCGACGTGCGCCTAGTGCCGGGGACGGCACGCATCACCCAACAGGAACCAGGCGTTTACCTGGTGACCGCCAAAACCCTGAAGTTCGGATCGATCGAGGTAAGTCTGTGAGCGTCGATTTTAAAAAGGTGATCGCCGATGCCGGCATCCCGACCACTGAGGCGGCGTTGAAGGCTGAGTGGGAAAAGGAAGTTGAAGCCCAGGGCGCGAAAGTGGCCAACACCAGCAGTTATTCGCCGTTCTGGCGGGTGATGACCGCGCTGGCCACCAAACCGGTGCTTTGGCTGTTGGACTTCCTGTGCATGACCGTCTTGCCGAACTTCTTTGTGAAAACGGCGATGGATGCTTGGCTGGATATGCTGGCTTGGGCGGTCAATGTCGAACGCAAAGGCGCGACCAAGGCCGCAGGACACTTGCTGTTCACCCGCAGCGGTGCCAGCGGTGGATTAGAAATTCCCTTTGGAACCGTTGTGCAGTCGGCGTCGATCAATGGCCACATCTACGAACTGGCCACCACTGCAATCGGCAGCTTCACCGAAGGTGTCCTGCAGATACAAGTGCCAGTCGAAGCGCTAGACGTGGGCAGTGGTTTTAATCTCGCCCCGGGTTATTACGCGGTTCTACCAGCGCCGATTCCCGGCGTTGTTCAAGTGATCAACGCCGATAATTGGCTGTCCAGTCCTGGCGCCGATCGCGAGCCTAACGACGAGCTGCGTTTGCGTGTGCGCAATCAGTTTTCGGCCGTCAATCAGTGGCACACCGATGCGGTGTACCGAGCCATGATTGCTGCCTTCCCAGGCGTAAGGCCTGACGGCGTGTATTTTGAGCACGACGCGCCACGTGGCCCAGGCAGTGCGAACGCCTATGTACTGTTTGACGCCGATGTGCCAGCGGCGGCGTACCTGGAGCAAATCAACGCTCACATCCGTGACCAAGGCAACCACGGCCATGGCGATGATCTGCTGGTAATGGTGATGCCGGAGACGATGCACACGCTGAGTGTAGTTATCTGGCCACGTCCGACCTTGTCTGAGGTGCAAAAACGGGCGTTGCTGAATGAAATTGAGCTGTTCATTCGGGCGGCCTTTCGCGAAAGCACCACCAGCGATTACCAACCGACATTGACCTATCCCCAGTCGCGTTTCTCTTTCAGCCGTCTTGGCGAAGAGTTGCACCTGCAGTTCCCTGGCATCGAATCCCTGCACTTCAGCAACAACGACATCCTGTCCGAACTGAACATCCCTCGGATCCAGAGTCTGGAGGTGATCGCGCATGATTAAGATCGGTCTGCCTTTTTGGTTGGATGGCAAGGAGCTGCAGAAACTGACCGCCGCCGCGCAAGCCTGGTGGACGACGGTGGAGGATTGGCTTCGCTGGCCCCTGCTGCAACTGGACGCCGAGACGTGCCATCCAACCGTGCTCGATCTGTTGGCTTGGCAACGGGATATCACACGATTCAAGGGCGAACCCGAAGCCCTCTACCGGCTGCGCGTGAAGTTCGCCTTTATCAACGCCGTAGATGCCGGCAGCACTGCGGGTATGAAACGCATCCTGCAGCGCCTCGGTGTCGGGTACGTCGAGATCGAAGAGCGTATGCCCGAAAGGGACTGGGACGTGGTGCTGCTGCGTTTCTCTGATACCCAGCTGTCGCAAAACCCCGAGCTGCTGCGTGTCCTGATCCAGCAATACAGCCGCACGTGCCGCCGCTATGACTTCGTGACCATTACCCCGGTGCCGCTGCGTATCGCGTTGGTCGATTTTAACGACGACCAGCAAACGCTGGTTGCCAGCCTTTAGGAGCATCCATGGGAGCCAGCATCACCCTCGCCGGCGAGAGCCTGATTGCGCAAAAGCATGTCGCGCAGCAGGGCCTCGACGTCACCCGCTTCATTTTTGCCAACGTACCCGGTCTGGATTCCAGCGGGCCGGTGGATCGAGCAGCGCCGAAGCCCGTGGCCGCGCAAATCGTTCATGTGTATGAGATCCCCAAGGAAAACGCGGGTTACGTAAACCCGAACCAGGTCGTGTATAGCTCGCAAATCGGTTCGGACATCGGCGACTGGGATTTCAATTGGATTGGCCTCGAAACCGCCGAAGGGATCTTGTTCGCCGTGGCGTACGTGCCGCTGCAGATCAAGCGCCGGAACATTCCGCCGCTGCAGGTCGGCAACAACTTGACGCGCAACTTTTTGGTGGCCTTCGACGGCGCCCAGATGCTGACCGGCATCACGATTGATGCCAGCACTTGGCAGCATGACTTCACCGTACGCCTGAGCGGTATCGACGAGCGCGAACGACTGAGCAATCGCGATGTGTTTGGCCGGGCGTGCTTCCTCGGCTCGGCTCTCCAGCTGGAGAAGGTCGCCGGTGTGTATCAGCTCAAGCCTGGGACGGCCTATATCGAAGGGATCAGGCTCACCCGAGCCATGGTGTTGCCGGTCGTGCCAAAGGCGTTTCCATGCACAGCCTGGATCGATCTCGCACTGCAGCGAGAATTCAGCGACGTGGTGGCGAGTTGGGAAGTGGTGTTCGCGGCTGACCTGCAGGACTACATCGACAGCACCGGCACGCGTCATTACTGCGTGCCAATTGCCGATATCGTCAATAACAACACTTTCACTGACCGGCGATCAGTGGAGCCAATCGACGGGCCGCTGGTGAGTCACTTTGCCGCTCGGACAGGGGACTATCCCAAGCTGCGTGCCCGAGCCACCACCAAGGACGACGTGGGGTTAGGCAATCTGCCTAACGCTAAAAGTGATGACTCAAAGTCGGACAGCTCGGAGATTCTTGCGACCACCAAGGCACTGGCGGAGGCGCAGGCTCTTTTGTATCAGGCACTGAGCTTTAAGGTTGGTCTGTACAGCACCGTGCCGACTGTACAGAAAGAACCGGTGATCTTCGTCCAGCCCTTTGGGTTGATGGAGTGGATCGCTGCACACGAGCGCTATCGCAGTATTGAAGTGGGTTCGGTCATTCTGCATTCAGCCCAGACACCACGTCCCGGAACACTCAAAGCGAACGGCCAGACGCTGAGCAAGACCAGCTATCACGGGCTTTGGTCCTATGCCCAGGACAATGGTTTGGTTGTACCGCCAGAGAGCTGGGTACCGGGTGCAATTCAGTACGCCGACTTGGGGCCTGACATTTTCCGTGGCCCTGACCTGCGTTCTCAGTTTCTCCGCGCGTGGGACGAATCACGTGGCATCGATCCGGGACGTGGCTTCGGTACAGCACAGGACGGCACGCTGCTGCCTTCAATGGGCGTTGCCCGTCACACCTCGACCACTGCCGTATTAGTAACGCCTGCCGCCACTGGTGTGCTGAGCGATGGGCAGCTATTCGGCGCCCAGGGTTATGAAAGCCCGGTGCAAGTGGTCACGAGCAATTACTTTTCCGTCCCTCTGAGCCTCACAGGCTCCAGTTCCGTCGTCCGCCACAGCATACGTCCACGAAACACCGCCTTGCTGGCGTGTTTGAAGTATTGAGGTTAGCCATGAATGCACCTGTGATTTACCACGTTCACCCACAGACGGCGGAACTGCTCGGCCATGGCCTGGCAGATCCGGATCCTTTAACACTGGGGGGATGGCTTGTACCGTATGGTGCAACGTTGATTCCGGCGCCTGAAGTCGGTGAACGTCAGGTGGCCGTTTTTCAAGGGCAAGCTTGGAAAATCCGTGAGGACTGGCGTCGGGAGACTATTTATCGTACGGACGATGCCAGTCCCTGTACTTACCACGACATTGGCCCACTGCCGGCGGAGTTCACCACGATCAAGCCAGGGCCGAACCAAGTGTGGGAGAACGGCCAGTGGGTGGACGACCGGAACAGCCTGCTGGAACGCCTTTACCAGGAAAAAAGCACTGAAGTGAGCGCTAAGTGTTTGAGTGCGATTACGGGCGGATTCTGGTCGACGGCACTAGGTAGACCGCACCAGTACGGAAGCGAGTTGGATGACCAGTTGAACTTGACTGGCGCCATTCTCGCAGGACAGGACAGTCTATTTCCGTGCCGAGACAAACAAGGCGTAAAGGCGTTCCGCTCTCATTCTTTTGTCCAGCTTCGCCAGGTCAGTGATGACTTCAATAACTTCAAAATGCAGCTGCTGCAGCAGGCGAACCACCTCAAGCAGCAGCTCGAGCAAGCGCTTACCACCAGTGATTTGAAGGCAATGAAAGCCATCACCTGGACGCCGCCGGCATGACCTGGGCACCGGTGACGATGCGCTGGCCGGAGCAGGCCACGCAATGGATGGGCCAGCTATCGGCGGCTAAGGATCTGGCCGGCGGCGAGCTTGCCAGCACCGTGCAGCGCCTCGCCGGCCTGAACGGTTTGGCCATCACCAACCCGGGGCCGGTCGGCGATGCCGCCAAAGGCGCCATTGAAGCCGGACGGGCGGCGCTGACAGAGCAGTTGGGTCAGGTGCCCGCGTGCCTTGTGGTGACGCCATTCCAGAGCGGCATCGGCCAGGGCACGGGCTACCAGCGTTTCCTGTCGGCGCCGAACGTATTGGAACACCTGGCCAGAAAGTTGGAAGACGCGACCGACTCCGGTCGTCCGGCGGGGCAGCAATACGCGCTGTCGCTTCTGTTCCTGGGCACGCGCCTGGAACAGTTGGCCAGCGGCCTGTCGCGGTTCAACGCGTTGTTGCCGATTCCCGACCTGGTACGCACGGAGCGGCGCGCCCAGCACCTGATGAAACTTGAGAGCGACAAGTGGGAGATCCCCAGCGCCGGCCCGCTGCCGCGCTGGCAAGGGCTGCCCTTGGAGCGCTGCACGGTAATCAAAGCTGCCAAGCAATCGATGGCCGGCCAATTGGCCGTGCTTGAGGGTTACGCCGCCGACAGTTCGCCGTTGGGCGATTTGGCTGCGCTGGCCGCTCGCAAGGCGACACAGCAACAGGGGCGGGATCAACAATTGGCTGAACTGAAAAACCTGCTGGCTGGTGGTAACCCCGACGTCAGTATACGGGCGCGCCTGATTGGCCCGGGCAACTCCAGCGAGCTGCGCCGGGAGCTGCTGAGCGGTGATGCTCCTGGGCATGAGTGGGTGCAATGCGCCGGCCTGCTGCTGGTGGGCACACAACAGGGGTTGAGTTTTGTACGGGAGCTGGTGGGTCTATGACGCTGTTGCTCGACGGGCAAAAAGTCCAGGGGAAGAACCTCAAGGTCACCGGAAATCTACGCATCGAGAGCGGCGACATGTCGGGGCAGACCAGCAACACCGACAAGGCGCACAAGGGTTTTAAGCCCAAAACGTTGGCCGTCTCGCTGATGATCCCCTTCGTTGATCGGGTGCATCTGACTGACTTGATGCGTCTGGCCGAAGCCACGGCGAGCGGCGGCGAGCTGCATCTTTATCGCGTCGTGAACGACACCGCCGAGGCGTTCGGCGTGCGCCAGGTGGAGTTTTCCGAAGGCATCAGCGCCCGGGAAGCCGACAACCTGAAAGCCTGGCTGGTGCAGTTCACGCTGAGCGAGCGCGAGTCGAACCCGGAAAAGGTCGAGGGTCGGCGTGCCGGCAACAAGGTCGACGCCCAGGGCGCCCCGGGTAGCACGGTCGGTGAAGGTAGTAGTAACTCAGGTTCGAGCGACAACCCGGAGTTGAGCGGCTTTGAAAAGGTGCTGGGCCGTGTGGACAAGTGGCTGGGCGGGAGTGAGCAGACGTGAAACTGCACAAAGTTCTGTCGATCAATGGCGCGCCTGTTCGTCTGGTCAAAGAAGACGTTCGGCTGGACGCCACCAGTCCCGGGCGGGCGAACTTCACCGTTCAGTCTGCTGAGCCGCTGAAAGGGATGGTGACGCTGGATATCGGCTACAACGACCGCACGCTGCAGCGTCACTTCATCGGCTACGTCGAGCGTTGCACGGCCGCCAATGCCAAAGAGCAGGTGCTGTTCTGCCGTGAGCTGGCTGCTGTGCTGGCCAACCCGTTGCCGTTGAACCTGCGTCATGTCGATCTGCGCGCTGTGCTGGCTGCCATCAGCGAGCAGACGGGCCTGCGCTTTCGCGTTCCCGATCGGCCTTACGCCGGCGTGAAGGCACCGTTCTTCTACAGCCTTGCTGCCGGATACCAGGCCATGGACAGCCTGGCCCGCGTGTTCAGTATTCCCGACTTCACCTGGCACCAGCTGGGCAACGGCGAAGTGTTCGCCGGCAGCTGGGCCGACAGTTTTTTTGGCGCCCGGGTGGCGCTGCAGATCCCCACGGAGCTGTTCGACGGCTACCAGGGCAACCAGAGCGCGATGGTGGCGGCCCTTCCTGGCCTGCGACCAGGTGCAACGATCAACGCCGGCGAACGTGTCACTAGTGTGGCACTCGCCAATGACCAGATGGCCATCCGATGGAAGACGCAATCCGCCGCGCTGTAGAGCGCCAATTTCCCGAACTCACCGGCGGGTATCACCTGCCGCGTTTCGCCCGCGTCACCGCCGTGGCCGATGCGCCGGCGGATGCAGGGATCTGCGACGACTTCCGTCCACGCTATGCCGTGGATATTGAAGTCTTGGGCGCCGACGACGAGCCAGATCCGGCAATGCCGCCGCTGACCGGCGTCCCGCTGCCACTGCCCACCGGTGGCGAGGAAATGGGCATTTACGCTTTTCCAGAGGAAGGCACGCGGGTGGTGGTGTGTTTCGCCTACGGCCTGCCAAACAAGCCCTACATTCAATCGATCTTGCCCCACGGCCTGACCATGCCGAAGGTGCCCAACGGGCACCAGGTCTGGCAGCAAAGCGATGCGGTGCAGCAACGCGTCGACGCGGACGGCAACTGGTTACGCCAGACCGATGGCAAGATCCGGGATCACGCGATCGAGCGTGAGGTGGAAGCCCTGGACAACCGCGAGCAGTTCCAGAGCCACACGCGGGCCGTCGACGACCATTCAACGGAGACGGTGGGTGGTGTGAAAAAGATCGAGGCGCTGGGCGCGCTCAAGCTGCTGTCGGGCGGGTCGGCGAGCCTGGCGGCGGTGGACGACCTGCACCAGGCGACTGGGCGGGATCTGAACCTGGTTGTGGGGCAGAAACACAACGCCACGGTGGGCGGTGATATGCAGGAGCGGATAGAAGGCTTGCGTGAGAGTGTGGCCGCAGTGGCACAGCGGATACAAGCGCCGAAAAACTGGATTGGTTCCGAGGGAGTGAACCTATTTAAAATTGTCTGTGACACACTCGATCTGCTGGAGCAAATGAATAGTCAAATAGCAACGCATTCTCATGCCTCCAGCCCTGTACCGACCAACGCTGCATTATTTATTGCGGACTCTGCGAAAGCGAAGGAATTGTCGACACGATTAAAAGCAGTCACCGCCTGATAATTCACCATCCTCTTTTCATAAGTTCAAAGTTCATGTCTGGCAGCAAAATGGCATGGAAGTGCTCTACATTCATCGGTTGTTTTATATTTCTATATTGTCCGCCAGTCTCAAAGTAGCTGTAAGTCGGATGGTTTATATCATCGTACTTGCGGCCGGAGAAATCGCATAAATTTCTGAAAAAAGCACGAGCATACCGGTGCGTGGCGACCATATCATCCGTACAGTCGCCAATGGTTAAGTATTTTTTTAACCCTTCTTCGTCTTTCGTCTCTAAATATACAGGCCGGCCGCGAACTTCTAGCATGTCGATTACTTCAGTTAAATTTAGACGTCTTATTAGCTGGTGAAGACTATTGCATGCATTGAGAACGTAGGCGCTCACCAGCATTTCCATATCTTCAGTGGTCAACGTCATGTGAATAAAAAGCCGCGATGAATTTATTAGGGATTCAATCTCATCGAAAGCTTCTTCGTTCACAGTTGGCACCCCTTGGTCAGGCGTTCCGTTGAAGAAAATTTTATGCATTCTTGGGTGTATTCGGTTTTTTGCAGTGAATCGGTTGAAATAATTCAACTCTCCAACACGATCAAAATAGCTAAACATTTCGTTCCTGTGCGTATAAAAGGATTCAATGTTATTTTTTTGCTGCGTTATCAAAATCTGTTTGGCGGTTTGTTCTGTGGAATGGAAACTCGCCACGATTACAGAAAGGGGGATGGATGCAGAGAGTAACCCTAGCGGCAATGCGCTGATGTTGATAAATTTGATAAGTCCTTCACTAGACAAATCTATTGTATGGCCCTGCCAGGCGATGATGCCAAACGAGCAGAAGTAACATACTGGTACCGCAATGCTTAGCCAGAATGCGGGCTGCCGCCACAGACCTTCCTCGGATCTTAAACTGAATACTTTATGACCGGTATGGCCTATCCTTTTCCGGGTTAATAGTGACGCTATGCCAACGGGGATTATCGTTGGTAATAAGATGGCGCATATTAAACCCAAATATTCCATGTGGCGTAATCTCCATTATAAGCAAAGCGAATCTGATTCAAGTTTTCGTTACGTCGCTTGAACATAACAAGATTTACGAAAACTATTAATTGCATTTCACGATCCACAGATGATCAAGCCTAGTCGTGAAACTCTGACTCATCATCTCACGCCGCATGCCCCAATTGGGCGCTGCCGGAACACTTCCAGTGCGAAGTGTCCCTCGGCCCCACCGCTGATTGATCTCATCCAAAACCTCCATGACCTTTTTCGCCGCCGCTGGCTGGGACTGGGCGAAAAGGTCATCGGTAAACTCACCAGGTTGCCGCAAATCCATCAGCAGCACCTCTGCCTTGCTGTATTTGAAGCCCGGTCGAAACAGGCGGTTGACTGCCTCCACCGCCGCTTTGGTCAACAGCCGCACGTCGTTGGTGGGGTATGGCAGTTCAACCAGCGCGCCACTGGCGTATTTGGCTTCCTCGGGGTTGAACATGCCGGTGCGGATGCTGACGCGGATTTTCTTGCACAATGAATGCTGGGCGCGCAGCTTTTCTGCCGCCCTTTCCACATACGTGGCCACTGCTTCCTTGATCGGCTCGATGGTGGTCAGGCGTTTGCCGAACATACGGCTACTGCAGATCTCTTGCTTGGCGGGCTCGGCCTCGGTGAGTTCCAGGCACGAGGTGCCGGAGAGTTCACGCGCGGTTTTCTCGATCACGACGCTGAATTTCTGGCGGAGCGTCCAAGGATCAGCCTTTGCCAGGTCCATCGCCGTTTTGATGTTCATGGTTTCAAGGTGAGCTTTCATCCGGCGCCCGACGCCCCAGACTTCACCTACGTCGGTGTTACGCAACACCCAATCCTTTTTCGCGGGATCGCAGATATCCACGACGCCTCCCGTGTGGGCTTGCAGCCGCTTGGCGGTATGGTTGGCGAGTTTCGCCAGGGTTTTCGTCGGGGCGATGCCGACGCCGACCGGGATGCCAGTTCCCTTGTAGACGGTGGCGCGGATCGTTCTGCCGAACGCGGTCAGGTCACCAGGGATGCCGGTCAAATCAGCGAACGCCTCGTCGATGCTGTACACCTCCACGGCGGGCACCAGCGATTCGATGATCGTCATGACGCGTTCGCTCATGTCGCCATACAGCGCGTAGTTGCTGCTGAACACCTGGACACCGTGCTGGCGTAGCGTGTCCTTTATCTGGAAATAGGGAGCGCCCATCTTCACGAAGGGTTTGGCGTCGTAGCTGCGCGCGATGACGCAGCCATCGTTGTTGCTTAGGACGACGATTGGGGTTTTGGCAAGGTCTGGGCGAAAGACCCGCTCGCAGCTTGCGTAGAAGCTGTTGCAGTCGATGAGGGCGAAAACCTGATCACGAGCGGGCATGGTCGCGCACGCTGTAGGTGACAACGCCCCATACGACGAGTTCATCACCCTCCATGACAAAACGCGGAGGATATTTCCTATTGGCCGACATCAAAACGACGGCGCCATCGCGCATGTGCAAACGCTTGCAGATGGGCTCTGCGTTAAGCCCGACGATGACAATGTCTCCGTGCTCGGCCGTCAGGCTGCGGTCGACCACCACCAGGTCGCCGCAGAAGATGCCGGCGCCCTGCATGCTGTCGCCCTCGATCTTGGCAAGGTAGACGTGTGGTGCGCGGATCTCGAAAAGCTCGTCCAGGGAGATGTGTTTTTCAACGTGATCAGCCGCCGGTGACGGGAAGCCGGCCGGAACGCGGGACGAGAACAACGGGAGCTTTGCGCCCCCTTCTGACAGTGGGCCGAGAATGGTGACACTCATGATGCGAACCTGAAGGAGATTAACTGTATATTTAAACAGTAAACTAGCAGGCTCGTGCGCGGTCAATGCTGTATGTAGGAAATTTCGACGGGTGACATCATGTGCGGCCGCTATTCGGTTTACGAGTCAATGGATCATTACCTTCGGGAGCTCGCGCCCGAGCAGCTGGTGATCAACGGATATGACCTGTGGCCAATCGAGCGCTACAACGTGGCGCCTACCACTCGTGTACAAATCATTCGTCCCGTGGAAGAAGGGTTAAGCATCGACAAGGTGCGCTGGGGATGGTCGCCGTTCTGGGCAAAAGGGAAACGCCCAGACCCCATCAATGCCCGGGTGGAAACCGTCACCACCGGGAAATTCTTCAAGCAACTCTGGCCTAACGGGCGAGCCATCGCGCCGGCAAACGGCTGGTTTGAGTGGGTGAAAGATCCGCTCGATCCAAAGAAGAAGCAGCCCTACTACATCCGTTTGAGGTCCAAGGTGCCGATGTTTTTCGGGGCGCTTGCGCAAGTGACGCCAGGGCTCGAACCCCATGAGCAGGATGGGTACGTGATCATTACGGCGGCCAGTGACCAAGGAATGGTGGACATCCATGATCGGCGCCCGCTGGTGTTGAGTCCTGATGCGGCACGGGAGTGGTTGGAGCCGGATCTGAGCCCGCAGCGTGCAAAGGAAATTGCCCGTGAGATGTGTAGGCCTACGCAGGATTTTGAATGGTTCGAAGTTGACCGGGCTGTTGGCAACGTCCGCAACCAAGGACCGCAGCTCGTCAATCCACTTTCACGGGAATGACGCTGCCTCGCAAAAGTCGACACTGCATAAAAAATCAGGAGAAAAAGCACTTATCCCCCTCCCGCCGACGGGCTTTGTGTCCTGTTTTTGTGCAAATCCGGATGTAGTGCAAACGAACCTGCAGCCCAGGCGGGCCGTGGGGCTTTGCAGGGGATCGGCCATTTCTTTTTGTGCAAGGTTTTGAAGGGAAATGCAGCGCGGTTGCACGGCGGTACTCGGGGCAGTCAAGGGCGGGCTAGCGATGAAACCCCCGGTTTCATTGGACGAAAACTTTGAAAACGTGGGTTTCGATGGATTTTCAAAAACGCGCACGATCTTTTTTGGGCGGAGATTTGGCGGGGGACGAGGGCAGGCTAGTTCCCTGCAGGCCACGACTGACGGGGGCAGTGGAGTGTTTGATAGTTTTCACAGAACTGAACACGATCGACGATCAGTTTTTCCTTCATGCAACCGACCCAGGCTCCATGAAAAAGCTTCGTTTATTGAGATTGATTCTTAAGGGGAGGGTGGTCGTTTCAAAAAGAGCGATATCAGCTATATGGGGGTGGCAATGGGTCTGGAGGCCCCGGTTTTACTGCCCTTCGGTATTACAAGGGAAGGTAATACGAAGCGATATGAGATGTAATATTTCTGCCAAACCCCCGGATTCATTGGGTTTTAAAGAATAGAAATATAGCTTTATAGAAGGGTAATACTATCGCCTTCCTATCGCTCAAATATCGCCTTTCCCCAAAAGCTCTGGAAGCCTTTATCTATGAGGGCTGTGGCTGTTTTTCGGAGGGGATATTACTAATATTACTGTTTTTTGGCCCCCTACAAATTTTAGGATTGGCACCTATAAAGGGGTTGGAATCATGATTCCTTAGCCATCGACAATGAAATCTGCAATGCCGCTGAGAGGCTTCCGCATAAAAAGCTCAGGCAGCTACCGAGCTTTTCGTACCTGGAGGCGTCTGGGTCGTTACCTACTCTGTTCTGAACGATCGAGAGGATTGCTTGGTGGCACTCGTCGTACTTCGCGGCATTCGGTTCCAGTTCGTGGGCCATCAAATTCCGCATCTTGTTCAAGTGCTTAACCAGGGGCCACATGTAGAGGCCTGCGGTAGGGAGAACAAAAAGTGCTTGGGCAAGATGGACGGTTTGACTGAAGGAGAGCCGTGCATTGAGTAGATGTTGAGGGGAGACCACTGAACTGATACAGAAGTCCCTTAGCATCTCTTCTACAAGCAGGTGAGCCTTGAGAATCATCGTTTGCTCGTCGACCGATTCATCGAAGTGTTTCGAGAACAGATCACCGTGTTTGCTTGAAAACGGGAGGGTATTTAGCGGGGTGCTTTTATCTAACGACACGAGATACGGCCCCCAATACGGCCCCCAGTTGATTGCAGTCATGTACATGCACCGCTGGAGGCCTTGAAAACAGTGGAGCGGGTGAAGGGAATCGAACCCTCGTTATCAGCTTGGGAAGCTGGAGTAATGCCATTATACGACACCCGCTCAGAGCGGCTGACTTTGTACCAGACTCGGCCACGGATTTGAAGTTTTCTTTGCACGCGAACTACGGAAAGTCTTGAAACAGAGCCGAAATCGGTCAATCGCGGGCAAGCGCTGCGGGCTGGAGGACGGCTTAATCTCAGCCCCGCAGGCTTGCTCGCGACGACACTGTTTCAAATGGCCAATGCATGGTGATCCTGGACAAACTGGTAACGCGTTCGGCTGGCCTGTTGCGCCGGTTTCAGGAAACCGAGCAGGGCGTTCTGGCTGTCCCGGCAGGCCGATTTGTGTTCCATGTCGAGGAAGTGCCCGGTGGCCTGCAGGGTGGTGAAGGTGCTCTGCGCCACGTGGCTGCCGAACAGGCGCGCATCCTCAGCGGCGGTGTACTCGTCCCATTCGCCGTTCATGAACAGCACCGGCACGTTGATTTTCTTCGCCGCGTTCAGATAGCACTGACGGTCGCTGTGCAGCACGTCGTTGATGTGGAAATGCATCTGCCCGTATTCGTGCTCGGCCAGGCTGCTGACGTGGCGATAGTTGAAGCGCTTGAACAGCGACGGCAGGTGTTTGCCGATGGTGTCGTTGACGAGGTGGCCGACCCGATCGCCGTCGCGTTTGCCGAGGCATTCGACGCCGCGTTCGAGGTAATCGAGCATGTGCGCGTTGATTACTGGCGAGAACGAGCTGATCACGGCTTTTTCGATGCGCCGAGGCTGATGCGCGAGGGCGACCATGGTCGCAGCGCCACCCCAGGAGAACGACAGCACGTGTTCGGCCGCGAAGTGATCGATCAGCTCCAGCAGGATCAGACCTTCGACTTCTTTCGTCAGATGTTTCTCGTGGCGGTTGTGGACTTTCGACTTGCCCGCGTAGGGCTGGTCGTAGCAGACCACGTTGAATTGCGGGTGCAGATTTTTCACGGTTTGTGCAAACGACGCAGTCGTGGCCATCGAGCCGTTGACCAGGATGATGGTCTTTTCTGCGGCGTCTGCGCGATAGAACTCCGTGTAAACCCGATACTGACCCTGTATATCCAGCACAGCGATTTCTGGCCTCATGTCATAAGACTCCTGGCAAGCAAGCGGGTATGCGCGCAAATGAGATTGCACGAGCTTTGTGACAGGTAGGCATATGCCTGGAATTTTGTGGCCCATGTCGATCCGGTACGGCAGGTCGACGGGTGTTGTTATTGGCGGGCAGTCTGCCGGCTGAGGCGCAGCCCTGATGGGCTGTCTACCGACAAAAAGTTTCTTGGATGTTATGTGTGACTTATCGGTCACAATTTGGCCGACGACCTGATTCAAGCAGGGGGATCCGGATCGCGCAAGTGCCGTTGGTAAATTGTTCGACAACTTCTGCTGAGCGGTCGGCTGCTTAGAACAAATGAATCTCTTCGGTGCGCAAGGCGCGGTACTCGCCCGGTTTTAGCGCGTGATCCAGCGGCAGCGGGCCCATGGATTCGCGGTGCAGGCGCAACACTTTGTTGTTGAAGTGACCGAACATGCGCTTCACCTGATGGTAACGACCTTCGACGATGCTCAGCCGCGCCGTTCGTGGGCCGAGCACTTGCAGCTGCGCCGGTTGGGTGGTCAGGCCTTCGAAGGCGAAGTAGATCCCTTCAGCGAACTTGATCGCATATTCCGGGCCGATTTCCTGTTCGGTCTCGACGTAATAGACCTTCGGCAGTTTGGTCTGCGGCTGGGTCAGGCGCCGCGACCAGCTGCCGTCGTTGGTGATCAGCATCAATCCGGTGGTGTTGAAGTCGAGGCGTCCGGCGATGTGCAGGTCGTCCTTGTCCGGCTCGTGGATCAGGTCGAGCACGGTCGGATGTTCGGGGTCGCGGGTGGCGCTGACGCAGCCCTGCGGTTTGTGCAGCATGAAGTAGCGCGCCGCTTTGCCGCTTTGCAGCACTTCGTCGTCGACTTCGACGCGGCTGAATTCCAGGACTTCACTGTGAGGGTCGCTGACGACTTTTCCGTCAATGCGCACGCGCTTTTCCACCAGCAGCAGGCGAACCTGCTTGCGGTTGTAGCGGGGCAGGTTACTGAGGAAACGGTCGACGCGCATGATCAGGAATCGGCAGGAAGCGGGGCGCGCATCTTACGGGATCGACGGCTTGGCCGCTTGCAGTTGCGCCTCGACCTGGGCGCAGCGCGGGCACAGGCAGGATTGGTCGCGCAGTTCCGCCGGCAGGGCTTCGAGCACTGCCGGATCGATGGAAACGCCGTAGCACCAGCAGGCGCGGTCGGCGGTGCGCGGGTCGGCCAGGCTGCAGTCGTTGCGGGCGCCGCAGGCCGGGCAGAGGTCAGGTGTGTTCTTGGCGTCAGGCATAGGTCGAGTGAGGCATTTCCACGCAGGTGCGGTTACGGCCGGTCTGTTTAGCCCGGTACATCGCATGATCGGCCCGGGACAGCAGACTGTGCAAGGTGTCATCCGGTTGCAGGGTGGTGGCGCCGATGCTGACCGTCAGATTCAGGGTGTGACCGTTGTAGGCATATTCATGCTGTTCGACGTGCTGGCGGATCTTCTCGGCAATCTTCTGACCGGTCTCGCCGTCGGTGTCCTTCAGCAGCACGATAAATTCCTCACCGCCCCAACGGCAGACGATGTCGGAATGTCGCAGGCAGCTTTGTAGGTCCCGGGCGAACCCGATCAACACCTGATCGCCGGCCATGTGCCCGTAGGTGTCGTTCAAGACTTTGAAGTGATCCAGATCCAGCAGCAGCGCGGTCAGCGGTTTCGGCTCACGGTGCGCTTCGTGCAGCGCTTGCACGGCGAGCAGGTCGAAGCCGCGGCGGTTGGGCAGTTCGGTGAGGCTGTCGAGGGTGGCCTGGGCGTGGATCTTTTCCTGATAGCGGCGGATCAAGCGGTTGACCAGGGCCAGCACGATCAACGTCACCAGCAGGCAGATCAGCAGATTGAGATAGAGCGACTGGCGGATTTCACTCAGCGCGCCGTCTTCGCGTTTGTCGACGAACAAGTACCAGTTCAGCTCTGGAATAAACCGCACGTTGAGGAAATGTCCTTGGCCGTGGGTGGAATATTCATAGCTGCCGCTGTGGGGTTTGGGCAATTGGCTGACCAGGCTTTTCATGCTGTCGAGGTCGTTCAGGCTTTTCCCGACTGGCGCCCCCTCCGGCCCGCCCTCGGCGCCGGTCAAGACCAGTCGGCCGAAGGTGTCGACGAAGTAAACGCTGCGTTGATAGCGCTGCTGGTACTTGTCGATCAGCTTGATCACCGCGTCCACCGTCAGCCCTACGCCGGCGGCGCCGATGAAGCGATCGTTGTAGTCGTAGACCTTGTAGTTGATGAAGAAGGTCATGTTGTCTTTGTTGGCCAGGTCCGGGTCGACGTTGATCTCGTACGGGTCCTTCATATCGCGTACGCGGAAGTACCAGGCGTCGCGCGGTTCGTCGATTTTCACCTGCTTGAGCACGCCCTTGGCGTGGTAGTAGGTGTGGGTGCTGTTGGAGACGAAGAACGCGGTGTAGGCGCCGTAGTGGGTCATGACCTCGTCGAGGTAACGGGTCATCTGGTCGCTGTCTTTCTCGCCGTTCACCACCCAGTCGCGCATGAAGGTGTCGCGGGACATCATCGAGGAAATCAGGATCGGTCTGACGAGGTCTTTCTGGATTTCCGAGTACACCGTGTCGGACGTCAGCGGCAGTTCGGTGTTGACGATGTTGTCGCGGATCGATGCCCGCGAGGCGTAGTAGCTGAGCAGGGAGGTGGCGAGGAAACCTGCGCCGAGGAGGGCGACGAGGGTCAGTACCAGCGAACGTTGGGAGTGAAACGCAGATCTGAGCGGCATTGGCAATTCCGTTGACAGTGACCCGATGGGCAGCATTCTAGTGGCACGGCGGGGAAAAGACTGCGGGATTTGTGCCTGAAATGCGGGGGGATCAGCCGGGCAGGGGTGTCTGGAGAATGGCTCGCTCATCCAGCCCCCTCCCGGAACGAGAGGGGGGCGGTGTTCGGATCAGTTTCCGGTTTGCAGATACGCTCGCCAACCACCCAAGTGGCTGATATCGATTGCACCTTCCAGACCGTAAGGTTCGCAGATGAATCCGCTTTCCCATCGGCCATCCGCCAGTTGCACCTTGCCCAGGCCCAGCGGCGCCGGGATGCCGGTCAGGAACGAGCCCAGCTCACGGCTCGGCAATTCCCAGACTTCCACCTCGATGGCCACGCCACCTTCGGCCACGCGCAGCATCCCCGGACGCAACGGTGGGCCGCCGGCCAGGGCATAGAGTTTGTAGTCCTTCGAGCTGTAGGTGGCCTCGATCAGGCGTGCGTCGCGCTGGCGCAGTTGCCAGTTCAGGGCCAGCCCGTCCAGATGCGCGCCGCAGACCACCAGTCGTGCACGGTCATGGCGCGCCGGATTGTTCGGCGTCGGCAGCGCGCGATCCTGCTGGCGCTGCAAGGCATCGGCAACACCCAGCAAGTACTGATCGGTGAACACCCGGCCAAACAGCGTCACGCCCCACGGCAGCCCGTTGGCCATGAAACCGCTGGGCACGGCGACGGCGGCGTAATCGAGCAGGTTCATGAAGTTGGTGTAGTAGCCCAGTTCGGAATTGCGCAGCACCGGTTCGGCGTCCAGTTCCTCCAGCGTCACCGGACGACCGATGGTGGGCGTGAGCACGCAGTCGAGTTCTTCCAGTGCTTTATCGCAAACGGCTTTCAGCGCTTGCAGGCGATATTGCGCGCGGAACGTCTGCACGCCGCTGACGGCCGGTGCTTTGGCCAGCACCGCGCGGATCACCGGCAGCACCGATGCGGGATTTTCTTCCATCAATTCGCCGGCCACGCTGTAGCGCTCGGCCACCCAAGGCCCTTCATAAAGTAACCGCGCCGCTTCGAGGAACGGCGACAAGTCCAGCTCGACCGCTTCACCGCCCAGAGCTTTCAGACAGTCGATGGCGTCGCCGAACAGCTGCGGGCCTTCTTCACAGCCGAAAAATTCCAGGTCTTGCGCACGCGGTACACCGAAGCGAAACGGCCGTGGCGCACCGAACGCGGAGCCGTCGTTCCATGACGGATTGCTGCGGCTGTATTCGTCCCGTGGATCGAGGCGCGCGGTCAGCGCCAGTAGCTGACTGGCTTCCCGCGCCGTTGCGGTGAACGTGGTGACGCAATCGAGCGTGCGACAGGCCGGCAGCACGCCGGCGGTGGAGATCAGGCCTTTGCTGGCCTTCAATCCAACCAGATTGCTCAACGCCGCCGGCACCCGGCCGGAGCCGGCGGTGTCGGTGCCCAACGCGAAACTGGCCACGCCTAGCGCCACGGCCAGCGATGAGCCGGCGCTTGAACCGCCCGACGGATACTCCGGCAACACGCTGTTCGGGCACACGCCATAGGGCGAACGGCTGCCGTTGAGGCCGGTGGCGAACTGGTCGAGATTGGTCTTGCCCAGCGGAATCGCGCCCAGCGCCAGCAGCTGCTCGACGATGGTCGCCGAACGTTCCGGTACGTAGGCGAACGCCGGGCATGCAGCGGTGGTCGGGACACCGGCCAGATCAATGTTGTCCTTGATCGCGAACGGCACGCCATACAACGGCAGGCTGTCGAGATCGCGACCGTCGAGGGCGGCCAGATAAGGCTCCATTTCCTCGGCGCTGAGCAGGTGGATGAACAGGTGATAATCCGGGTTCAGCGCAGCGGCTTTTTCCCGCAACGCCAACAGCAATTGCCGGGGTGTGGTGTCGCCAGAGCGGTAGGCCTGGCGCAGGGCATCGAGTTGCAGATTCATGGGTTGATCCTTTGGCAAATGGTTTCAGTCGAGTTCCAGCACCACGACCCGTTGTCCGGCACGCACCGCCGATCCCGGCTGCACGCGAATGTCCTGCACCACCCCGGCCATGGGCGCGAGTACGGGGATTTCCATCTTCATCGACTCCAGAATCACCAGCACATCACCGGCTGCCACGCGGCTGCCGACCTCGACCTGCACCTGCCAGAGGTTGCCGGCAATGTGGCTGTCGATACTCTGCTGGCCGCTGGTCAGCGGTGTGTCTTCGCTGCTGTCCGGCACGGCTTCTTCGCTGTCGAAGTGCGCCTGGCCACTGGCGATCCAGCGTTCGCGCTCAGCCTGGAACGCACCCTGTTGCTGCGTCCGGAAAGCGTCGATGCTCTCGGCTTCGCGTTGCAGAAAGGCCTGGTAGTCGCCGAGGTTGAGCTGGCTCTGTTCGATGTTCAGGTCGAAACGCCCGAGTGGAAAATCCCGGCGGATGCGCAGCAATTCGTCAGCGCTGACCGGGTAGAAGCGGATCTGGTCGAAGAAGCGCAGCAGCCACGGTTTGCCTTCGAACGCCGCGACCTCGCGATAGCGGTTCCACATCTGCAAAGTGCGCCCGACAAACTGATAACCGCCGGGGCCTTCCATGCCGTACACGCACATGTAGGCGCCGCCGATGCCCACCGAGTTCTCGGCGGTCCAGGTGCGCGCCGGGTTGTACTTGGTGGTCACCAGCCGATGGCGCGGGTCGAGCGGGGTGGCGACCGGCGCACCGAGGTAGACGTCACCCAGGCCCATCACCAGATAGCTGGCATCGAACACCGTGCGCTGCACCTCGTCGAGATTCGGCAGGTCGTTGATGCGGCGGATGAACTCCAGATTGCTCGGGCACCACGGCGCGTCCTTGCGCACGGTGGTCATGTATTTCTCGATCGCCAACTGGCAGGCCGGATCGTCCCACGACAGGGGCAAGTGGACGATTCGCGACGGCACTTGCAAGTCCTGGGCGGCGCACACCGCATCCCATTCACCGGCGACGATGCCGAGCAGATCGGCCAGCGGCAATTGTTCGGGCTGGTAGTGGATCTGCAGCGAACGAATGCCCGGTGTCAGGTCGATTACGCCGTGCAGGTTTTTGCCTTCCAGCGCCTGCATCAGGGCATGGGCGCGAAAGCGCAGGACCAGATCCAGTTCCGGCGCACCGATTTCCAGCAGCAGATGGGTATCGCCGGACACACGCCCGACCAGCCGCTTGTCGTCCTGACCCAATTCCAGAACCACAGGCGAAATCAGGGCCTGTGGGAGCTGGCTTGCCAGCGATGAAGTTGACGCGGTGTCTGCTCGGGCCCCATCGCTGGCAAGCCAGCTCCCACAGGTGTCCCAATTGAGGGCGAGATCGCGTGCGGTCTTGAGATCGACGGGCACGAACTGCACTTTGTCCCCGGCCTTGAGTTGACCCAGTTGCCAGAGATCCGCCTCGATCACCGTCACCGGGCAGACAAACCCGCCAAGACTCGGGCCATCCGGGCCGAGGATCACCGGCATGTCGCCGGTGAAGTCCACGGCGCCAATGGCGTAGGGGTTGTCGTGAATGTTCGACGGATGCAGCCCGGCCTCGCCGCCGTCGGCGCGCACCCACTCTGGTTTCGGCCCGATCAGGCGCACGCCGGTGCGGCTGGAGTTGAAATGCACTTCCCATTGCGTGGCGAAAAAGGTGCCGATGTAGTTTTCAGTGAAATATTCAGGCGCGCCATGAGGGCCGTAGATGACGCGGATCCGGCGCACGGCAGGTAATTCGCTGACGTGATGGGGCGCCAATGTCTGCCCGGCGCTGCGGTCGCTCAGGGCCGCCAGATGCAGCACGTCACCGGCGCGCAAAGCCCGTCCGCCATGACCACCAAACTGACCGAGCGTGAAGGTGCTTTTGCTGCCCAGATAATCCGGCACTTGCACGCCGCCGCGCAGGCACAGGTAGCTGCGGGCCCCGGCGCCCGGCAGATTGCCCAGGTGCAATTGACTGCCCGCCGGGATCAGCAGGGCGGTGTTCATCGCCTGCGGCTGGCCGTCGAGCGTCAGGGCAATCGGTGCGCCGGTCACGGCCACCACCGCATCGCAATTGAAGCGCAGCAACGGCCCGCTCATGGTGATTTCCAGCGCCGCCACGCCTTCATCGTTGCCCAGTAAACGATTGCCCAGACGCAACGCGCGACTGTCCATCGGCCCCGAAGGTGGCACGCCGACCGCCCAGTAGCCGAGGCGACCGGGGTAGTCCTGGACGCTGGTCTGGGTGCCGGCGCTCAGCACTTCAAACGTGTTGGCCCGGTACACCAGGCCTTCCAGGCAACGGGTCCAGGGCTGGCCGCTGGCAAACGGCGTATCGAGCAGAATCTGCCGCAGGTAATCGCGGTTGGTTTCCACGCCGTACAGCAGGCTGTCGCCGAGGGCCTGATGCAGATCGGCACGCGCCTGTTCGCGGGTCGGCGCCCAACTGATGAGTTTGGCGATCATCGGATCGAAGTAGGGCGGGATCTCGCAACCGGCCTCGACCCAGGTGTCGATGCGCAGATGCCGGCCATCGGCGACTGGGAAATCGACCGCTGTCAGCAAGCCTGGGCTGGGCTGGAAATCGCGCCCCGGATCCTCGGCATACAGCCGCGCCTGAATCGCATGCCCCTGCGGTCGCAGACCTGCGAACAACTCGCCCAGCGGCGGCAAGTCACCGGCCGCCAACTCGATCATCCAGCGCACCAGATCGACGCCCCACACCTGTTCAGTAACGCCGTGTTCGACCTGCAATCGGGTGTTCACTTCCAGAAAATAGAAGCGCTGGGCATCGCTGTCGAAAACGAATTCGACGGTGCCGGCGCTGCGGTAATTCACCGCTTTGGCCAGTTTGATCGCCGCGGCGCACAGCTCATCCGCCATGCCTTCGGGCAGGTTCGGTGCCGGGGTTTCCTCAAGGACTTTCTGATTGCGCCGCTGCACCGAGCAGTCGCGCACGCCGAGGGCGATCACCGCGCCGTGGCCGTCGCCGAACACCTGGACTTCCAGATGCCGCGCACGCTGGATGTACTTTTCGATGAACACCCCGGCGTCGCTGAAGTTGTTTTGGCCGAGGCGCTTCACTGCCTCGAACGACTCGCTCAGTTCGCTGGCGTTACGGCACACGCGCATGCCGATGCCACCGCCACCGGCGGTGCTTTTGAGCATCACCGGATAACCGACCTGCGCGCCGGCAATCAGCGCGGCGTCGAGGCTGTCGAGCAGTTCGGTGCCTTCGAGCATCGGCACGCCGTGCTGTTTGGCCAGGGCCCGTGCGGTGTGCTTGAGGCCGAACACCCGCAGTTGCTCCGGTGTCGGGCCGATGAAGGCAATGCCATGGTTTGCGCAGGCTTCGGCGAACGCGGCGTTTTCCGAGAGGAAGCCGTAGCCGGGGTGGATCGCGGTGGCGCCAGTGGCTTTGGCGATGGCGAGAATCTTGTCCACGGCCAGATAGGTGCCGGCCGCTGCGCCTTCGCCGAGGCTGTGGGCTTCCTCGGCTTGCAGGATGTGCAGGCTGGCGGCATCGGCTTCAGAGTACACCGCAACGCCTTCGACGTGCAGTTCACGCAAGGTGCGCAGAATGCGGCAAGCAATCGCGCCACGGTTGGCAATCAGGATTTTTTCGAACATGGAGAAACCCCCGGAGCCCGCACAGGGTGCGGGCTCGACTGGGAGGCGGGCCGTCCCGCCGTTTTTGTTCAGGCGCCAGGGTCGTCCCCGACGGCGAAATCACTTCACTTTTTCAGGCACTGGCCTGAGCGCGCCTGGCACAGGGCAAACAACCAGCGGCGCAGACGGACGAATGTCAGTTCCATACCAGTAGCTCCGCAGGCGTCGGGTTGTAGGCGTTGCACGGGTTGTTCAGTTGCGGGCAGTTGGAGATCAGCACGATCACGTCCATCTCCGCGCGCAGGTCGACGTATTTGCCGGGGGCGGAAATCCCGTCTTCGAAGGTCAGGCCGCCCTCGGCAGTCACCGGCACGTTCATGAAGAAATTGATGTTCGGCCCGATGTCACCTTTGCCCAGGCGCCCGTCGTGGGCGCAGGCGCGCAGGTAATTGTCGCGGCAGCTGTGCATGTAGCGTTTTTCCAGGGCGTAGCGCACGGTGTTGCTCTCTTGCGCGCAGGCGCCGCCGAGGGTGTCGTGGCGGCCGCAGGTGTCGGCGATGATCGTCAGCATCGGTTTGCCAAGGTTGGAATACAACACGCTGCCGGTGCTCAGGTAGACGTTGTTTTGTCGGCGCAATGTGCGTTGTACGTCGTAGCGCTCACGGGGATTGGCGGCGCTGTAAAACAAGGTGTCGACCGCCTGATTGCCTTCCAGATCGAGGATGCGCAGGGTCTGGCCGGCCTTGACCTCCATCAGCCAGGGTTCGCCGGCGGGAATGGTGGCGCGGTACACCGCAGCGTCGGGTTGTTTTTGCGAAGTGGCGATAGCAACTGACATGGCGACGATCCTCAGGCGAACAAACGGTCGGTGTTGATAAAGCCGCGCTCGTTTTCCGGGCGCGAGGTACGGCAGTGCTCGGCGACGCTCGGGTCGGCGTTCATCCAGCTCAGCTTCAGCGGTTTGGGGGCGTATTGCGGCGACGGATCCAGCGGATGTTGCAGAGCGGTGAGCACAACCAGCGTGTCCATCGGTGCATACAGTTCGATGTAGTCACCGGCCTGCGAATGGCCCTCGACGAAGTGCAAACGCCCGCTGTCATCGACGTTGACCCGGCTGAACAGGTTGAGGGTCATCAGCAGGTCGGAAAGGCCCAGCCCCCACTTGCCGAGCTCCACCAGCAGGTTGTCGGTGCCGTTGCGAAAGAAGCCGTTGCGCAGTTCCTGATAGCGGCCCTGACCGTATTTTTCCGCGACTTCCTCGGCGCACAGTACACCGCCGAGGCTGTCGCTCCAGCCGCAGGTATCCGCCGTGATTGCCGCCAGCACGCGGCCCATGTCCGAGTACAGGCAATGGCCGGTGGTGAGCTTGGCGGTGTGTTGGCACTTGAGGCTGTCGGGCAGGTTCAGGCGTTCGGTTTTCTCGTTGGCGTTGAGCAGGGTCAGGCTGACGTTGGCCCCGCCGCGCAGGTCGGTCAGGCGCAGCAGTTGCCCGCGCTTCAAGACGAAGGAACGGTGGCCGCCGCCGGGCAGGGTTTCTTCGGCGAAGGGTGGAAACAGTTGGGTCGAATCAGTCATGGGAGCAGTCCTCTCAGGCAATACGAAGCGTGCCGGCCAACGCGGCGGGCAGGGCGTCGACGGCGGCGCGTTGGGCGCGGCGGTCGCTGTTCAAAGGGATGTCGTAGGTGATGCGTGCGCCATAGGCACCGGGGGCGTGCGGGTCGAGGCGGACCTTGTCGAACACCAGCAGGCGGGTGCCGAGGCTGAAACCTTCGGACAGATCATGGGTGACCATGAACACGGTCAGTTGCGTTTCGCGCCACAGCGCCAGCAGCAGCGCGTGCATGTCCTTGCGAATGCCCGGATCGAGCGCGCCGAACGGTTCGTCGAGCAGCAGCACGCGCGGTTTCATGATCAATGCCTGGGCGATCGCCAGCCGCTGTTGCATGCCGCCGGACAGTTGCGCCGGGTACTTGTCCAGCGCATGGCCGAGGCCGACTTTTTGCAGCAGCGCCGAGGCTTGTTCGCGGGCGTCTTTTTTCGCGCTTCCGAACAAGCGCCCGAGCAGCGGAGCGCGCGGCAATTCCAGGCCGATCGCAACGTTGTCCAGCACGCTCAGATGCGGGAATACCGAGTAACGCTGGAACACCACGCCACGGCTGGCATCCGGCTCTCGGGCCAGCGGCTGGCCGTCGAGCAGAATCTCGCCGCGACTGGCGGTTTCCTGCCCCAGCAGCAGGCGCAGGAAGGTCGACTTGCCGCAGCCCGAAGCACCGACCAGCGTGCAGAACTCGCCCTCGTTGACGTTGAGGTTCAGGCCTTCGAGCACCACTTGGTCGGCGTATTGCTGCCAGACGTTTTTCACCGTGATGAAGCTCATTTGGCGGCCCCCTCATACCAGGGAAATGCCCGACGGGTCAGGTATTTGAGGCCCCAATCCATCAGCCAGGCGAGCAGGGTGATCCAGACCACGTACGGCAGGATCACGTCCATCGCCAGGTAACGGCGCACGAGGAAAATCCGGTAGCCCAGACCGTCGGTGGAGGCGATGGCTTCGGCGGCGATCAGGAACAGCCACGCCGAACCGAGCATCAGCCGCAGCGAGATCAGCAGACGCGGCAACAGTTGCGGCAGCACCACACGCAGCATCAATGTCCAGGTCGAGGCGCCAAGGGTCTGCGCCTTGATCAGCAGTTCGACGGGGATGTCCCGGGCGCGCTGTTCCAGATCTCGGGCCAGGGCCGGGGTGATGCCGATCACGATCAGCATCACTTTCGACAGCTCGCCGAGGCCGAAGACGATGAACAGGATCGGCAGGATGGCCAGCGGCGGCACCATCGACAGCACCGTCAGCATCGGCGACAACGGTGCGCCGAACAGCGGCAGGGTGCCGGCCGCCATGCCCAGGCACAACCCGGCCAGCGCCGCGATGCCGAGGCCGATGGCCAGGCGTCCGAGACTCGACGCGGTATCCTGCCAGAGCAGGTATTCGCCGGTTCGACTATCGGCATTGAATGCCAGGCGTTTGACCGCATCGCTCATCTGCACCGCACTGGGCAGCAGTTTGTCGTTGGGGTTGTCCGCCAGGCGCTCGGCCGAGCCCATGAAGTAGGCGAACAGCACCAGGGCGAAGGGCAGGATCACCAGCAACAGGCGACTCGGTCGATCCGGGTGACGATTGATCAGGCGCATGGCCAAATCCTCCGTGGCTTACAGCTTGGCGTCGGCGGCCAGCTGCACGTAAGTCGGATCGAAACGCAGCTTGAGATTGCCTGTGTCACCGCTGGTCACGCCGTTGGCGAAGGACATGCCGACGGCACTGGTGTCTTTGGCGCCTTCGCCGAGCAAGCCGTGCTGGAACGAGAACTCGGCAACTTTGCGCATGGTTTCCGGCAGTTGCTTGCTGGTGGCGAACGCCAGGGCTTCTTTCGGCGTGGCGAACAGTTTGGTGGTGTCCAGTTGCGCCTGGAATCCGGCCAGATCGGTGCCCGAAGCTTTGGCCATGTGCTCAAGCGCGGCTTTGCCGGCGGCGTTTCTGGCGTTCATCAAATCGACCACTTCGAACCAGGCGCCGGTCAACGCCTTGCCCAGCGCCGGGTTGTCTTTGAGGGTGGCGCTGTTGACCACCATCATGTCCATGATTTCGCCGGGGATCTGGCTGGAGTTGAAGACTTCGGTCACGCCGGGTTTGGCCTTGATGTCCGAGAGCATCGGGTTCCAGGTGGTGACGGCGTTGACCTGCTCGGTGTTGAAGGCGGCGGAAATGTCGGCGTCGGAGGTGTTGACCACTTTCAGGTCTTTCTCGGTCAGGTCCACCGAGTCCAGCGCGCGGGCCAGCAGGTAATGCGAGACCGACAGTTCGACCAGGTTGACATCCATGCCCTTCAGGTCGGCAACTTTTTTGCCTTCGCCCTTGAGGACGATGCCGTCGTTGCCGTTGGAGAAATCGCTGACGATCAGCGCGGTGCTGTCGACGCCACCGGCGGCCGGAATGGTCAGCGCATCCATGTTGGTCATGGTGCAGCCATCGAACTGACCGGCGGTGTATTGATTGATCGATTCGACGTAATCGTTGAGTTGCACGACATCAATCTTGATCCCGTATTTCTTCGCCCATTTATCGACGATGCCCTGGCTGCCGGCGTATTCCCATGGCATCCAGCCGGCATAGATCGTCCAGCACACGCTGAAATGGTCTTTCTGCGCGGCGGGGGATTGAGTGCTGATGAGCGCGGCGAACGCGGCGGCGAGCAGGGCGGGCAAACGTAGTCGGGACATGGTGGCTTCTCCAGTTGATCGAGGGCGGACAGGAAGGCAACGCGGCACCGCGAACGGTGGCTTGTCTCCCGGGCTTTTGTCCCGCCGTGTAACCTCAACTGGAGGTCGCCAACTCTCGGACCAGCCACTCGCAGATGCGAGCCGGAACCCTAGTCAGCCATTGCAAATTGTGGTGCCGCGAACCTGTGATGACTCCTGCACGGGTTTGCTAAAGCGAGAGGCGTGCCAAGTCGGGTCGGGCGCTCTGTTACGGGCTTCGTGACGTTGCGGCGGATGGCAAACGCCTGTGGGCGCTTTGTGTTGGTGCGCGGTTGCACCGTCATGCAGCGTCCGCTGCCGCTGATCCGATGCCCCTGAGGGTTGGGCACTCGGTAGCGGTCAGCCAGTCAAATCTGATGTCAGCCGGTCTGTGCCGACTGCTGTCACAGGTCTTTCAGGAGGCCGCCATGCGTATTTCAAAATTGCTGCGTCGGGTGCTGCTGGGAGCAGTGCTCGGTCTAGGGCTGTCCGGTTGTTACTACTACGCCGGCGGCTACGATGTTTACTCCACGCCCTATTACTATCCCGGCTATTACTCGCCCTATTACTACGGTGGTTATTACGGTCCGCGCTACTACGGTGGCGCCCGCTATTACTACGGTGGTCATGGCTATCGCGGCGGCTACGGACGGGGTTATCACGGCGGCGGATACCACGGTGGGCACCACTAATCAGCGGCTGAATGACGGAGTTTCTGCATGAACAAGGTTTCATGAATCACTTGTTTCAAGTTGTTGCAGAAACGCACCGGATGCCGAAAACGCTGTCAGATATTTCGTCAGTCGCCGAATGAAAGACTGACGCCTGCCAGCGTCGCTGGTGTGGCTACCCGCGGTCCAGGAGGCCGCCATGTATCGCCGAATTCTTCTGTTTACCGTGATGCTTTTTTCCCTTGGCGGATGCGTCCCTTATTCCTACGGAGATGGCTACTACAGCTCAGAGGTCTACACATCGCAGGCACCTTCGTATTACAGCGGTGGCACCTATTACAGCGGCGGCAGCACGTATTATTCGGCGCCGCGCTACTACCAGCCAGCACCACGCTATTACCAACCGGCTCCACGCTATTACTCGGCGCCTCGTTACTACCAACCGGCTCCGCGTTACTACGAGAACCGTCGCTGGCACGGTCATGATCGCGGACGCTGGGACGACCACCGTCGCGGCGGCTGGGATGATCGCCGGGGTCGTGGCAACTACGACCGTCACAGTGGACGCGGCGATTACAACCGGCACGGCAACCGCTGGTAACCCCCCGCAAAAAAGCGGCGCATTGAGCGCCGCTTTTTTTGTGCCCGGATTTCAGTAGCTGGAGAGATCCGCCAACGGATGCCGCCCCTCCCACACCTTGTGAAAGTGCGCCTCGACCACCGCGTCCGGCACCCGGGCGATGTCCGGCCAGTGCCAGTGCGGTTTGTGATCCTTGTCGATCAGCCGCGCCCGGACCCCTTCGCTGAATTCCGGATGCCGGCAGCAATTGAGGCTCAGGGTGTATTCCATCTGAAAGACTTCGGCCAGCGACAAGTGGCGGGCACGAATGATCTGTTCCCAGACCAGATGCGCCGTCAATGGCGAGCCTTCACTCATGGTCTTCGCCGCACGGGCAATCAACAGGTCGCTGCTGTCCCGATGCAGGCTGATGGCTTTGCAGGCGCAGGTCACGTCGCTGACATCCAACAGCTCATCAATCTGCCGACGGCGCGGTAACCATTGCGCTTCCGGCATCTGCGCCACTGCTTCCTGCTGCAATGCCTTGAGCAGGCTGTTGAGCTGCATGGCGGTCTGTTCCTGCCAGTTCAACTGCAACAAGCCGTCGATCAGTTCCTGCTGCTGTTCGTCGAGCAGGAAGCGGTCGGCCAGGTCCAGATCGATCGCATCGCGGCCGTTCATGTGCGCGCCGGTCAAACCAAGGAACAGACCGAGCTTGCCCGGCAGACGCGAAAGGAACCAACTGGCGCCGACGTCCGGGTACAGGCCGATGCTGATTTCCGGCATCGCCAGACGACTGCTCGGCGTGACGATCCGGATGCTCGCGCCTTGCAGCAGGCCCATGCCTCCGCCGAGCACATATCCATGGCCCCAGCAGATCAACGGTTTCGGGTAAGTGTGCAGGCTGTAATCCAGCCGATATTCAGCGTTGAAGAACTGTGCGGCCAGCGGTGGCACTTCGCCGGGATGGGCTCGGCAGGCTTCCACCAGGCTGCGCACTTCGCCGCCGGCGCAGAAGGCCTTGGCGCCGTTGCCGCGCAGCAGCACGCAGACGATTTGCGGATCCTTGGCCCAGGCGTTCAATTTGTCACTCAGGGCGTGGATCATCGGCAGGGACAGCGCATTGAGCGACTTTTCGGCATCCAGCGTGGCCACGCCGATGCGCGCGCCGTCGGTGCCGGTGAGTTCTTCGAAGTGCAGATTCATCGTGACCTCGATCGGGAATTTGAACGATCAGTATGATCGCTGTGTGGGAAAGTGCCGGATCTGCGTCAGATCAATTGACAAGCGTGGTCGGCTTTCCTAGGGTTCGCCCCATTGTTTTTGCCGGGTATGACCATGACTGCTGACGACCGTATCAAACTCGAACCGAGCTGGAAGGAGGCACTGCGTGCCGAATTCGACCAGCCCTACATGGCAGAGTTGCGCACTTTTCTGCAGCAGGAGCGGGCGGCCGGCAAGGAAATCTATCCGCCGGGCCCGATGATCTTCAATGCGCTGAATTCGACGCCGCTGGGCAAGGTGAAAGTGGTCATCCTCGGCCAGGATCCGTACCACGGCCCGGGCCAGGCCCACGGCTTGTGCTTCTCGGTGCAACCGGGCGTGCCGGCGCCGCCGTCGCTGGTCAACATCTATAAAGAGTTGAAACGCGACCTGAACATCGACATTCCCAACCACGGCTATTTGCAGAGCTGGGCCGATCAGGGCGTGCTGATGCTCAACACCACCATGACCGTCGAGCGCGCCAACGCCAATGCGCACAAGGACAAGGGCTGGCAGTTCTTCACGGACCGGATCATCGAAGTGGTCAGCCAGCAGCAACCGCATCTGGTGTTCATGCTCTGGGGCGCACATGCCCAGAGCAAACAGAAGCTGATCGACGCCACCAAGCATCTGGTGCTGACGTCGGTACATCCGTCGCCGCTGTCGGCCTATCGTGGCTTTCTCGGTTGCGGGCACTTCAGCCGCACCAACAAATTCCTGGAGCAGAACGGCGAAGCGCCGATCGAGTGGCGCCTGCCGTCGGTTGTTTAATTAATCTTCTGAAGTCTCTCGGGTGGTGAGAGCCGCCCGTCGGATTGCTTCATCGACCTGTTATTTCTGACAGTAGATATAAAAGCGAAACCCGCGTTTAGTTATGCAGTCGGCGTCCACAGTCGAGTGCGCTGGTAAACATTGGAGCGGGAGATCGTCATGACAGATTTGAGAATCAAGAATGTAAAGTCCTTTCCGAAGGCGTCGGGAAGTCTTTTTGCAAGAACTACGCGGTTTGATCAAGATGACCCACGAAACGTTATCGACACTCAAGTTGTTTTTCTCCACGATGACGACAACTATTTCGCTGCAGGTGGTCGTATCGATATCGATAGATATTTTACGTCGCTTATTTTTAAGCTCCCAAAAGGCCTCGCGAGTGGCAAGCACGCTCTCGGGCCCGGCAGTATTGACGTAGATTTCTTCGTTGATGTGGGTGATGGCGAAGAGCACTACCGAGCGATTGGTGGAGAGATCACGCTCACTGAAGTCGTCGAAGGTACCCGTTATAAAGCCTCGGAGTTTCGATTGACAGGCCGCATCGGCGCGTCTGGTAAAACGGTAGAAGTGATGATGGGGAAATTCGATATTTCCTGATTGGGCTAAGAATACGCTTCAAGTCATGCTTCTCCGGTCTTGAAGCGTATTGGGCGTCTACATGACTTACGGACATTCCCCGTTTCTATTCCAATACTTGAACAACGGTTCCGCCAGAAACAACACGAACAACAACCGCATCACCTGCATCGCCGTCACCAGCGGCACCGACAGTTGCAGGGTTTCCGCCGTCAGGCTCATCTCGGCGATCCCGCCGGGCATCATGCCCAGGGTCAGCGATCGCAGATCCAGATGGGTCAGTGCACTCAGCCCCAATGCCGCAAGTGTCGCGATCAACATGGTCAGCGCCGTGCCGATCAACGTGCGTCCCATGAACGATGGTGCGCGGCGGAAGAACTGCCGGTTGAAGTGGCAACCCAGGCCGCTACCGATCAACCACTGGCCAATCTGACTGCCGCCATTGGGCAGACCGATGTGCAGATCCCAGCCGATGCTCACCGCCGCGCTGACCAGCAGCGGGCCGAACAGCCATGGGTTGGGTTGACGCAGGCGTTGCCAGAGCCAGGCGAGCAGGCCACCCGCCGGAAAAAGAATCGCCAGCCAGCGCCAATCGACGCTGCCGGCGTGTGAAATCGGTGTGCCGTCACCCAGCAGATACTTGAACGCCGCCGGAACACACAACACCACCACCAGCACCCGTAGACTCTGCCCGGCCGCGACATGGCTGAGCAGCGCGCCGTTGCGGGCGCCGAGGTTGACCATCTCGCCGGAGCCGCCGGGCATGCTGGAGAAAAATGCCGTGGCGCGATCCTCGCCGGTGCGGCGCATCAGCCACACGCCGACCACCGCCGAGAGGCTGGTGACCAGTGCGCCGAAGAAGATCAGGCCGAAGTGGCCGAGTACCTGCTCCATCACCAGCGGGGTGAAGTGCAGGCCGATACCGATGCCGACGATCCACTGGCCGCACTTGCGGCCGCCAGGGATTTCTGTCAATTGCCACGGGGTCAGGCAGCGCACCAGGATGATCGCCAGCAACGAGCCGACCATCCACGGCAGCGGCCAGCCGATCTGGCTGGCGATGAAACCGCCAAGCAGACCGACCAGCGGGGTTCCCCACCAGGTTTTGAGGGAGAGCCGATCAGACATCGGCAACGGCGCGTTGCGCGGCCGAGCGTTTGCGCCAGATGCGCAGCAGCGGCATCAGCAACATGATCGCGGTCAGCACCCAGACGCCGAAGGTGATCGGGCTCGACCAGAGAATCTCCAGTGCACCGTTGGAAATCGACAGCGCCCGGCGCAGGTTCTGCTCCATCAGGCCGCCGAGGATGAACCCCAGCAGGACTGGCGACAGCGGGAAGTCCAGTTTGCGCAGGATGTAGCCGAAGATGCCGATGCCGACCATCAGGAACAGATCGAACGTGGTCGCGTGCACGGCGTAGACGCCGATCCCGGTAATGATCGCGATCACCGGCACCAGGGCCCAGTTCGGCACGGCGAGGATGCGGGTGAAGATGCGGATCATCGGGATGTTCAGGATCACCAGCATGATGTTGGCGATGAACAGCGAGGCGATCAGGCCCCAGACGATATCCGGCTGTTGCTGGAACAGCAGCGGGCCGGGGGTGATGTTGTACAGCGACAGAGCGCCGATCATCACTGCCGTGGTGCCCGAGCCCGGAACGCCAAGGGTCAGCATCGGCACCAGCGCGCCGCAAGCGGAGGCGCCGATGGCGGTTTCCGGTGCAGCGAGGCCGCGGGCGTCGCCCTGACCAAACTTGCCGCTGGCACCGGCGATGCGTTTCTCGGTCATGTAGGCCACGGCGCTGGCGAGGGTCGCACCGGCACCCGGCAACACGCCCATGATGAAGCCGAGCAGGCCGCAACGGATGTTCACCACGAACACCGACGCCGCTTCCTTGAAGTTGAACATCATCCGCCCGGTGGCTTTCACCGCTTCCTGGCCGCGATGGGTTTTTTCCAGCAGCAGGAGGATTTCGCTGACCGAGAACAGGCCCAGTACCAGCACCACGAACTGAATGCCGTCAGTCAGGTGAATGTTGTCGCCGGTGAAACGGTAAACGCCGCTGTTGGCGTCGATGCCGACGCTGGACAGGAACAGGCCGATCAACGCCGCAATGAAAGTTTTCAGCGGTCGGTCACCGGCCATGCCGCCGAGACAGACAATCGCGAACACCATCAACACGAAGTATTCCGCCGGACCGAAGGCAATCGCCCATTTCGCCAGCAGCGGGGCGAACAGCACCATGCCGCAGGTGGCGATGAAGGCGCCGATGAACGAGCTCCACGCCGACAACGACAGCGCCACGCCGGCCAGGCCTTTGCGGGCCATCGGGTAACCGTCGAGGGTGGTCATCACGGTGGAGGCTTCGCCCGGAATGTTCAGCAGGATCGAGCTGATCCGGCCGCCGTATTCGCAGCCCAGATAGACCGCCGCCAGCAGGATCAGTGCCGATTCCGGCGGCAGCCCGAGGGCGAACGCGATCGGGATCAGCAACGCCACACCATTGATCGGGCCCAGGCCCGGCAACAAGCCGACCACGGTGCCGATCAACGTGCCGGTCAGGGCCGTGACCAGGTTGTACGGACTCAGCGCGACGCCGAAGCCCTGACCCAAATAACCGAGAGTATCCATATCAGTTCTCCAGAACGTCGAGCAGGCCGAGGGGCAGCGGAACGTCCATCACGCGGTCGAACAACACGTACAAACCAATCGCCATCAGCGTCGTGACAATGACGCTGGGCACCCAGCGCCCGCCATACAGGCGCGCCATCGGAATGCCGATCAGAATGCTGCTGAGGATGAAGCCCAGCGGCTCGAACAAACCGGCAAACACCAGCAGCAGGGCGACGCAGATCGCGATCTTGGTCAGGGTTTCGCGATCCAGCGGCGGCTCGTCATCGCTGTGTTTGATCGGCGCCGGGCGAAACACCATGTACAGCAGCGCCAGGCTCATCAGGCCCAACATCAACAGAGGGAATGCCCGAGGACCGACCGGTTCGTAGGAAAAAGCCGCCTGATACGGCCACGCCATCAGCGCCAGGCCGGCGCAGGCCAGCAACAGCACTGAGGCAAAAATGCGTTGAATAAGCATGAGGGAACTCCTGCCATGGCCCCGGCGAGAGGGCCATGGACGCTAGACAGAGACGATCACTGAATCAGGCCGAACTCTTTGGCCAGCACCTTGTAGTCCGCCACCTGTTTCTTGACGTAGGTGTCCAGCTCGGGACCGGTCATGGCGAACGGGAAGAGTTCACGCTGATCACGCAGCTTGGCGAAGTCTTCCGAGGCCAGCAGTTTGTCGAAGGAGTCTTTCCACCAGGCGTAGTCTTCATCGCTGACTTTCGGCCCGAGGTAGAAACCGCGCACCACCGGCCAGACGATGTCGTAGCCTTGCTCGCGCGCGGTAGGAATGTCCTTCATTTCCGGCTCGTCCAGGCGTTTCTCGGCAAACACGGCCAGCAGGCGCATGTCACCGCTCTGAATGTGCGGCATAGAGTCGGAGATGTCGGTACTGCCGACCTGAATGTGGCCGCCAAGCAGGGCGGTGGCGATCTCGCCGCCCCCTTCGAGGGCGACGTAGCGCAGGTCGCGTGGGTTGATCCCGGCGGCTTTGGCGATCAGCGCAGTCTGCATCCAGTCCTGGCTGCCGACGGTACCGCCGGAGCCGATGACCACGGAGCTCGGATCTTTCTTCAGCGCCTGCACAAGATCGTCGAGAGTTTTGTAGGGCGAATCGTTTTTCACCGCGATGGCGCCATAGCTGGTGCCGACCGCCGCCAGCCAGCGCACGTTGGTTTCATCGAACCGACCGAACTTGCCTTGGGCCAGGTTCAGCAGCGAACCGCTGGACCACGCCACCAGAGTGCCCGCATCGGCGGGACGCTGCGCCACAACGGCGTTGTACGCCACCGCGCCGACGCCGCCGGGCATGTAGGTCACGCGCATCGGTTTGGTCAGCAGTTTTTCGTTGACCAGCGCGCTTTGCGCCAGTTTGCAGGTCAGGTCGAAACCGCCGCCGGGGGAGGCGGGGGCGATGCATTCCGGACGTTTCGGTTCGGCCATCAGTTGGCCGGCGAACAGCACGCAACCGGCGGCGAGGGCGAAACGGCGCAGGGATCGGTTCATGAGTGTCTCCACGGGAGTTGTTGTTTTTGGGGATGTTTCAGGTGCGGCAGTTGCGCGCGCGCAGGCTATCAGGCTCAGACCCGGACGGGTTGAACGCCGCGCAGCCGAGGATGGCGCTGACAAGCGAAAACGGGGAAATTCGAGAGGAAGAATGAAACGGGTCAACCTGAAGCTGTGTCGACAGCATGGTGCAGTACCTCGTTATTGTTCTTATTGGCGAAAACGCATCGTGGCGTTTTTCGAGAGCTACGTTTTGAAGCTACGGTGCAAGTACAGGCAAAACGGCGAAGGTCGGCAGTCGGGACCTTCGGTGAAACGACTCTAACGGCCCAACCTTTCGCTAACCTTTCAGTATTCTTTCGCGTGTTTTCGGGCTTCACAGTGGCGGTTGCGGCTGTAAACTCCGCCGCAAAGAATGGCGCCGACCATCCCTGAATGAGGTAGAGATCCATGCGTGTCCTGCTCGTCGAAGACCATTTGCCGCTGGCTGAAAGCGTCGCCCAGGCGCTCAAGAGCACCGGTCTGACTGTGGATGTCTTGCACGATGGCGTGGCTGCCGACCTGGCCTTGGGCAGCGAGGAATACGCGGTGGCGATTCTCGATGTCGGCCTGCCGCGCATGGACGGATTTGAAGTGCTGGCGCGTCTGCGGGCCCGGGGCAAGAACCTGCCGGTGCTGATGTTGACGGCCCGCAGCGACGTCAAGGATCGGGTCCATGGGCTCAATCTCGGCGCCGATGATTACCTGGCCAAGCCGTTCGAACTCACTGAGCTCGAAGCGCGGGTCAAGGCGTTGCTGCGCCGCAGCGTGCTCGGCGGCGAACGCCAGCAGCGTTGTGGTGTGCTGGCCTATGACCTCGACACCCGGCGCTTCACCCTCGGCGATGAATTGCTGACGCTGACCTCCCGCGAACAGGCGGTGCTCGAAGCGCTGATCGCCCGTCCGGGGCGGGTGATGAGCAAGGAACAACTGGCTGCGCAGGTGTTCGGTCTCGACGAAGAGGCCAGCCCCGACGCCATCGAAATCTACGTGCATCGCCTGCGCAAGAAGCTCGACGGCCATTCGGTGGCCATCGTGACCTTCCGCGGTCTGGGTTATCTGCTGGAAAGCCGCGATGCATAAGCCCAGCAGCCTGCGCTGGCGGTTGCTGTGGAACCTCGCGTTGCTGCTGGTGGTGTTGATGCTCGCCAGCGGATTGAGCGCGTACTGGAACGGTCGCGAGGCCGCCGACACCGCCTATGACCGCACGCTGCTGGCCTCGGCGCGGACCATCGCCGCCGGTCTGTCGCAGCGCGATGGCAGTCTCAGTGCCGACGTGCCGTATGTGGCGCTCGATACGTTTGCTTACGACAGCGCGGGTCGTATCTATTACCAGGTCAACGACATCAACCAGAAGTTGATTTCCGGCTATGAAAATCTGCCGGGCCCGCCGCCAGGCACCCCGAGAACCGACAGCTATCCCGCCCTCGCGCGCTTTTACGACGCGAAGTATCAGGGGCAGAACGTACGTGTGGTGAGTCTGCTCAAGGCAGTGAGCGAGCCGAACATGAACGGCATGGCGGAAATCCGCGTCGCCGAAACCGACGAGGCGCGCGTCAGCATGGCCCGCAGCCTGGCCGCCGATACCTTGCTGCGGCTCGGGATGCTGGCGATTGGCGCGTTGTTGCTGGTGTGGTTTGCGGTGAGTGCGGCGCTGCGGCCGATCGAGCGTTTGCGCACGGCAGTGGAAGAGCGTCAGCCCGATGACCTGCGGCCGTTGCCGCTGGTCGAGGTGCAACACGAGTTGTGGCCGCTGGTGCGGGCGCTCAATCACTTTACCGAACGCCTGCGCGGGCAATTCGAGCGGCAGGCGCAATTCATCGCCGATGCGGCCCATGAACTGCGCACGCCACTGGCGGCACTCAAGGCTCGACTTGAACTGGGCTTGCGCTCAAACGAGCCGCAGACCTGGCGCGACACACTGGAATCCTCGGCGCAAAGCACGGATCGCCTGACCCATCTGGCCAACCAGTTGTTGTCGCTGGCCCGGGTGGAAAACGGCGCCCGGGCGATCGCCGAGGGCGGGGCGCAGTTGCTCGATCTGAGTCAGTTGGCGCGGGAACTGGGCATGGCCATGGCACCGCTGGCTCATGCTCGCGGCGTTGCCTTGGCGCTGGAAGCGGACGAGCCGGTCTGGCTGCGTGGCGAACCGACATTGCTCAACGAGTTGCTGAGCAATCTGGTGGACAACGCGCTGGCGCACACGCCGCCGGGCGGCAACGTGATTCTGCGGGTTACGGCGCCGGCGGTGCTGGAGGTTGAAGACGATGGGCCGGGCATTCCGCTGGAAGAGCGGGATCGGGTGTTCGAACGTTTTTACCGGCGCAACCAGCAGGTGGCCGGTTCCGGGCTGGGGTTGGCGATTGTCGGGGAAATCTGCCGCGCGCATCTGGCGCAGATCAGTCTGCACGATGGCGAGCAGGCAGGTTTGAAAGTGCGGGTGAGTTTTGTCGCCGGTTGATCAGTAGAACATCGACCGCGATTCTTCCAGATCGGCGCACAGCGCCTTGTTTTCCGGATCGATGCCAAGCTTGCGGAATGCCGGCACGCTGAACGGATCGATGCGGGCCAGCGGATGGTCGGTGTCCTTGTGGCAATACAGGCTGGCCACTTGCACGATGTCGACGTAATCGATCTGCTGCGATTCGCGCTTGAGGTCCTGATACAGCCCCGGCAGCTCCACCAGACGCTCCGGAAACTCCCAGACCCGCAGCAGCTTGTCGCCGAGCAACGGATGAATGTGGTCGATCACATGGTTGAGGCTGACCGGATCGGACAGCAATTCGTAGTGGTCTTCGGCATAGGTCAGGATCGGCAGCACGCCGATCTGATGAACCAGTCCACCGAGCGCGGCCTGATCGGGTTTGAGCTGGGTATAGCGACGGCACAGGGCGTAGCTGACCCCCGCGATCTCCAGACTCTTGCGCCAGACTTCGCGCATCTTCTGTTCGACCACATCCGAGCGGGCGTGGAAGATCTGTTCCATCACCAGACCGATCGCCAGGTTGCTGCTGTAGTTGACGCCGAGCCGGGTGATGGCGGTGTGCAGGTCGGTGACTTCCTGGGTGGCGCGCAGCAGCGGGCTGTTGACCACTTTGATCAGGCGCGCCGACAGCGCCGTGTCGCGGCCGATCACTTTGCTCAGGTCGCTGACGCTGATGTCCGGATCTTCAGCGGCCTTGCGAATCTGCAGGGCCACTTCCGGTAACGTTGGCAGAACCAGGTCATCGTTATCGATGGCCTCAACCAAATCCTGTTGGACCTTATCCGCCAGCTCACTCATGTCGTTTCTCTAGGGTGTTGCAACAAATGCTGCGATCAACGCTGGATTTCGCGGTCGCGATCCAGTTCGTAAGGCAGGTCGAGCAAGTGCAGCGCCGGACCTTCGGCCGTGCCCAGATGCAAATCGCCTGCGTCGGCAGCTTCGGCCTGCAACACCGCCAGCAGTTCAATATTCTTTTCGGCACGGGCGGCCAGCACCACTTCGCCGATGGAACTGCCGTGGCTCGGGGCGAACAGCGGGGTACCCGGCTCCGGCAATTCACTGGCGTCCAGTTGCACGCGGTACAGGCGACGCTTGAGCTTGCCCAGATACTGCATGCGCGCGACGATTTCCTGACCGGTGTAGCAGCCTTTCTTGAAGCTCACGCCGCCGACGGCTTGCAGGTTGAGCATCTGCGGGATGAACAGCTCGCGGGTGCTCGGCATGACCTGACCGATGCCGGCGCGGATCTGGCCCAGCAGCCACTGATTGAGTTCGCCTTCGCTCAACTGCGCGGACAGCTTGCCTTTGATGCCGTCGGCCTGATCGGCAGGCACCCAGAGTTCGGCACGGTTCGGGGAGACGCGAATCGCGATCAGCCCTTCGTGGCGAGCCACGCTGTCGGTATTCGCCGGCAGTTCCAGACCCAGGCTGCTCAGGGCAGCATCGCCATGATCCAGACCGAAGCGCACCCAGGAGGCGCTTTCGTCGGTCAGTTTCGATTTGGAGAACACCGCGTACTTTTTCAGATCCGCCAGTTGCGGCTCCAGCAGCTCGCCGGCCATCGCCAGCAGTACGCCGTCGCCTTCCAGCACGATGCGGAAACTCGACTGCATTCGGCCTTTCTGCGTGCAGCGGGCACCGAGGCTGGCCTGGGTATCACTCAGGTAATTGATGTTGCAGGTCAGCTGGCCTTGCAGGAATTTGCCGGCATCCGCGCCGCGAACCGCGAGAACGCCTTCATGAGAGAGGGTGCAGAAAAAAGCAGAATCGGCCATGGGTCATCGCAGGGTAAATAGACTGGGGCACATCATAAGGGGGTGGTGTTGAAATGGGTAGTTGATAAAGGATCGGTGGTGCCCGACCAAAGCCGACTGTTCGGCCCGCTTCGGGCCTGTATACTTGCGGCCTATTTGAGGAGGGCTCCATGGTCGAACAAGTTGAACTGAATCGCCTCTTTTGGCACAGCCGTCGCGGCATGCTTGAGCTTGACGTGTTGCTGGTGCCGTTCGTGAAAGAGGTCTACGCCAATCTGAACGAGGTGGATCGCGCGCTGTATGTCCGCCTGCTCGAGTGCGAGGATCAGGACATGTTCGGCTGGTTCATGGAGCGCAGCGAATCGGAAGATCCTGAACTGCAACGCATGGTTCGCATGATTCTGGATCGTGTCCAGCCCAAGTAACACGTTTGAATGCCGCTGGCATGCCTCACGGCAGTTGCTGGCGGCGTATCTTCTGGCCCAGGCATTCGCGCTGGGTTCTCTGTTTCTGTTATCGATTCCATTCTGGGTCGGGTTGCTCGGGGTTTTCGCGTGTCTCGCCCATGCTGCCTGGGTGTTGCCGCGGCAGATCCTGCTGAGTCATCCCAAGGCATTCTGCGGATTGCGCCGGGACGCCGATGGCTGGCAACTGTGGAATCGGGCCGATGGCTGGCAGGCGGTGCAATTGCGCCCGGACAGTCTGGCGCTGCCACTGATCGTGGTGCTGCGCTTTCGATTGCGCGGTGAGTGGCGGGTCAGGTTGATCTGCGTGCCCCGGGATGCGCAGGCGGCGGATCTGCACCGACGCCTGCGGGTACGCCTCAAGTTCAGCCGACGTAGGTGGGCGGCACCAGAATAGTGTCGAGTGCTTCGGGCAGCAGGTCCGGGTAGTCGAGGGTGTAATGCAGGCCACGGCTTTCCTTGCGCTCCATGGCCGAGCGGATCATCAGTTCCGCTACCTGCGCCAGGTTGCGCAACTCGATCAGGTCACGGCTGACTTTATAGTTGCTGTAGAACTCGTCGATTTCGTCCAGCAGCAAACGCACGCGATGCTGGGCCCGTTGCAGGCGCTTGTTGGTGCGCACGATGCCCACGTAGTCCCACATGAAGCGCCGCAATTCGTCCCAGTTGTGGGCGATTATCACGTCTTCATCGGAGTCGGTCACCTGGCTGGCGTCCCAGGCGGGCAGGGCGCGCGGGATCGCGACGTCGGGCAGTTGCTCGAGAATGTCCGCCGCCGCCGATCGGGCGTAGACGAAGCATTCGAGCAGCGAGTTGCTGGCCATGCGGTTGGCGCCGTGCAGGCCGGTGAAGCTGGTTTCGCCGATGGCGTACAAACCGGGCACGTCGGTGCGGCCCTGTTGATCGACCATCACGCCGCCGCAGGTGTAATGCGCCGCCGGCACGACCGGGATCGGTTGCTTGGTGATGTCGATGCCGAATCCGAGGCAGCGCTCGTAGACGGTCGGGAAGTGCGATTTGATGAAGGCTTCGGGTTTGTGGCTGATATCGAGGTAGACGCAGTCGACACCCAGACGCTTCATTTCGTGGTCGATGGCGCGGGCGACGATGTCCCGTGGCGCCAGTTCTGCACGTGAGTCGAAGCGCTGCATGAAGCGTTCGCCGTTCGGCAGCTTCAAATGAGCGCCTTCACCACGCAGGGCTTCGGTCACCAGGAAACTCTTGGCTTGCGGGTGATAGAGGCAGGTGGGGTGGAACTGGTTGAACTCCAGGTTCGCAACCCGGCAGCCCGAACGCCAGGCCATGGCGATGCCATCACCGCAGGCACCGTCCGGGTTGCTTGTATAGAGATAGACTTTGGCAGCGCCGCCGGACGCCAGGATCACGAAGCGTGCCCCGAAGGTATAGACTTCCCCGGTTTTGCGGTTGAGCACGTAGGCGCCCAGGCAGCGTTCGCCTTCCAGCCCCAGCCGACGCTCGGTGATCAGATCGACCGCTACCCGCTGTTCGAGCAACTCGATGTTCGGGCGTTCTTTGGCCTGGGCCAGCAGGGTTGTGAAGATCGCAGCGCCAGTGGCATCGGCGGCGTGGATGATCCGTCGATGGCTGTGGCCGCCTTCGCGGGTGAGGTGGAATTCAAAGCCGCCATCTTCTGTGCCGGACTGTTCGTCACGAGTGAAGGGCACGCCCTGGTCGATCAGCCACTGGATCGCTTCCTTGCTGTGCTCGACGGTGAAACGCACGGCGTCTTCATGGCACAGGCCGCCGCCGGCATTCAGGGTGTCATCGACGTGGGATTCGACGGTGTCGGTATCATCCAGCACGGCCGCGACGCCACCCTGGGCCCAATAGGTCGAGCCGTTGGCGAGGTCGCCTTTGCTCAGTACGGCGATGCGCAAGTGACCGGGCAGGGTCAGCGCGAGACTCAAACCGGCAGCGCCGCTGCCAATCACCAGAACATCGTGTTGAAACTGTTGGCTCATTTCAGGATTCCGCTCAAAGCGACCCGGGTCGGGGTTGGCGCAGGACAGGCGGATGGGCGAGTCGAGACAGCCACACAGCCCACTAGTATATAGAGGGGTGGGGCGGCACAATAGCCGGGCCGATATGGCATTGTGAAACTACCGTGACGGAGAAATACCGACGCTTTGTCGGATGTTTTTTTCAGCGGTTTTGGGAAAAAGCGACTGTATCGCAGATGAAACACGCTTTTTCCGCTCACGGTTGCACAATGTCGGCGCGGCACGTCTATAAATATTTGGAACTTTTGCCAAAGGCCCAAGATCAATAGACAGTTGCCCGAAACAAGGGACAGTGTCGGCTTCAATGCGGAACCTGCGGTTGGGTTCTTGCCGGCGAGCCGATGACAAGATTATTCGCGCAGCCGGTTCATCCCGCGCTGCGTTTTTCGTGCGTGCCAAATCAGAGCCCGCAGGAAACTTGCTTGGAGGGGGAGAACTTTTGCGAAAAGCCCGAGTCTATGTTTGCAAGTCCGGTCGTTTGGTCATGCAAGCCTCCTCTGAGTTTATCGAGGAGTGTTCATGCTAACCCAGGAAGAGGATCAGCAGCTGGTCGAACGCGTTCAGCGTGGCGACAAGCGAGCTTTCGATCTGTTGGTGCTGAAGTATCAGCACAAAATTCTCGGGTTGATCGTGCGTTTTGTGCACGACACCCATGAAGCCCAGGACGTCGCACAAGAAGCCTTTATCAAGGCGTATCGAGCGCTTGGAAATTTCCGCGGCGACAGTGCGTTTTATACGTGGCTGTACCGCATCGCCATTAACACGGCGAAGAACTATCTGGTTTCACGCGGCCGTCGGCCGCCGGATAGCGATGTAAGTTCCGAGGATGCAGAGTTCTACGATGGCGATCACGGCCTGAAAGATCTCGAGTCTCCTGAACGTGCATTGCTGCGGGATGAGATCGAAGGCACCGTCCATCGAACCATTCAGCAGCTGCCAGAGGATTTGCGCACGGCGTTAACTTTGCGCGAATTCGATGGTCTGAGTTACGAGGACATCGCGAGCGTCATGCAATGTCCGGTTGGTACCGTGCGCTCCCGGATTTTCCGCGCCCGGGAGGCCATCGATAAAGCCCTGCAACCGTTGTTGCAGGAAAACTAAAGACAGCGGCGACAGCCAAGAGAGGAACGCCATGAGTCGTGAAGCCCTGCAGGAATCGCTGTCCGCAGTGATGGATAACGAAGCGGACGAACTGGAATTGCGTCGAGTGCTCAATGCACTGGACGACGTTGAAACCCGTGAAACCTGGGCTCGTTACCAGATCGCTCGGGCAGCCATGCACAAGGATCTGTTGCTTCCACGTCTGGATCTCGCTGCGGCGGTTTCAGCTGCGCTGGAAGACGAAGCGACCCCTGCCAAAGTGACACGCGGCCCATGGCGCAGCCTCGGTCGTCTGGCTGTAGCCGCTTCGGTGACCGTTGCTGTACTGGCAGGTGTTCGTCTGTACAACCAGGACGAAATCGCCGGCGTCGAACTCGCTCAGCAATCCAATCAGCCAGTGCTGGCTACCCCTCAGGTCAAAGGCCCGGCGGTATTGGCAGGCTATAATGAGAGTTCGGAAGCTACTGGCCCAATGGCCAATGGCGTACTGCAAGGTCAGCCAGGCTGGCACGATCAGCGTCTGCCAGGTTACCTGCGTCAACATGCTCAACAGGCTGCCTTGAAAGGCACCGAGAGCGCGCTGCCATATGCACGTGCAGCAAGCCTGGAAAACCGTTAAGGGGGATCATGCGCGCCATACCTCTACTTTCGCTTCTGCTCAGCGGCTGGTTCATTGTTCCAGCCCACGCCGACGAGGCTCAGGACTGGTTGACCCGCCTGGGCCAGGCCGAGCAGCAGCAAAGCTTTCACGGCACATTCGTTTACGAGCGTAACGGTAGCTTTTCTACCCACAACATCTGGCATCGCGTCCAGAATGGCCAGGTCCGAGAGCGTTTGCTTCAGCTCGACGGTTCGGCTCAGGAAGTCGTGCGCATTGATGGACATACTCAATGCGTCAGCGGCACCCTGATTGCGGGTCTGGGGGATTCTCCCAATTCCGCCGCTCGCCCTCTCGATCCCCAAAAGCTGAAGAACTGGTATGAGCTTGCCGTCATTGGCAAGTCGCGCGTGGCCGGGCGTGAAGCGGTGATCGTATCGCTGACGCCGCGTGATCAGCACCGCTACGGTTTCGAACTGCATCTGGACAAGGAAACGGGCCTGCCGCTCAAGTCGCTGCTGTTGAACGACAAGGGGCAGTTGCTTGAGAGATTCCAGTTTACGCGGCTGGATACCTCTGAAGTACCATCCGATAAAGACCTGCAAGCCAACTCCGATTGCAAGACAGTCACGCTCGACAGCGACAAGGCTTCTGCGGTCAAAACCGCACAGGTCTGGCGTTCCGACTGGCTGCCTCCTGGCTTCGAACTCACCAGCAGTTCCTCGCACAAGGATCCGGAAACCAAGACCCAGGTCAACAGCCTGATGTATGACGATGGTCTTGCCCGCTTCTCCGTGTTTCTCGAGCCGCTGAACGGCGCAACTGTCACCGATACCCGGACTCAACTGGGCCCGACCGTTGCCGTATCCCGCCGTCTGACAACGCCTCAAGGCGAAATGATGGTGACGGTGGTTGGCGAGATTCCAATCGGGACCGCCGAACGGATTGCCCTGTCGATGCGCAATGATGGCGCTGCAACCAGCAAGCAGTGAGCTGATTCCAGCTATCTCCACTTCGTCGTCGAGACGTGAAATGTTTGCTGAGCATTTTCATTTGCAAAACACCCGAAAATTTTTTATAGGTCAGAGCCTCTCGGCTCTGGCCTTGTTTGTTGTTCCCGGAACAAAAATGCCGGCCTGTGGTTTCCGGTGTTCCTTGCTCCATATCGCTTAACCCTGCTCGTCGTAACGGGAGCTGTATGTCGATACCAAGCTTGAAGTCTTATCTCTCCATTTTCGCCACCGTGCTGGTGCTCGGTCAGGCTGTTCCTGCAGTCCAGGCGGCTGACGCGGCCAGCCCGGCAAACCTGCCTGATTTCACCCAACTGGTCGAACAGGCCTCGCCTGCGGTGGTGAACATCAGTACCACGCAAAAGCTGCCGGATCGCAAAGTGAACCAGCAGATGCCTGACCTGGAAGGCTTGCCACCGATGCTGCGCGAGTTCTTCGAGCGGGGCATGCCGCCGCAACAGCGTTCTCCGCGTGGTGATCGTCAGCGCGAAGCGCAATCGTTGGGTTCGGGCTTCATCATTTCGCCGGATGGCTACATCCTGACCAACAACCACGTAATCGCCGATGCCGATGAAATTCTCGTCCGTCTGGCTGATCGCAGTGAAATGAAAGCCAAGCTGATCGGCACCGACCCACGCTCTGACGTGGCGCTGCTGAAAATCGAAGGCAAGGATCTGCCAGTGCTGAAACTCGGCAAATCCCAGGACCTGAAAGCCGGTCAATGGGTGGTCGCAATCGGTTCGCCATTCGGCTTTGACCACACCGTGACCCAAGGCATCGTCAGTGCCGTCGGCCGCAGTCTGCCGAACGAAAACTACGTGCCATTCATCCAGACCGACGTGCCGATCAACCCGGGTAACTCCGGTGGCCCACTGTTCAACCTGAACGGTGAAGTGGTTGGGATCAACTCGCAGATCTATACCCGTTCCGGTGGCTTCATGGGCGTGTCGTTCGCCATTCCGATCGACGTGGCCATGGACGTTTCAAATCAGCTGAAAAGTGGCGGCAAAGTCAGCCGTGGCTGGTTGGGCGTCGTCATCCAGGAAGTGAACAAGGATCTGGCCGAGTCGTTCGGTCTGGATAAACCGGCCGGTGCGCTGGTTGCACAGATTCAGGATGACGGCCCGGCTGCCAAGGGCGGTCTGCAAGTGGGTGACGTGATTCTGAGCATGAACGGTCAACCGATCGTCATGTCCGCTGACTTGCCACATCTGGTGGGTGCTTTGAAGGCTGGCGCCAAAGCCAATCTCGAAGTGATTCGCGACGGCAAGCGCAAGAATGTCGAGCTGACTGTCGGCGCCATTCCAGATGAAGACAAGGAACTGGATGCTCTGCCAAAATCTGGTGCTGAAACCAGCAGCAATCGTCTGGGTGTATCGGTTGCCGAGCTGAGCGCCGAGCAGAAGAAAACCTACGATCTGAAGGGCGGTGTGGTGATCAAGGAAGTGCAGGACGGTCCTGCAGCCCTGATCGGTCTGCAACCGGGCGACATCATCACGCACCTGAACAATCAGGCCATTGGTTCTTCCAAGGAGTTCGCCGAGATCGCCAAGGCGCTGCCGAAAAACCGTTCGGTGTCGATGCGCGTTCTGCGTCAGGGCCGTGCCAGCTTCATCACCTTCAAACTGGCTGAATGATCCAGTTATCGAAGAAGTAAAAAAACCGCCTCGAAAGAGGCGGTTTTTTTGTGTCCGGAATTTGTCGCAGCGCGGGCTTAACCCATCATGTCCTTGACCATGCGCTCCTGCTCCATCAGTTCGCGCTGGCGGGCATCGATGCGTGAGGACAGCGGGAAGTTGCTGCCTGCCTTGCGCTTGGCGAAGTCCAGTTGCTGGATGGCCTGGCGGTAATCGCCGACCAGCGCGAAATATTCGGCACGGGCCTGATGCAGGCCAATGATGTTGCCGGACAGTCCGCGTGTTTCTGCAACCTGATACCAGACGTCCGGATCGTCCGGACGCGATTTCAACAAACCTTCCAGCGCCTTCTCCGCATCGGCGGTACGATTTTGTTTCAGCAGCAGATCGACGCGTACCTGGTTCAGCGGGTAGTTGCCTGGATACTGACTGAGCATCCGGTCAACGCGTGACTGGGCATCGGCCAACTTATTGTTGGTGATGTCCAGATCGACCTGCGCCAGGTTGTAGATGATCTCGTTCGGCGATTTCTCCAGCAGTTGCTTGAGATTCTCCCGTGCTTCGTTCAACTGACCGCCCTTGATCTGGGCGATCGCCAGACCATAGCGAGCCACGTCGTTTTTAGGGTTCTCATCCAGTTGCGCGCGGAAGCGCTTGGCACCAAGGCCCGGTGTTTCTTCGTAGGTCAACTGCACCCGCGCGCGGATCAGTTGGTAGCGCTTGCTGTCTTCGATGCCGCCGGGTTTAGCCTGTTCGGCGCGGTTGCGGGTGTCGGCGATACGCGATTCGGTGACCGGGTGAGTCAGCAGGAATTCCGGCGGCTTGGCGTCGAAACGATACTGGCGCATCAAACGCTCGAACATGGTCGGCATCGAGCGCGGATCGTAGCCTGCCTTCTCCAGATTGAGGATGCCGATGCGGTCGGCTTCCTGCTCGTTCTGGCGCGAGAAGCGCCGTTGTTCCTGAATCGCCGCCGCCTGGGTGCCGGCAATCGCTGCAATCCCGGCATCGCCTGCGCCGGCAGCAGCGATCACGATACCGGCCAGCAGCGCCGCCATCATCGGCACCTGCATCCGCTGCGAAGCCTCGACGCCTCGGGCGAAGTGGCGTTGGGACAAGTGAGCCAGTTCGTGAGCCAGTACCGAGGCATATTCGCCCTCGGTCTGGGCATTGAGGAACAGACCGCCGTTGACCCCGACAATCCCGCCCGGCGCCGCAAAGGCGTTGAGCTGCGGGCTGTTGATCAGGATGAATTCCAGGCGTCGGTCATTGACCTGGCTGGTTTCCACCAGCTTATAGACGCTGGACTCGACGTAGTCCTTGAGCTGTGGATCGTTGAGCTGCGAAACCTGGCTGCGCAGCAAGGCCAGCCAGGCGCGACCCAGTTGATATTCCTGTTGTGGCGAGACGATGGCAGAGCTGGCGTCACCGAGTGACGGCAGGTCGTCGGCGAAGCCCGGTGAGGCGAGCAGGCAAGCGAGCGTCAGCAGGGTAGGGCGCAGAAATGTCATGCACAAAGCCTTAGTCGACAAAGACCTTACTGTAGCCGGACACCGGGCCTGCGACCAGATATTCTAGGCAGCCTGACCACCTGATCCGGAGTGACGCATGACCGACGCTGTAGCCCATGACTGTGAACTGGACGCCAGTGGCCTGAATTGTCCGTTGCCGTTGCTCAAGGCCAAGATGGAGCTGAACAAGCTGCCTAGTGGCGCGGTACTCAAGGTAATTGCCACGGATGCAGGCTCGCAGCGCGACTTTCGCACCTTTGCCAAGTTGGCCGGTCATACGCTGCTGCGTGAAGAAGACGAGGCGGGTGTCTACCGTTACTGGCTGAAAAAAGCCTGAAACCGACCGCGTAAATGACCTAAGGAAAATTGATGTTCAAAGTGTTGCGCGACTGGATTCAGCGCTACTTCTCCGATGAGGAAGCGGTGGTGCTGGCGGTTTTGCTGTTTCTCGCCTTCACCGCGGTGCTGACGCTGGGCGGAATGCTCGCGCCGGTGCTGGCCGGGATGGTGCTGGCGTACCTGATGCAGGGGCTGGTGGTCACGCTCGAACGCCTGCGCGTACCCGGCGGCGCGGCGGTCGGTCTGGTGTTTGCGCTGTTCATGGGCGTGCTGATGGTGTTCATCGTCGTGGTGCTGCCGTTGCTCTGGCATCAGTTGATCACCCTGTTCAACGAATTGCCTGGGATGCTCGCCAAGTGGCAATCGCTGCTGTTGTTGCTGCCCGAGCGCTATCCGCATCTGGTCTCCGACGAGCAGGTACTGCAAGCCATCGAAGCAGCGCGAGGCGAGATCGGCAAGTTCGGCCAGTGGGCGCTGACATTCTCGTTGTCGAGCCTGCCGCTGCTGGTGAACATCATGATCTATCTGGTGCTGGTGCCGATCCTGGTGTTCTTCTTCCTCAAGGATCGGGCAATGATCGGCGAGTGGGTGCGCGGCTATTTGCCGCGTGAGCGGGCGCTGATCACCCGGGTCGCCGAGGAAATGAACCGGCAGATCGCCAACTACATTCGCGGCAAGGTCATCGAAATCGTGATCTGTGGCGGCGTGACCTATATCGCTTTCGTCGCACTGGGTCTCAACTACGCGGCGCTGCTGGCCCTGTTGGTCGGCGTATCGGTGGTGGTGCCGTATGTCGGCGCCGTGGTGGTGACCGTGCCGGTGCTGCTAATTGCGCTGTTCCAGTGGGGCTGGAGTGATCAGTTCATCTATCTGATGGCGGTTTACGGGATCATCCAGACGCTGGATGGCAACGTGCTGGTGCCGTTGCTGTTTTCCGAAGCGGTCAACCTGCACCCGGTGGCAATCATCTGCGCGGTGCTGTTGTTCGGCGGGTTGTGGGGATTCTGGGGCGTGTTCTTCGCGATTCCGCTGGCAACGCTGTTCAAGGCTGTGCTTGATGCCTGGCCGCGCAAGGAGCCGGTGGTGGCGCCGCTGCTTTGAGAATGAATCGGCGCCCGCAAGGGCGCCGACAACATCAGGCCTTGTTCAGCGCCTGAGCAGCAGCCAGCACTGCATCGACATGTCCTGGTACCTTCACACCGCGCCATTCCTGACGCAGTACACCGTTCTTGTCGATCAGGAAGGTGCTGCGATCAACGCCCAGGTATTCCTTGCCGTAGAGTTTTTTCAGCTTGATCACGTCGAACAGCTGGCAGACGGCTTCGTCCTTGTCGCTGATCAGCTCGAACGGAAACTCCTGCTTGCACTTGAAGTTCTCGTGGGACTTCAGGCTGTCGCGGGAAATCCCGAAGATTTCCGTGTTGGCAGCCTTGAATGCTGCGTATTGATCGCGAAATCCCTGGCCTTCGGTCGTGCAGCCCGGGGTGCTGTCCTTCGGATAGAAGTAGATCACCACTTGCTTGTCCTTGAGGGCCGACAGGCTGACAGTCTGCCCGCTGGTGGCAGGTGCTTCGAAATCCGTAACCGGTTGGTCGATGACAACGGCCATGAAAGCTTCCTTACATTGGGTTCTGTGGGCGCCACGGTTCGATCAGTGCATCCAGGTTCATGGCGTCGGCGAAATCCAGGAACTGGTCGCGCAGCCAGCTGATCTGGGTGCCGGCGGGCAGGGTCACGGTGAACGTGGCGTTGAGCATGGTGCCGCCGGTCTGCGGTGCCTGATAGGTATCGCACGTCAGGTTTTCCAGCTCGACGTTGTGATCCATGAAGAACTGGCACAGCTCGTTGATGATGTCCGGACGGTACGCCGAAGACACGTAAGCCACGTACGGCAGGGCTTGCGGACGGTTTTCCAGGGCGGCGCTGCGCACCACGTTGACGGTGAACGCATGACGCTTGGCCAGCACCGGCAGGCTGCCTTCAAGGCGAGCCAGGGCGTCCCAGCTGCCGGAGACTTCGAGCACCAGCGCGCTGCACTCGCCGTGGCGGGTCAGGCGCGAGGTGACCACCGCGCAGCGGTTTTCATGGCTGGCGCGGCACAGGACGTTGGTCAGCTCCATGGGATTGGCGCCGAGGGCACTGATGACAAGGAATTGTTCGCGAACTGTGGGGGTGGACATGCAGCATTCCTAAAGCGATGAGCGGTCGGTAGGGAGAGGGCGTTGATTGCCGGGGCAATGACTGTCCGGAAGGCCCGATTCGTGTGGCGTTACGGCTCCATCAACAAGGAAGCGTACGGCAACGACACTGGAACGGGGCCCGGGAGGCCGAAACGGGAGACTGGAACCCGGCGTACAAGCTGATCAGTACCGATCAAAGTCTGAAGGGTAGCGAAAAGCGGCGCCAAGGGGAATGGCGGCACAGTACTTCGCTTGTGCAAGCATCTTGGCGCCAGTACCATTACCGCTCTCTTTTTCCGGCAGGAGCGGTTTCATGATTGCGGGCAGTATGGTGGCACTGGTCACACCCATGGATGCACAAGGGCGTCTTGACTGGGACAGCCTCAGCAAACTCGTGGACTTCCATCTCAAGAACGGCACTCATGCCATTGTCGCGGTCGGCACCACCGGCGAGTCGGCAACCCTTGATGTAGAAGAACACATCGCCGTCATCAAAGCCGTGGTCAAACAGGTTGCCGGTCGCATTCCGGTGATCGCCGGTACCGGCGCCAACTCGACCCGCGAAGCTGTCGAGCTGACCCGCAATGCCAAAGAAGCCGGCGCCGATGCCTGCCTGCTGGTCGTCCCGTACTACAACAAGCCGACCCAGGAAGGCCTGTACCAGCACTTCAAGCACATCGCCGAAGCGGTCGACATCCCGCAGATTCTCTACAACGTTCCCGGCCGCACCTCCTGCGACATGCAGGCCGAGACCGTGATCCGCCTGTCCACCGTGCCGAACATCATCGGCATCAAGGAAGCGACCGGCGACCTGAAACGCGCCAAGGCGATCATCGACGGCGTGAGCAAGGACTTCATCGTGCTGTCCGGCGATGATCCGACCGCAGTCGAGCTGATTCTGCTGGGCGGCAAGGGCAACATCTCCGTCACCGCCAACGTCGCCCCGCGCGAAATGGCCGACCTGTGCGAGGCCGCGCTCAAGGGCGACGCCGAGACCGCACGGGCCATCAACGAAAAACTGATGCCGCTGCACAAGGACCTGTTCATCGAAGCCAACCCGATTCCTGTGAAGTGGGCTTTGGTCGAAATGGGCCTGATGCACGAAGGCATCCGCCTGCCGCTGACCTGGCTGAGCACACCTTGTCATGAAACGTTGCGCTCGGCCCTGCGCCAGTGCAGCGTCCTGGTTTAATTGAGGAAGTACAACGCATGAAGCGAATGGCCGGACTTTCCGCACTTGCCTTGATTATCTCCAGCACCAGTGGCTGCGGATGGGTCTGGGGCCCGGAAGGTTATTTCCGTGACCGTGGTAGCGATTACCTGGAAGCGCAACAGACTGCACCGATGCAACTGCCACCGGATGTCAGCACCTCCAAGCGCCTGGATCCGCTGCTGCCGATCCCGCGCAACGTGGCCGACGACACCGCCAAGGGTGAATACATCGTTCCGCGCCCTCAACCCCTGTCGACCGTTGCCGACGCCAGCGACTACTCGCTGCAGAAGAGCGGTGATTCGCGTTGGGTCATGGCCCAGCACCCACCGGCCGAAGTCTGGCCAGTGGCGGTGCAGTACTTCCAGGACAACGGTTTCCGTCTGGATGAACAGCGCCCGCAAACCGGTGAATTCACCACTACCTGGCAGCATTCCGACGAACTGTCCGCCGCCATGGCCAAGCGCCTGAGCGCCGCCGGCGTCAGCAACGACAGCGAAACCCGCGTGCGGGTGCGCATCGAGCCAGGCGTGCAGCGCAACACCAGTGAAGTCTATGTGGTCAGCGCCGAGCGTCCTGCCGGCAGCACCGCCAATGTCGATTTCACCAACCGTTCGGTCAACACTGGCCTGGACGCTGCGCTGGTCGACGACATGCTCGCAAGCATGAGCCGTACCTCCGAGAAGGGTGGTTCGGTGTCGATGCTGGCTTCGCGTGATTTCGATACCCCGAGCCGTGTCAGCCTGAGTGAAGACGGCAGCGGCAACCCGGTACTGAACGTCGGTACGGACCTGGATCGTGCCTGGTCGAGCGTCGGTCGTGCGCTGGAGCAGGGCGAATGGCGCGTTGAAGACATCAACCGCAGCTTGGGTCTCTACTACATCAACTTGTCCGAAAAGGCCGAGAAGAAAGACGAGAAGCCTGGTTTCTTCAGCAGCCTGTTCGGCAGCGCGCCGACCAAGGAAGAAGTTGAAGCCCGCGCCGAGCGCTATCAGGTTCGCCTGAGCAAGGTCGGCGAGAACGTTCAGGTGACCGTCGAGAAAAACATCAACACCGTTGCGCCGGCCGATGTGGCTCGCAAAGTGTTGAGCGTGATTCAGGACAACCTGGGCTGATCCAATGCGTTTTGCCGTTCTCGGCAGCGGTAGCCAAGGGAACGGCACGCTGATCGCCAGTGCTGATACGTATGTGCTGGTGGATTGTGGTTTTTCCCTGCGGGAAACCGAAAAACGCCTGTTGCGCCTGGGTGTGAACCCGGCGCAACTGAGCGCGATACTCGTAACCCACGAACATGCCGACCACGTGCATGGCGTGGGTTTGCTGTCTCGGCGCTACAATCTGCCTGTCTACCTCAGTCGCGGCACACTGCGCGGGATGCGCAAACCGATTGAACCTGCCGGTTTCGTGACTGGTGGCGAGCAACTGCAGATCGGTGCTCTGAACATCGGGGTCATTGCCGTGGCCCATGATGCGCAGGAACCGACCCAGTACGTGTTCAGTGACGGTGAGCGGCGCTTCGGCCTGCTGACTGACCTGGGCTCTTACTGCGAGCGGGTGCTGGACGGTTATCGGGACCTTGATGCGTTGATGATCGAGTCCAATCACTGTCGCGACATGCTGGCCCGTGGTCATTACCCGTACTTTCTCAAGCAGCGGGTGGGCGGCGAGCTGGGACATTTGAACAACCATCAGGCGGCATTCCTGGTGGCCGAGTTGGGCTGGCAAGGCCTGCAACACCTGGTCCTGGCCCATCTGAGCAGCAAGAACAACCTGCCGCAGCTGGCCCGGCAATGTTTTGTCGACACCCTCGGGTGCGACCCGGACTGGCTGCAACTGGCCGATCAAGATTCAGGGCTCGACTGGCGCCACATCGCCTAGCCCATCTACTTAGCAAGCGGAGCCCATCATGGAAAAACGTGAAGAACTCTACCGCGGCAAAGCCAAATCGGTTTACAAGACCGACGACGCTGACCGCTTGATCCTGCTGTTTCGCAACGACACTTCGGCGTTCGACGGCAAGCGCATCGAGCAGCTCGACCGCAAAGGCATGGTGAACAACAAGTTCAACGCCTTCATCATGCAGAAACTCGAAGCGGCTGGCATTCCGACCCAGTTCGACAAGCTGCTGGCCGACAACGAAGTGCTGGTGAAAAAACTCAACATGATCCCGGTCGAGTGCGTCGTGCGTAACTACGCCGCCGGCAGCCTGGTCAAGCGTCTGGGCGTCGAGGAGGGCATGAAGCTCAACCCGTACACCTTCGAACTGTTCCTGAAGGACGACGCCAAGGGCGACCCGTTCATCAACGAATCCCACGTCGTGGCGTTCGGCTGGGGCACCGCCGAGCAACTGGCGCGCATGAAAGAACTGTCGCTCAAGGTCAACGAAGTCCTGAGCAAACTGTTCGACGACGCAGGCCTGCTGCTGGTGGACTTCAAGCTTGAATTCGGCGTGTTCAGCGACGGCTCCATCGTCCTGGGCGACGAGTTCAGCCCGGACGGCTGCCGTCTGTGGGACAAGGACACCAAGAAGAAGATGGACAAGGACCGCTTCCGCCAGGGCCTCGGTGACGTCATCGAAGCCTACGAAGAAGTCGCCAACCGTCTGGGCGTACCGCTTTAATCGACGCAAGCATCTGATAGCACGGAGAAATTTTCGAAAGAGGGTTTGCTTTCGCTAAAAGTGTTGTTATGATGCGCGCCGTTGGAGAGATGCCAGAGTGGCCGAATGGGACGGATTCGAAATCCGTTGTACCTTCACCGGTACCTAGGGTTCGAATCCCTATCTCTCCGCCATACATAGAAAAAGCCCCGTAGCTGAGAAGCTACGGGGCTTTTTCGTTTCTGATCCAACGCAATTCGATACCCCCAACTACTTCTGCCCCAAATCCACCACCTCCCAACTATCATCCGGATCAAACCGCTTCATTGCCTTCGCCACTTTCTCCCCATCCGGCCCGAGGTCCTTCTGAAACACCTGGCCCTCATGGCTGATCATGAAGCTCATCACCCCGGTGTCGGCATACTTCGCAGGCCAGGCGATCAAGGCGAATCCGCGGCTCATCTTGTCTCCAATCAGATAGCTATAGGCGCCGCCCGGGGCTGACGGGCCTTGGGCGTCGAGGATGCGGAAGTGGTAGCCGTGCCAGTCTTCGTCGTTGATGGCCTGGCCAAAGGCAGGGCCGAGGGGGCTGATCTGGTTGGTGTCGTCTTCTGGCCAATAGAGGCCGTCGTGTTTGCCGGGGGAGCTGAAGATTTTCTGTGCGTATTCGAGGGCGCCGTCGCCGTCGCGGTCTTCCGAGGCGTAGTCCATTTGCGCATCGTGGTAGGCCAGCGCCGATTGCACTGCCGCCAGTTCGTTGCGGCCGATGCGGCGGGCACGGATTTCGGCCTTTGCGGCGTTCATGTCGAAGCGCCAGCCGGTTTTGTCTTTGATGAGCGGGATGGGCAGCGTCCAGTGATCGGGCCCGACGGAGAGCACGGCCTTGCTGTCGCCGGTCTTTTCCAGCGTGTGCTGTTCGAGGTATTGCTGCAGGAAGGCATCGACATCGCTGCGCTGCACGCCTTCACGGGGAATGAAGCTGTGCCATTCCTCGCCCAGCAGTTCGGTCAGGCGTTTTTGGTCGGCGTGTTGCGTACCGAGGGCTTCGACGAAGGCGTCAGCGGCTTTTTCCGGGGTTGGAAATACTTGCTGGGCCGAGACGAAGGTCGAGAATGCGAGGCCGGCAGCGAGGGTCAGGCAGCTCCTGACCAGAGAATGAATGTTCATCGGCGGCCACCTCCTCTCTGGCGCATGCCTCCGCCGGACGGCCGGCTGATCTGATGTCCGGCGGCGCGGGAGGTGTTGGGACGTTGCGCAGAAATCTGGCTGGCCCGGCCGCGATCAGCCTGCACTCGGGTCTGTGACGGAGCGCGCGCACCGGCAAAGGCGTTGTTTCGCGCACTGCCCGCGGCGGGTCGGGCCTGAGACGCACGGTTGTCACGTTGATTAACGCCCGGCTGGCGCGCCTCCCGCGTGTTGGCTTGAGCGCGGTCGGCGGCTCTGGGTCTGTCCGCACCACCTTGCAGGCGGTTGCCGACATTGGCGGATTGCGCTTCGCGGACTTGATTGCGGGCTTCCCGATTGCTGGTGGCGGGGCGTTCAAAACCGGCTCTGTCCATCGAACTGCGCGCCCGTTCCCGAGCCTGCGCCCGCTGCGCGTTGTCGCCGCGATAGGCGTCACGCTGAGCCGCACCGTCCAGCTGCCGGCCATACTGGGCGCGGCTGCGGTTGTCACGATAGGGCACGCCATCGCGATGCACGGTGTTGTGCTGCCACTTGTTCTGGTTGTTGGTGATGCGGTTGTTGGCGTTGATGTTGTTGTAACGGTTCACATCGATGTCGATGTCGTTATTGCCCCAGTCGCAGTCGCCCCACAACGACGCGACGACCGCCACGCCCGTACCGAAAGCCAATCCTGCCACCAGTGCCTGACCCGGGTAGTAAGCGGGCGGCGGCGGGTAATACACCGGCGGCGAGGCCGGATAAGGCCAGGTGCCGTAAGTGGTCGTCGGGTTATAGGTCGGGACGTAGACCACCTGCGGATCGGCGGGCTGAATGATGATGGTCGTGTTGTCGGCAGGCTTGGTTGTCCCGGCAGAGATGGGCGGCGTTACGTTTTGCACTGTCACATTCTGATATTGATTGCTCTGCAGATTGCCCGCCGCCTGGGCCTGACGCCGCAAGCGCTGAACGCCCGCCATGAGTTCGTCAGGCTGGGCCAGAAAGGCATCCCCCAGACGTTGCACCCAGACCGGATCCTGCCCCAGTGTCGCCAAAACCTGCGGAAACGCCACCAACGCCTGCACGCTCGGATCCCACGTCTGGCTGGCTACTCGCTTGACTGCGTCATCGCCCTTGGCGTCCGGATGGGCCTTGGACCAGGCTGCGGCTTCGGCGACTTCTCCCGGATAGGTGGTGGCCATCAGCACTTGAGCGAGCAGTGGATCGGGATACAGGGCAATCGACGCGAGCATCTGATCGAGCTGTTCCGTGGTAAACACGGCATCTTTGGTCGCAGCGCTGGCAGCTGCCGGGGCCGCAGGCGCATCGGCGGCCTGCAACAAGAGCGGTGCAACGCTCAAGGCGAGCAGGAGCGACGCGGCACGCAAGAGCGAACTGTGCATGACCTCTTCCCCACATCCAAATGGCAGGTTTGCATCCAGCGAGACATCCACGGCCAACATCGGACGCTGCGCCGTGAAGGAGGATGGTTGGCGATTGGCGTTCCGTCAAAAACTGCACAGGCTTTTTCGAAATAAGCACGTTGTCTGTGACTTACTGCACGTTTGCTTGCGTTTTGCGATAAATGACTAAACTTTCCGGTTCCAGGTCATGCATTGCCAACGAGCCTGGCTGTCGTTCCAACCCGAGAGGTCTGGTCATGGCAAAGGGAAAGAAGAAAGACTCGCCCCGAGAAAAAACTGACGAACATACAAAACTGTCGAATAAGGACTACCTTGCGGAACTGCGCCGCCTGCATGTCGAACTGGTAAAAATGCAGGAATGGGTGAAGGCCGAAGGCATCAAGATCTGCATCATCTTCGAAGGCCGTGACGGTGCGGGAAAGGGCGGCACCATCAAGGCGCTGACCGAGCGGGTCAGCCCGCGAGTCTTTCGCGTCATCGCGTTACCGGCGCCGACCGATCGCGAGAAGAGCCAGATGTACATGCAGCGCTACCTGCCACATTTGCCGGCGGCCGGCGAAGTGGTGATCTTCGACCGCAGTTGGTACAACCGCGCCGGCGTCGAACGGGTTATGGGCTTTTGCACGGACAAACAGGTCGACAAGTTTCTCAAGACCGTGCCGCTGGTGGAGCGCGCAGTTGTCGGTTCGGGGGTGATCCTGCTCAAGTACTGGCTGAATGTCAGCCAGGAAGAACAGACCCGGCGCCTGGAGGCGCGCATTGTCGACGGACGCAAGATCTGGAAACTGTCGCCGATGGACCTCAAGTCCTACAGCCGCTGGTATGACTACTCCCGGGCACGGGACGACATGATCGAAGCGACCGACACCGATTACGCACCGTGGCTGGTGGCCAACTCGAACGACAAGCGTCGGGCGCGGCTCAATATCATCTCCGACCTGCTCAGTCGCATCCCCTACAAAGAGGTGCCGCGAGAGAAGGTGACATTGCCCAAGCGGCAGAAACCGGGGGGATACAAGGAGTCGGATTATCCGTTCCGGAACATTCCTGAGAGATTCTGAAGCAACTTCAGAAGTCGCCGGAGCTGCCAACTCAGGCAGCCCGGCGTCCTGGACAGTCCTCAGATCTCCTTGACCGGAGTCTCTCCCTGCACACTCTTGATCAACTCGATCACATGCAGACAATCCGCCTTGTTCACATACGATTCGCCACTGGCGACCGTCTCGTGGTTGCCCGCGCGTAGCCGCCAGCGCCATTGGCCCTTGCCGGTGCTCGGGGTGCCTTTGGATTGCCTGTAAATCTCGAAATACATTCAGTTCGCTCCATGCGATTTATGTGCGACAGCCTGTGTGACGCCTCGACGCAAGCCTAGCGGAGCGCGGTTTTTTGGCTATCGGGGATTTGTTTCCAATCGTTCGTGAATGTTTCTGGAAGGCGCGGGCCAGAGCGCAGGGATCGCCCTCCGGATTGGCCGGAACGCCGTCGTTTCACCCTTGCATGACATTTCGGGCTGCTGCTTAATACGGTGCGGCTCATGGCGTCGAACAGCGTTCGGCGACCGACAATCACTATAAAAAAAGAGCAGTCCATTGACCCACTCGAATGGAACGCAGCACGCGGGCCCGGTGAAGTTGTCGCTGGTGGTTCCCGTGTTCAACGAAGAGGACAGCCTCGACGGCTTCCTCCTGCGCATTCGTCACGTATTCGAGCAAGAGGCGCTAATCAACCTGGAACTGGTGTTCGTCAACGACGGCAGTTCCGATACGACGCTGGAGCGTCTCCTGAACTGCCAGCAGAGCGATTCACGCATCCGCATCGTTGATCTGAGCCGCAATTTCGGCAAGGAAGCGGCGCTGTCCGCCGGTTTGCAGATCGTCACCGGGCAGATCGTGGTGCCGATCGATGTCGATCTTCAAGACCCTCCCGAGGTGATCTTGCAGATGATCGAGCGTTGGCGAGAAGGCTTCGAAGTGGTACTGGGGCATCGTCTCAGCCGGCGCAACGACACCTGGGCCAAGCAGACCTCCGCCAACTGGTTCTATCGCCTGCACAACCGGATTGCCGATCAGCCGTTGCCGGAGAATGTCGGCGATTTTCGCTTGATGGATCGCTGTGTGGTCGATGCATTGCTGACCTTGCCGGAATCGCGGCGTTTCATGAAGGGCCTGTTCGCCTGGGTCGGTTTCCGCACCACGCAAGTCGAATACGAGCGCCCGGAGCGGGCGGCGGGGCAGACCAAGTTCAATGGCTGGCGACTGTGGAATTTTGCGCTGGAAGGCATCACCAGTTTCAGCACCGAACCGCTGCGGATCTGGACATATCTGGGAGCGATGGTGTCGCTGGTGTCGTTCGCCTTTGCCATGTTCATCGTGGTGCGCACGCTACTGTACGGTGTCGATCTGCCGGGTTATGCGTCGCTGATGGTGGCCGTGACATTCCTCGGTGGCCTGCAACTGATCGGCATTGGCGTACTCGGTGAATACCTGGGGCGCACTTACATTGAAGCCAAGCGCCGACCGGTCTTTCTGGTGCGCCGCGTTTACGATCCCAAGGACTGACCGATGGACCTCAAGGAAACCGACATCCTCGGCGACAGCATCGGCCAGCATTGGTATTACTGCTCCAAAGCGGCTGCGACCCGGCGCTTGCTGGGTGAAGCGCCGATCAAGCGAATCCTCGATGTCGGTGCCGGTTCAGGCTTCTTTTCCCACCATTTATTGACCCACACGGCGGCGCGCGAAGCGTGGTGCGTGGACATCAGTTACCCGGCCGACTCGAGCGCCACCACTGCCAGCAAACCCGTGCATTACCGTCGCTCGATCGACAGCGTGGACGCTGATCTGGTGTTACTGATGGATGTGCTGGAACACGTCGATGACGACCTCGGCCTGCTCAAGTCCTACGTCGACAAAGTGCCGTCCGGCAGCCGTTTTTTGATGACCGTGCCGGCGTTCCAGTTCATGTGGAGCGGGCATGATGATTTTCTCGAACACAAACGTCGCTATACCCTGGGGCAATTCGAGGCTCTGGCGGGTAAGGCCGGGTTGGCGGTAGAGCGGGGCGCTTATTACTTCGGAGCGGTGTTACCGATTGCGCTGGCGTCGCGCCTGATACCCGGTGGCGCTCGGGGTTCGGCACCGCGTTCGCAGCTGAAAAAACATCATCCGCTGGTCAATACGCTGCTGAAAACCCTGTGCAGTCTCGAGCTGCCGTTGATGGGCATGAATCGCCTCGCCGGTTTGAGCGTGTTCGTGCTGGCGCGCAAACCGTGACGGCCGCCGAAAAGTCCCCGTTGATCCAGCGAGGTCTGCGTTTCGCCGTGACCGGTCTGTTCGTCACCGCGCTGCATGCGCTGGTGGCGGTGCTGTTCATCAATTTCGTCAGCCACCAGCCGCCTCTGGCGAACGGCGTGGCCTTTATCGTGGCGACGGTGGTGTCCTATGTGATCAACACCACCTGGAGTTTTTCTGCCCGACTGCACGGCAAAACCCTGCTGCGTTTCATGCTGGTTTCGGCGGGCGGCTTTCTGTTGGCGATGTTCGTGGCCTGGGCGGCGCAGATGGCCGGGCTGCACTATCTCGCCGGAATCGTTGCCGTGGCGCTGACGATTCCGGCATTCACCTTTGTACTGCACAACTTCTGGACATATCGATGACGGATTCACGGGAGCACCCGGCACTTTCCCTGCTGCCATTGTTCTTGGGTGTTCTGGTGTTTTTTCTGGTGGTCGGACCGCAAGCGCTGAACCCGCAAAACATTGGCTGGCTGGAGCAGGGCGATCCGGCCACGCATTATCTGGGCTGGGCGTTTTTCCGGCATGCGCCCTGGACATTTCCGCTCGGGCTCAATCCGTCTTACGGCCTGGAACTGGGCAGCGCAATCATTTTTTCCGACTCCAACCCACTGCTGGCGCTGTTGTTCAAGCCGTTCAGTGGCTGGTTGCCGGAGACCTTCCAGTATTTTGGTTTGTGGCTGCTGACCTGTTGTGTCCTGCAAGCCTGGTTTGGCTGGAAACTGCTGGGGCTGATGACGCCCCATCCCGTGATTCGCCTCCTGGGCGCAGGGTTGCTGGCGTTCTCGCCGGTGATGTTTTTTCGCCTGGTGGGGCACCTTTCCCTGGCGGGGCATTTCCTGATTCTGGCGGCGCTGTACCTGGCGTTGCTGACGGATCTGCAACGTCGTCGCCTGGCGTGGGGCACGTTGCTGGCGGTGACGGCCTGGGTGCACGCCTACCTGCTGGCCATGGTTGCGCTGATCTGGCTGGCGGACCTGCTGGGCAAGACATTCAGTCGGTCATTGACCCGGGGGCAAGGGCTGATCGAGGGCGGTGTGCTTTTCGCCTTGGTGAGTGTGTGCTGCTGGCAGGCCGGTTACTTCAGCATTGCCGATGGCGCGGCAGCCAGTGGTTTTGGTTTGTACCGGATGAATCTGCTGTCGCCCGCCGATCCGGCAGGCTGGTCACGTCTCCTTCCCGGTCTGCCGAAAGAGGAGGGGGATTACGAAGGTTTCAACTACTTCGGCCTGGGTGTTCTGTTGCTGGTGCCGCCGGCTTTTTTTGCCGGGCTGCGAAACCGGCGACTCTTGAAGGATGAATTGCGAGCTCGTCCATGGCTGCTGGTGGCCATGCTCGGTTTATGGCTGTTTGCGCTGTCGAACCGAATAGGTATAGGCTCGTTGACGTTCGAGTATCCGCTACCCGATCGAATCATCGCCTTGGCCAGTATTTTTCGCGCCTCGGGTCGGATGTTCTGGCCGGTGTTGTATGCCTGCGTCCTGACCATGATTTTTCTAGTGGTACGCGGTTACCGGCCACGCATCGCCATCGGTTTGCTTGCGGTCGCGCTGTTGATCCAGGTGGCCGACACCCACGGCGGCTGGATGGGCATCAGGCAGGGGAAAATGCTGACCCCGTCATCGTACTGGACCAGTCCGATGACTGATCCCTTCTGGGCCAGTGCTGCTGAGCGTTACGCCAATGTGCGCAGCCTGATGCCGCAGAATCAGAGCGATCGCTGGCAGATGATCGCCGGTTTCGCAGCGACCCACGGGATGAAAACCGATGCAGTGTATCTAGGACGCATGAGCACTTCGGCGCTGGCGCAAGCACAGCAGAAAGCACGCGCGATGCTCGATTCGGGGCAATACGACGCTGACTCTTTGTACCTGCTGGACGACGATGCTCTGGTCGATGCCGCACGGAGCATCAACAGTGAAACCGATCTGCTGACGCGCGTGGACGGGGTGGCGGTGCTGGCGCCGGGCTGGAAGCGCTGCAGTGAGTGCCTGCAGGTGCCCGATGAAGGGCGGCAGATTTTGCTCACGCCCCTCACTCGTCCAGGGCAAACACTGACCTTCAATTATCGCAATCGACAACTGGCCAGCGGCTGGTCGAAGCCGGAAAACTGGGGGACGTGGACAGAAGGGCGACAGGCGAAAATCCAATTGCGGGTGCAGCCGCCGGCGCGTTCGATCGTGATCGACGCGCTGGCGTTCATCTCGCCTGGGCACCCCGGCCAGCGGGTGATCGTCAGCCTGAATGACCAACAGGTACTGGAGACCCGTTTGACGCAGTTTCAAGGCAATCGCCTGGAAATCCCGATCAGCGCCCAGCTCAGCCAGCGCCTCGGGAACGATGGCCGGGTCGATATCGAATTGCACTTGCCGGATGCCGTCAGCCCCCGACAGCTGGGTATCAACGACGATTCGCGGATCATGGGCCTGGGGCTGAAGACGTTGACGGTGCAATGACACGCCGTTTCGATGGACGCCGCCCCCGCGGCCTTTCTACACTGCCGCAATCTGGGGATCGGGGGGCAATGGATGAACCGCAATGAATTACGCAAGGCCGACATCAACCTGATGGTGGTGTTCGAGACCTTGATGCTCGAACGCAACGTGACCCGGGCCGCCGAGAAGCTGTTTCTCGGCCAGCCGACCATCAGTTCGGCGCTCAACCGTCTGCGCACCATGCTTAACGATCCGTTGTTCATTCGCGTCGGCCATCGCATGGAGCCGACCGCCCGCGCCGAAGACATTTATCGCCACCTGAAACCCGCGCTCGACTCGCTGTCGGTGGCGCTCAGCCTGACCCGGGATTTCGATCCCGCCGTCAGCACCATGACCTTTCGCATCGGTCTGTCGGATGACGTCGAATTCGGTCTTTTACCGCCGCTGTTGCGCGCCTTGCGCCAGGAAGCACCGAGCGTGGTATTCGTGGTGCAACACGTCGATTACTGGCGGATTCCCGATCTTCTGGCGGCGGGCGACATCACCGTCGGCATCAGCCAGACCCGCGGCTTGCCGGCCAATGCCAAACGCAAGCTATTGCGACACATCCAACCGAGCATCCTGCGTGCCGACAAGTCCGACACGCCGCTGACCCTCGACGAATATTGCGCACGACCCCATGTGCTGGTTTCCCACACTGCCAATGTCAGTGGCTACGCCGATGAATGGCTGGCGGACATCGGTCGTACCCGTCAGGTGGTGTTGTCGGTGCCGCAGTACAGTTCGTTGCCAGCGCTGCTGGCCGGCACTGACCTGATTGCCAGCCTGCCGGATTACACCGCCGACGCCATGGCCGCTTCCGGGTTCTTGTTCAAGGAGCCGTTTCCGTTCAAGACCCCGACCCTCGACCTGTCGATGGTCTGGCTCAGCCACGTCGACAGCGACCCGGCCGAGCGCTGGTTGCGTTCGCGGCTGGAGCAGTTCATGAGCGAGCGTCCGGTGATGTCGTCGCTGGCGTGAGTCAGGCGTTGCTGTGTTATATGTACGACCTTTCCGCCGAACCACTGGAGCACCGAGATGCCACACCTGCACCTGGAATACACCGCCAACCTGCCGCAACTGAACGCCGACGTGGCGTTGATCCGGCTCAATAACACGCTGGTGGGTTCCGGTCAGTTCGCGGCGGAGTTCGATATCAAGAGCCGTGCGCTCAAGGTTGAAACCTTCAAGGTCGGCACTGCCATGAACGAGCGCGCCTTTGTCGCGGTGAGGCTGGCGCTGCTCAGCGGTCGTTCCCCGGAGATCAAGAAACAACTCTCGCAAAACCTGTTGGCGGTGCTGCAGGACCTGTGCGAATGGCCGGTCGGTGTCGAAGTGCAGTTGAGCGTGGAACTGCTCGATATCGACCGCGAGTCCTACAGCAAAGTCGCCATCGGCGTGTAGGACTCAGGCTGCCTCCAGCTCCGCGCAGGTCTTGATGACCTGCTCGCGCAGCCAGAGGTTGGCGCTGTCCTGATCGACGTTGTGGCACCACTGCATGTCAAGGGTGAAACCCGGCAAGCCGTTCGGCGCCTCGCAGTGATTGAACACGGCGTCGTTGGTCAGCAAACGCTGGATCCGCCGGGGCAGGGTCAGGATGAAATCGGTGCCGGTGATCATCTTCAACGCTGCGCTGTAACTGTTGGAGCGGGCGACGATCTGGCGTTTCTGCGCCTGCCGCGCCAGCCAGCCATCGACCATGTTGGTGGTCGACGTCCACGGCGTCGGGAACACATGCCGGCGTTCGGTGAAGGCTTGCAGGCTCAGGCGCGGCTCCAGCGGCGTGGCGCGTTTGTCGAAGACGCAGACCAGGTCATCTTCCAGCAACATCCTTGATTTCAGGTCGGCGTGGCTGCGATGGAAGTGCGGGCCGAAGCAGATCACCAGATCGAGACTGCCATCGCGCAATTCTTCGACCGGCACGTCGGTTTCGAACTTGTGCATGTTGACCATCACCGGCAAGTCATCGAAGTCAAAGCGCTTCAACATCCGTGGCAGGATCAGTTGCTCGAAGTATTCCGGGGCGCAGATGTTGAAGGTCACCGGTTGCGCCATCGGGTCGAAGGTCGGAGCGCCGGCGTGGCAGAGGTTGATGCTTTCGAGGATTTTCTGCACATGGCCGTACATGCTGCTGGCCTTGTAGGTCGGGCGCATGCCCGTGCGGGTGTTGACGAACAATTCGTCTTCGAAGCTGGTGCGCAGTTTTTTCAGGCAGTAACTGACGGTGGACTGGCTGACGAACAGCGCCTCCGACACGTCGGTGACGCTGCTTTGCTCATACACGGCGACAAACACCATGAGATCCTGCATGTCGAGCTTTCTAAGCAAGTTACTGTTCAGCATCCGTTCTGTCTCGCTGTGCTCCTTGCGCCGAATCCGCGCAAACGTGTGCGCATGATCGTAACGGAACGATGGTGCCAGGACAAAGCCCTGTAGGACTTTTCACGGTCAGTTGTGGGACAGAAAGTTTTAGTAACACGACGTACACCATCAAACCCGGAAAAGGTGGCCAGAAGCCTTTATCCAGACGGGTCGGCCTGCCATTCGCTTGATCAGCCCATGTGCCGGGCGTAATGCCGTGGGTTGAAGCGCAGCACCATCAGCAGCATGAGCGCCATCACTGCTGTCAGGGACCACCAGGCCCACTCGAAGCTGCCCAGTCGATCTCGAACGATGCCGGCCATGAGTGGCGAGAACCCGGCAATCAGGTAGCCGATCCCTTGTACGAATGCGGTCAATCCGCCGGCACGTTGTGGTTCGTCGAGGTGATCGAGGGACACGATCAGGCTCATCGGGAACAGCCCGCCGATGCCGAGTCCGAGCAGGCAGGGCCACAACAGGCTCAGATGCTGCGGGCTGAGAATCAGGCCAAGGAATCCGGCGATGATCAGGCCGAGCAGGGCGCCAAGCACCAGACGTCGGTCACGGCTGCGATTGGCAATGGCCGGCACCACCAGCCCGGAAATCACCTCCATGGCCGTCAGAAAACCCAGCATCAGGCCGGCGTTTTGTTCGCTCCAGCCCTTTTCCACGTAGTACGGCGCCAGCCAGGCGAGCACGCAGGTGTAGGACGCGGTGCCGAGACCGAAGAAGATCGCGAGCAGCCAGGCGCGGGAATTCGTGAAGAAGGATTCTTTTCTGACGACGGTCCGGATGGTGTCCGGTGAGGTGGCGCGGGTTGTCCACCACACAGGAATGGCGAGCAGTGCCAAAACCGCCCAGACCGCCAGCCCCACCCGCCAGTTGCCGGTCTGTGTCAGCACCCACGGTGCGAACGAAGCGGCCAGCGCCGCGCCGCCCATGATCGAGGTGACGTAAAGGCCCATGCACAGCGCCACATTGTCGGGAAACCGCGATTTGATCAGCGCTGGCATCAAGGCCTGGATCAGTGCAATGCCGATCCCGGCCAGCACGGCGCTGGCGATCAATCCGCCCGCCGAGTCGAGAAACAACCGCGACAGCGTTGCCACGCCAATGATCAGCAACGACAGCAGCACCGTGCGTTGTTCACCAAGGCGCTGGCTGACCGCCATGCCGAAAAACATCGCCAGCCCCATCGCCATCACCGGCAGCAGGGTCAGCAACGCTGCGAGACTGAAACTGAGCGCCATATCGCCGCGAATGGCCGAGAGCAAGGGCCCGACCGCCGCCATCGACGGGCGCAGGTTGAGGGCGACCAGGATGATGCCGAGCATCAGCCAGACAGCGGGGCGGGCAGTGGCGCGAACGTTTTCCATCTTCAGACCTTTGAACCAGAGACGGTCGATTAGGCGGGCAGGCGAGCGGGGCGGCAAATCAGAAAGTCAGGGTCGCTATCGAGAAAATCGATACGGCACCTCGTCGACTGCGACTGAACCACAGCTGAACCATTCTCAAATACACCGAAAGTTTCATGGTTATTTCATGGGCCAACTAATCGTTGGCTTCTTTTTCACAAAAAATTGATGGTTGCCTGCTTAAAGTTTGTGTTGTCTGAGTCAATGAAATTTTCACAATTGACGACGGCACTTCTTTCAAGGAAATAGCCCCTCGCCATGTTCAAGTTAAAAGCCGTGCGCCCGGAATGGGTGACGTTGTTTGCCAGCGCCTTTCTTTTGACCGGATTCAATTTCGTTCTCTGGCAGCACCTGTTCGATATCACCGCTGCGGACGGCAAAGGCATTGCCATGCGCATTGCGTTCTGGGTGATGATCTTCGCGGCGTATAACATCGTTCTGACGTTGCTGGCGTTTCGACCCGTGTTGAAACCCGTGTTGACGTTGTTGTTTATGGTCAGCGCTGGCGTGGCTTATTTCATGAGCCAATACGGTGTAATGATCGATGCCGGCATGTTTCGCAACTTTGCCGAAACCAATGCCACTGAAGTGCGCGATCTGCTGTCTTTGAAGTTGCTGGCTTATATCGTTTTTCTGGGTGTCTTGCCGTCCTGGTTGTTGTGGAAAGTTCCAGTCAACTATCGTCGCTGGCATCGCGAGTTATTAAGCAAAGTTGTGGTGAGTGTCGCGTCGGCCGCGGTCATTGGCGGCGTCGCGCTGGCCAATTATCAAGGGCTGTCGTCGCTTTTTCGCAATCACCACGAAATTCGCTTGATGCTGGTACCGAGCAACTACATCGGCGCCTCGGCCGGTTATCTGCGTGAGCAGGTGGCTTCGGCGCAGCAACCGTTCGTCACAATCGGCGAAGACGCCCAGCGCAACGCCGCCGTGCAGAACCATCCGCGCAAATCCCTGACGGTGCTGGTGGTGGGGGAGAGTGCCCGGGCGGAAAACTTCGGCATCCTCGGTTATGGCCGCGACACCACGCCGAAACTGGACAAGGAAGCCGGCCTGATCGCCTTCACCGACGTGCATTCCTGCGGCACGGAAACCGCCGTGTCGGTGCCGTGCATGTTCTCCAACATGGGCCGCAAGGATTACGACGCCAGCAAGGCGAAGAATGAGGAAGGGCTGCTGGACGTGCTCAAGCGTGCCGGGATCGACGTGGTCTGGCGCGACAACCAGTCCGGCTGCAAGGGCACCTGCGATCGCGTTACCCTCCAGGACGTCAGCAATCTGAAAGACCCGGCGCTGTGCGCCAACAGCGAATGCCGCGATGAAATCCTGTTACAGGGCCTGCAAAGCTTCATCGATCACCTGGACAAGGACACCGTGCTGGTCCTGCACCAGATGGGCAGCCACGGCCCTGAGTATTTCAAGCGTTATCCGAAGGAATACGAACACTTCACCCCGGTGTGTGAAAGCAACGCGCTGAACAATTGCAGCCGCGAGAGCATCGTCAACGGTTACGACAATACGCTGGTGTACACCGACCATGTGCTGTCGAGCCTGATCGATGTGCTGCGCAGCAATCAGGACAAGGTCGATACAGCCATGCTGTACCTGTCCGACCACGGCGAATCCCTGGGCGAGTACAACCTGTTCCTCCACGGCACGCCGTACATGCTGGCACCGGAGCAGCAAAAACACGTGGCCATGCTGGCGTGGTTCTCCGACAGCTATCAGAAGTCCTACTCGGTCGACACTCATTGCCTGCAAATGAGCCGCGACAAGCCGCTGAGCCAGGACAACCTGTTCCACTCGATGCTCGGTCTGCTGGAAGTGCAGAGCAAGGTCTACCAGCCGGATCTGGACATGTTTGCCGGCTGCCGGGGGGCGGTGATCGACGGGGTGCTGGCCAAGGACTGAGCCGGCAGACTCACTCTGTAAGACTATTCTTTCCCTCAGGCAGGAGATTTCATCAAGCTCTTGCCCTGTAAAGGCGCGGAAAGCGCCGGTGGCGATATATACTGCGCGCCATTCTTGAAGGGAGAGCCGTGTGGCCATCGATATTCACTGGATTCGCGACAACGATAGCCTCGCGCAGTTTTGCGCCGAGTGGCAGCAGCTGCCGTTCGTTGCCCTCGACACCGAATTCATGCGGGTCGACACCTTCTACCCGATTGCCGGTCTGTTGCAGGTCGGCGACGGCAAACGCGCCTACCTGATCGACCCGCTGACCATCAACGCCTGGCAACCCTTGGCCGCGCTGCTGGAAAACCCTGCGGTGCTCAAAGTCCTGCACGCCTGCAGCGAAGACCTCGAAGTCCTGCTGCGCCTGACCGGCAGCCTGCCGGCGCCGCTGTTCGACACGCAACTGGCCGCTGCCTATCTGAACCTCGGGTTCTCGATGGGTTATTCGCGTCTGGTGCAGGAAGTGCTCGGCATCGAACTGCCGAAGGGCGAAACCCGTTCCGACTGGTTGCAGCGTCCGTTATCCGACACGCAAATCAGCTATGCCGCTGAAGACGCCGTGCATCTGGCGGAGGTTTTCGTACAACTGCGTCCGAAACTGTCTGACGACAAATTCGCCTGGGTGCTGGAGGACGGCGCCGAACTGGTCGCCAACCTGCGCCGCGAGACCGATCCGTACGAGGTGTATCGTGAGGCCAAACTGGCGTGGAAACTGTCCCGCGCCCAACTGGCTGTTCTTCGCGAGCTGTGCGCCTGGCGTGAACGCGAGGCCCGCGCCCGCGACCTGCCGCGCAATCGCATCGTCCGTGAACACTCGCTGTGGCCGCTGGCCCGGACCCAACCGGACAACCTCAGCGCGCTGGGCAAGATCGAAGACATGCACCCGCGTACCGTGCGTCAGGACGGCGAGTTTCTGCTTGATCTGATCAAGCGCTCTGGCAGTGTGGGGCCTGATCAATGGCCGCCAGCCGTGCCGGAGCCATTGCCGATCGAAGCCGCCGCGCTGATCAAACAGCTGCGGGCGCTCGGTCAGGCCGAAGCTGAACGTCTGGGCATCGCGCCGGAACTGATGCTGCGCAAGAAAACCCTCGAAGCGCTGGTCAAAAGCGGCTTCCCCGAGGGCCCATACCAATTGCCTGATTCGCTGCGTGGCTGGCGCCGCGAATTGATGGGCCAGAAGCTGCTCGACAGCCTGGCCACCGCCGGAGAACAGCCTTGAAACGTATTTGTTCCATTTATCAAAGTTCGAAGAAAAGCGGCATGTACCTGTACGTGCTCAAGAGCGATGCGCTGGAGCGTGTGCCGGAAGGCCTGATGGCGGCGTTCGGCAAGGCCAGGCATTCCTTCGATCTGGTGCTGACCCCCGAGCGCAAGCTGGCCAGCGAAGACATTGCCGTGGTCCTGGAAAACCTCGAAAAGCAGGGCTATCACCTGCAAATGCCACCGGCCGAGGAAGAGTACATCGAGCACTTGCCCGAAGAGTTGCTGCGACGCAACGACCCGGTCTGATCCGCGAGGCCCTGTCCTGGGCCTCTTGTAACCCCTGGAACGGTTTTTACGGCGACGGCTGCCACGAAGTTGGCGGCCGCCTGCACGGTTTGCGAAAGGTTTGAAGATGCGCGTTCTGATTGCTGAACACGACCACGCGATATACGCCCGACTGCTGCGTCAGGCGGCTCCGGAGCTTGAAGTGCTGACCAGCGGCGACTCCGCCGAACTGGCCCGCCAGGCCGTCGATTGCCCGGTGTGGCTGGGCCAGCCGGATCTGCTGGCGACCCTGTTGCGTCAGGGCCACCAGCCACAATGGCTGCAATCGACCTGGGCCGGCATCACGCCGCTGCTGGCCGACGGCCTGCGCCGGGATTACCGCCTGACCCGGGCGGTCGGCATTTTCGGTCAGGTGATGGCTGAATACGTGCTGACTTACATGCTTGGTCACGAGCGCGAAGTGCTGGCGCGGCTGGTCAGCCAGGTCGAGCGCAAGTGGGACAACCGCACCGGCCAGAGTCTGGTCGGACGCAAGGTGTTGATCGTCGGCACCGGTGACATCGGCCAGAGCGTGGCGCAGTTCCTGCTGCCGTTCGGCGTCGAGTTGTACGGCGTCGCCAGCAGCGCCCGCGAGCAGGCGCCGTTTGTCGAAGTCGGTTCGATGGCGGACTTGCCGCGGCTGGTGGGCGAAGCGGATTACGTGGTCAACCTGCTGCCCAACACCGAGCACACCCACGATATCTACGACGCGGCGCTGTTCAAGCAATTCAAGCCGACCGGGTTGTTCATCAACGCCGGGCGCGGTGTCGCGGTGGTCGATGCGGATCTGGTCGAAGCGTTGAAGGAAGGCCATCTGGCCGGCGCGGTGATCGACGTTTGCCGTCAGGAACCGCTGCCACAACGGCATCCTTTCTGGACCGCATGGGGCTTGCTGCTGACCGGGCACAGCTCGGCGCCGACATCGCCACCGATGATGGTGCAGTTGTTTCTGGATAACTTGCGGGCGTATCAGGCGGGAGAGGCGTTGCGCGGGGAAGTGGATTTCGCACGCGGTTACTGACTAGAGATCGTTCCCACGCTCCGCGTGGGAATGCAGCCCGTGACGCTCCGCGTCACTGGACGCGGAGCGTCCCTTGAGGCATTCCCACGCAGAGCGTGGGAACGATCAAACGAGGTTTAGAGGGTGAAATCGCCTTCAGCCGCCAGTTCGCTCAGCGGGCGACGCGGGCTCGGCGTTTCCCGTGCTTGCAGGTAATCCGCCAGGGTTGCCTTGTCACCCAGCTTGCCCACCGCAACGGCGGCATGCAGCGCATAACCTTGCGGGATGTTCAGCTCCTTGCGGGTCAGCTCCTGATCGAAACCGGCCATGCCGTGGGTGTGCCAGCCGCTCAGGCTCGCTTGCAGCGCCAGATGACCCCACGCGGAACCGGTGTCGAAGGTGTGCCACAGCGCAGGCGTTTCTTCGGTCGCGCCCGGTGCGGTGAAGGTGGTTTTCGAAATCACGATCACCAGCGCCGACGCGTGCTGGGCCCAGCTGCGGTTGAACTCATTGAGCAGGCCCAGGTAACGCTCCCAGTTCGGCGTATCGCGACGGGCGTAGAGAAAACGCCACGGCTGCGAGTTGTACGCCGATGGCGCCCAGCGCGCGGCTTCGAAGAAGCTCAGCAGGGTTTCCTCGGAAATCGCTTCGCCGGTGAAGGCGCGGGGCGACCAGCGATCGGTGAACTGCGGGTGAATGGCGTATTCGGCAACGCGAGGGTTGGCACTCATCGAAAGATTCCTTGCTACGTTTGAGGACAGGTTGGAAGCGAAACCCGGCGGGATCAGTTGGGCTGAACGATGGGGTTGTGGCGCAAGCCTGCAGTTCACCGGATGCGACGCGGTCGAGCGTTAATGGCATCCGGCAAAGGCCTGGTGTGACCGGCAAAGCTACTTGGCCGTGCAAAAACTGACAAGCCCCGCACAACCGGCAGTCGCCAGCGCTTGGCCCACGGGGCCTTGGGCACTAGACTGGCGGCCTTTTCACCACCTGATGTTGATGCTTGAGCCATGGCCGCCAAAGTTGAACCGTTCTGGATACGCAAAACCCTCGATCAACTCGATCACGAGGAATGGGAATCGCTGTGCGACGGTTGTGGCCTGTGCTGCCTGCAGAAGCTCGAGGATGAAGAAGACAACAGCGTCTATTACACGCGCATCGCCTGCAAACTGCTGGACCTGAAAACCTGCCAGTGCAGCGATTACCCGAACCGCATGCAGTTTGTCCCGGACTGCATCCAGCTCACCCCGGGCCAGGCTGAAGAATTCAAATGGCTGCCGCCGACCTGCGGTTATCGGTTGGTCAGCGAAGGCAAGGATCTGCCGTTGTGGCATCACTTGGTCTGCGGTGATCGTGACGCGGTGCACCACGAACGGATTTCCCAGTCCGGGCGCATGCTCGCCGAAGGCAGCGTGCCGGAAGACGACTGGGAAGATCACCTGATTTTCCGCGCAGGTTAACGATTGACCAAGGAGCAGGTATGGCGACGGGATTGCGCCGGGCGCTGATCGTCACGTTGCTGGCGCTGAGTGCGCCGGTGTGGGCGGCCAAGAAAGTCGATCTGGATTATCAGGTACGCCTGCTGCCGCAGAGCGATCAGGCCGAAGTGCGCCTGACCCTCGCCAAAGGCGAAGCGGTGCGCAGTCTGGATTTCGATCTGGGCGATGGCAGCTATTACAGCGACTTCAAGGCCGACGGCCAATGGCAACTGACGCCGGGCCAACACGCACGCGGCGTATGGCGCCCGACGGCGGACAAGGCCAGCCTGACCTACCGCGTGCGCATCAGCCACGGCCGCAAGAACGGCAGCTTCGACACGCGCATGACCCCGACCTGGGCGCTGATGCGCGGTGATGAACTGGTACCGCCGGCCAAGCTCGACCAACAGGACGGCATCGAGCTTGTCGCGCGCCTGCACTTCGAATTGCCCGACGGCTGGAAAAGCGTCGAAACCGCCTGGCCGCGCATCGGCAAGAACAAATTCCGCATCGACAATCCGTCCCGCCTGTTCGACCGCCCGACCGGCTGGATGCTCGCCGGCCACCTTGGCAGCCGCCGCACCCGACTGGGGGAAACCGAAGTCACCGTGGCCTCGCCGCAAGGGCAGGGCATGCGCCGGATGGACGTGCTGACGCTGCTGACGTTCGTCTGGCCGCAGGTGCAAGCGGTGTTTCCGCGCCACCCGAGCAAACTGCTGATCGTCGGCGCCAATGACCCGATGTGGCGCGGCAGCCTGGCGGCGCGGGAGTCGATCTACCTCAACACGCGCTTGCCGCTGGTCAGCGAAAGCGGCAGCAGTGTTTTGGTGCGCGAGTTGGCGCAGGTGTTCGGACGGATCAACGACGAACAGCGCAGTGACTGGATCAGCGAGGGTTTTGCCGAGTATTACGCCATCGAACTGGTACGCCGTGCCGGGGGCATGAGCGACGAGCGTTATCAGGCGTTGCAGGCGAAACTGGTCAAGGACAGCCAGAAAGTCACGACCCTGCGCGGCGAGCAGATCAGCCCGGCGCAGCTGTCGAAAGCGGTGCTGTTGTTACAGGAGCTGGACGGCGAGATTCGCCTGAAGACCCGCAACAAGCGCTCGCTGGATGACGTGCTGCGCGGGGCGATGCACCTGGGGACGGTGGATACCAAAGAGTTCGTCCAACTCGCCGAAAGCATTCTCGGCGAGTCGTCCAAAGTCCTTGATACCGGGTTACTGCAGTAATACCGCCATCGCTGGCAAGCCAGCTCCCACAGGTTTGTGCGGTGACCACCGATTGGTCTCCAGCTCAAAACATTGTGGGATCTGGCTTGCCAGCGATGAGGCCATCAGCCTCAAGGCAAATCCAGAATCAAACCCCGGCTTTCGGCGATTTCACCGAGTCGTTGCCGGTCACGGTGGCAGTTTTGGTCGCCGCCTCGGCATTGGCTTTGAGCTTGCTCAGTTCTTCACCGGCCCGCTCGATCTTCGCCCGCACGTTGTTCATGTCCTGGCGGCTTTTCTCCAGCAGGCTTTTCACCGAACTGTGGCCGGTGATGCCGCGGGCCATGGCCACGCCGCCAATCGCCACCTGAATCAGCCCGAATACACCGCCACGGCGCAGGCCCTTGCCGACCATGATCACGCCGCCGGCCAGCGAGCCGATGCGCTCCCAGCCTTCGACGTTCTGCTCGGAACGGCTCTGGAACGGGGTGGATTCGATACGCTCGACGCGTTTGAGCTCGGTCATGATCTTTCTCCAGGCAATGAGTAATGGATAAACAAGCTGACTGCGCAGGCGGTCAGCTCGTTCCATTGGATGTGTGGCGTTTCAGCGGAATTTCGGCCCGGAGCGGGTGTTCAGGCCTTTGGCCATGCGGTCGTAGAGCACGACGTTGACCGTGGCGGCGAGGTTCATGCAGCCAGTGGTCGGGATGTACACGACGTCTTCGCACCAGTCGCGGATCTCTTGATCCAGCGAACCGTCTTCGGGGCCGAAGATGTACAGGGCGCGATCCGGGTGGGTGTATTCCGGCAGCGGGCGGGCGCCGTCGACCAGTTCCACGGCGACCGGGACGCAGTTGAGCGGCAGGATCTTTTTCAGGTCGTCGATGCCGATCAGCGGGATGTCGTAGTGCACGCGCTTGGTATCAGTGACGAAATCGGCGGCGCGCTCATAGCGCTTGCCGGTGTAGAACACGGTCGACACGCCGTAGCAGCCTGCGGCGCGCATCACCGAACCGACGTTTTCCGGTGATTTGGGGTTATACAAACCAATGCAGCTGTACCGTTTGTCTGCCACGAGCGGGGTGCCTTCGGGAAAAAGAGGGCGATTATACGGGGATTGGGGGAGGTCGGGCAGATTCAGGATCTGCGGTGCTGATCGTTCCCACGCTCTGCGTGGGAACGATCGGAGTGGTGGCTCAGTCTTCTTTTTTCATCAGCCCGGCCAGGGCAGCAAACGGGTTGTGCGTAGCCTTGGCGATTTTCGGCGTGCTCAGCGAGCCTTCGCCGAAGTACTGCTGGTCGGTGTAGCGCGAGTGTTCATTGTCGTGGCAGTACAGGCACAGCAGTTCCCAGTTGGAACCGTCCTGCGGGTTGTTGTCGTGGTTGTGGTCGCGGTGATGCACGGTCAGCTCGCTCAGGCGCTTGCCGGAAAACTCACGGGCACAGCGGCCGCACACGTGCGGGTACATCTTCAGGGCCTTGTCGCGGTAGCCCATTTCCTTGTCGCGCTGGTTGTCGGCGAGGATGCGATCCAGCTTCGAAGTGTTGGTCGGGGTGGACGAACTCATGGGTTCACCTTTGTAGAAAGACTAATGACGGTTATGAGGCAAGTTTAGCTCAGCCCTTGAGCTTCTCGGCAATCCAGATCGTGTGGCGCGTGCCCTTGTTGCCGTGGGCGAAGACCTGGACTTCCTCGGCCTTGAAACCGGCCTTCTTCAATTTGTCGGAAAACTGCCGGTCGGCGCTGGCCGACCACACCGCCAGCACGCCTTTGGGGCGCATCGCCTTGGCGCACGCGGCAAGGCCTGCGGCGGAATACAGCCAGCTGTTGGCTTTCTGGGTCAGGCCTTCGGGGCCGTTGTCGACGTCGAGCATGATCGCGTCGAAGCCGTCGGGCTCGCTTTGCAGCACCTTGGCCACGTCTTCCTGGCGAATCACCGTGCGCGGATCGAGCAGCGGGCGTCCGGACTTTTCACCGAGCGGGCCGCGGTTCCACTCGATCACGCCGGGCACCAGTTCGGCGACCACCACTTCGGCGCTCTTGCCCAGATGCTTGAGCGCGGAGGCGAGGGTGAAGCCCATGCCCAGGCCGCCGATCAACACCCGCGAGTTCGGCCGGCCGGCGACCTTGCGGCACGGAATCTCGGCCAGCGCGTCTTCGGAACCGTGCATGCGGGTGTTCATCAATTGGCCGCCGTCGCCGCCCTGGATCTTGATGACGAAGTCCTCGCCATACTCGAACAGGCACAGGGCGCCACCGTTGTCAGGGATCGGCGTGGTGTCGAGCAGAACGAAACGTTTCATGGAAATCTCTACAGGGGGGAAGGCAAGCCGGCGCGTTGGGAGTAGCCTGAAGGCAGACTTCAGGCCAACGGAGCCCTTGATGAAGCGCACCATTCTAACGGTCATTACCCTGGCCGCGCTCTCGATAACTGCCGTACAGGCGCAACAGACGATTCCCGTCAGCCCGACACCGCAACCGGGCTCGCCCGGTACGGCGACGCCGACCCCGTATCCGCAGATCAGCCCGGTGCCGATTCCCAAGGCCGGCCCCGGCAGTGGCGGCCCGCCGCTGGTGCCGATCGAAATGCCCAGCCCGCCGACCAAGGATCAGCCATTGCCGGGCCTGGAACAGAACGACAGCAAACCCAAATCCCCGGGAGGCTAGATCTGCTGGGCGGCGAGCTGGCCGTCGGCCATGCGCAGACGTTTGGACAGCGAGACAGCGAGGGCGCGGATGATCTTGGCGGCGATCTTCGGTGCGTCGTTGAGCATTTTTTCCAGTGAATCCTTGCCGAGGTTGAGCAACTGACAGTTGCTCGCTGCGACGCAAGTCGCCGAGCGGCGTTCGCCGTCGAGCACGGCCATTTCACCGAACGCGCGGCCGCTGCGCAGGGTGGCCATGGTCACGACCTGGCCGTCGCCGCCGGTTTTCTGCACGGCCACCTGGCCGGTATGGATGATGCACATGAAACTGCCGGCATCGCCTTCGCGAAAGATCGCTTCGCCTTCAGCTACGGTGCTGATGCTGAAGTAGCCCGAAGCTGCGGCAAAATCCGCCAGCTGCAATTGATCGAACAGGCCGCAGTCCATCAGCCAGTCGCGGATTTCGTTGTTCAGTAGAGTGGGTTCTGACATGTCGTGCGGTCTTTTTGTTGTGTCGGGTGGCAGGCTCGCCACCGGGGGCCGATCTGCTTATCGGCTCCCGGTGCCCGGAATTAAGACCTGACTGACCGGTGGAGTTCCTCAGGCAATGCCCAGAACCTTGAAAACAAATGCATATTCGAGCGCTACGTCACGTAATCCCTGATAACGCCCGCTCATGCCGCCGTGGCCGGCGCCCAGTTCGGTCTTGAGCAGCAATGGATTGTCATCGGTCTTGGTCGCGCGCAATTTCGCCACCCACTTGGCCGCTTCCCAATATTGCACGCGACTGTCGTTGTAGCCGGCGATCACCAGTGTTGCGGGATACGCCTGTGCAGTGACGTTTTCGTACGGCGCATAGGCCTTGATCCGCTCGTAGACCTCCGGCTCTTCGGGATTGCCCCACTCGTCGTATTCAGTGACGGTCAGCGGCAGATCCGGGTCGAGCATGGTGTTGAGCACGTCGACGAACGGCACTTCGGCAATCGCCACACCAAACAGATCCGGACGCTGGTTGAGCACCGCGCCGATCAGCAGGCCACCGGCGCTGCCACCACTGATCGCCAGCTGTGGCGCGGTAGTGATGCCGTTGAGGATCAGGAATTCGGCGCAGGCAATGAAGTCGCTGAAGGTGTTGTGCTTGTGCTCTTGCTTGCCAGCGCGGTACCACGCTTCGCCCAGCTCGCCGCCGCCACGCACGTGGGCGATGGCGAACGCCATGCCGCGATCCAGCAGGCTCAGGCGGGCGTGGGAGAACCACGGGTCGAGGCTTGAGCCGTAGGCACCGTAACCGTACAGGTACAGCGGCACCGCTTTGCCGACCATTTCGCGTTTCATCACCAGACTGATCGGCACCTGGGTGCCGTCCGGTGCGGTCGCCCACAGGCGCTGACTGACGTAGGCGTCGGCGTCGAACGGGCCGAGCACCGGGGTTTCCTTGAGGACGGTCTGTTCGCCGGTGGCGAGGATCAGTTGCCGAACCTGAGCCGGACGATTCAGCGCTTCATAGCGCAGGCGAATGCGGTCGCTTTCGAATTCAAGGCTGTTTTGCACGTAGAGGCTGTAGGCCGCGTCCGGTAGTTGCACGCGATAAGGCGCCAGACCGTGTGGGCGAACTTCGATGATCGGCAGCCCACCTTCGCGCAGGCTCAGGGTCAGGGCTTCGGCGTTGAGGGTCACGCCATCGAGCATCACCGAATCGCTGTGCGGAATCAGGTTCTGCCAGTCGGCTTCGCTCGGTGCGATGCCGGTGTCCGGCGCCTGATACAGGGCGAAGTTGATGCCGTCGCGGTTGGTGCGGATGAACCAGGTCCATTCGCCGTCGAGTTTGCCGTGATCGACGTCGTATTCGTGATCCTCGACCCGTGGCGCCAGGCACGTGAACGGCTGCTGCGGCTGATTGGCGTCCAGCGCCCAGACTTCACTGGTGGTCTTGCTGCCCAGGGACAGCAGCAATTGCTGCTCCGAGCTGGCGCGGTAGCAATGCAGGAAGAAACGCCCGTCCGGCTCGTGGAAGACCTCTTCGGCGGCGGTGCCGTCCAGACGATAGCGGAACAGTTTGTGCGGACGATGGGTGTCGTCGAGTACGCCGAAGAACAGCGTGAGGCTGTCATTGGCCCAGGTCATGCTGCCGTCGCAGTCCTGGAATTCCAGTTCGCTGACGCGCTCGCTGGATAATTCCTTCACGAACAGCGTGTAAATCTCGTCGCCCGAGGCATCGACGCTGTAGGCCAGACGCTGGTGATCCGGGCTGATGCTGAAGGCGCCGAGGGAGAAAAATCCGCCGTTGGCCAGTGCGTTCGGATCGAGCAGCAGTTGTTCGCGGCTTTCATCGAGGGTCAGGCTGTCGTCGGCCGGGCGCGGGCAGCGGTAGTGACGGGCGTATTCGTCACCCGCTGTGGTGCGGGTGTAATACAGGTATGGGCCCCATGGCGAGGGGAGGGACAGGTCGGTTTCGAGAATCCGGCCCTTGATCTCTTCGAACAGGGTTTCGCGCAGTTCGGCCTGATCGGCGGTCTGCGCCTGCTGATAGTCGTTTTCAGCCTTGAGGTAGTCGAGCACCGCGTCGGTGTCGCGTTCCTGCAGCCAGGCGTACGGGTCGTGACCGGCGGCCTTGTGGGCAATCGGGGCGCTGCTGACGTTGGCGGATACGGGCATGGAAAGCTCTCGGACATGACAAATAAGGGCCGCACGGACGGCGGGGAAGCCTGACGTGCGAAAAGTCGTTACTATAAGCGCCTCTTTGCCTGCCTTGCCATGGACACCATGACCGAGAACGACTATCTGATCGCCTGGGGCCTCTACGCCTTTGCCGCCGTGGGCTGCCTGCTGGTGTGGATGCGCATGACCCGCTGGATGTGGCGCTGGCTGCGCGAGCCGCTGCGTGTATTGATGGCGGTGTTGCTGTTCAGCCCGACCATCATTGACCCGGTGAAGGAAAAATTCGCCCCGGCCATTGCCATCACCGCGCTGGATCTGGCGTTCAAGGTCGGCAATAACGCCTGGCGCGCTATTTCCGAACTGCTCATGTACGCCATGATCGCGTTCGGCCTGTACCTGATTTTCGTGCTGATCCGCCTGCCGATCGAACGCGCTTCCAAGGCCCGCCGAGAGCAAGCTGAAGCCGCCCGCGCAGCGGCCCGGGCCGATGATGAACGGGACGCCGATCAACCGTTCGGCGGTGCCGGCGATGACCGTTACGGTCGCCCGCCAATGCCGAGCAACCCGCAGCGCATGCGGGTCGAGCCGCGTCTGTAATCACGAGAGTCCGCACATGTGTGAATTACTGGGCATGAGTGCCAACGTGCCGACCGACATCGTGTTCAGCTTCACCGGGCTGATGCAGCGCGGTGGTCGCACCGGTCCGCACCGCGACGGCTGGGGCATCGGTTTTTATGAAGGGCGCGGCTTGCGCCTGTTCCAGGACCCGGCGGCCAGCAGCGAGTCGGAAGTGGCCAATCTGGTGCAGCGCTATCCGATCAAGAGCGAAGTGGTCATCGGTCATATCCGTCAGGCCAACGTCGGCAAGGTCTGCCTGTCCAACACCCACCCGTTCGTCCGCGAACTGTGGGGCCGCAACTGGTGCTTCGCGCACAACGGCCAGCTCGCCGACTTCTCGCCGATCAAAAGTTTCTACCGCCCGGTCGGCGATACCGACAGCGAAGCGGCGTTCTGCGATTTGCTCAATCGCGTACGTGCAGCGTTCCCGGAACCGGTCGATATAGAAGTGCTGCTGCCGGATCTGGTCGCGGCCTGCGCCGAATATCGCAGCAAAGGCGTGTTCAACTGCCTGCTCAGCGACGGCGACTGGCTGTTCTGCTATTGCTCAACCAAACTGGCGCAGATCACCCGACGCGCACCGTTTGGTCCGGCACGGCTCAAGGACGTCGATGTGATCGTCGATTTCCAGGCCGAAACCACGCCCAATGACGTGGTCACGGTGATTGCCACCGAACCCTTGACCGAAAACGAAACCTGGACCCGCTACGAACCGGGCCAATGGAGCCTGTGGCGACGCGGCGAATGCGTCAGCCAAGGCACGACCGAATAAGGATTGCACCCCCATGTTGCTCAGTTATCTACGGCTGGTGTTGTTTGCGGCGGGCCTGTTGATCGGTGTCCAGGTGCCGGGCTTCATCAACGATTACGCCAAGCGGGTCGAAGCGCACCTGATCGAGGCGCAGACCGGTCTGCGCGGCTTCCAGGGTACCGCCGAGCAGTTTTTCAAGGGTGATATCCAGGCGCTGGTCGCCCATTACCGTGCCAGCGAAGATCCGGTGTTTCGCAGCGATGCCGACAGCCTGAGCACCTTGCTCAACCGTCAGCTGGCGCTGGACAAGCAATTCCAGGCGATGCAGGGGCCGTGGTACATCCGCTTCCTGCAAGTGGTGCTGGCCGCCGACCCGGACATCCGCAAGGAAACCTGGAACGGCTACAGCTACCAGATCCTGCTGACGCCGGAAGCGATGATCTGGGGGATGAGCGGCGCGCTGCTGTTGTCGTTCGGTCTTGAATGTCTGTTCCGTCTGATCGACTGGGTGGTGCTGGGCGGCAAGCGCCTGCGCCAGAGCCGGCCGATCGAAGACCGGGATGTGCGCGGGTTGTAAGCTCCGATGCATCGTTCCCACGCAGTGGGAACGATCAACTCAGAACGATGTAATCCTTGCCCACCTTGCGCGCATACCCCTCAAGCACCTGCTGACACAGCATCACAATCTCCTCGACCCATTCCACACCGACCCGCCATGACACCACGACTTGCAGGTTCGGTGGACGCTGTTCGATGTCGAGCAAAGTCAATTCCCCCCGCGCCAGTTCCTCGGCCACCAGCACCGGCGGCAACGCGCCAATGCCGAAGCCGTCGCGCAACAGCCGGGTGATCGCCGACACCGAATTCACACAGTTCAACCGTGGCGCCAGCACGCCCTGGGCCTGCATCAACGCCAGGATGTCCTGATGCGGCCGGGAGTTTTTCGAGTAGGTGATTATGCGTTCCTGCGCCAGGTCGGCGAGGCTTTGGTAGTCGCGGTTGTAGATCGAATGGGTGGCGACGATCCAGCCGATGGGGTGGCTGGCCAGTTCGAGGCTGCGCACGCTTTCCTGGCGCACCAGATCGGTTTGCAGGATCAGGTCGAGAAAGCCTTTTTGCAGCTGATCACAGAGGTTCAGCGAGGTATCCGCCACCAGCTCGATTTCCACCCGTGGATAAAGATCGGTCATCTGCGCCACCAACGGGCTTAGCCAGGTGTGAATCACCGTGTCCATCACTCCGATGCGCACTCGGCCGACCTTGCTCGATCGGGTCTCGATCGACTGCTTCAGCGCCTGCATCGTGTCGAGCATCTGCTCGGCATAGTCCAGCACTTTCAAACCTTCGGGCGTCAGGCTGACGCCGCGTGAATCACGCAGGAACAGCTTCACCCCGAGCTCGCCTTCGAGCACCGCGATCCGGCTGGAGATCGAGGCCTGGGTGGTGAACAGCTTGTCGGCGGTCAGGCGAAAACTTTTCAGCCGGGCGACCCAGACGAAGGTTTCGAGAAACTTCAGGTTCATGGCAACAAATTTTTCTTATGTCTTGGGCGGGTTTTTATTCGTTGGACGCGACCGGGTGACGCACCCAAGAATCGACGCATCCGGTTCCCACGATAGGCGTCGTCGGAGCTTCGAACAAGACCAATAAAAGCCTGCGGAGACATGCCATGAGTGCGCCCGACACCCTCGACCTCCCCAAGACTGCGGCCCGTCCCGGCCCGTTCGACTGGTATCGCAACATCAATCAGCAGGAGCGCCGGACCTTCTGGAGCTGCAAGATCGGCTACGGTCTGGACGGCATGGACACCCAGATGCTCAGCTTCGTGGTGCCAACCCTGATCGCGATGTGGGGCATCACCACCGGCGAAGCCGGCCTGATTCATACCAGCACCCTGATCGCGTCGGCCATCGGCGGTTGGGTGGCGGGAATTCTCTCCGACCGCATCGGCCGCGTGCGCACCCTGCAACTGACGGTGCTGTGGTTTGCATTCTTCACTTTCCTTTGCGGCTTCGCCCAGAACTACGAACAGCTGTTGATCGCCCGCACCTTGATGGGCTTCGGTTTCGGCGGTGAATGGACCGCCGGTGCGGTGCTGATCGGTGAAGTGATCCGGGCCAAGGACCGCGGCAAGGCGGTGGGCATGGTGCAATCCGGCTGGGCCTTGGGTTGGGGCCTGACAGCGATTCTGTATGCGCTGCTGTTCTCGGTGCTGCCACCGGAAGACGCCTGGCGCGCACTGTTCATCCTTGGCATCGTGCCGGCGGTGTTCGTGATTTTCGTCCGCCGTCTGGTGAAAGATCCGGAGATTTACCGCGAAGCCAAGGCCAGACAAACCCCGGAAAGCCCTTCGAAGTTCTACGAGATCTTCGCCCCCGGCATGCTCTTCACCACGATCCGCGCCTCGTTGCTGACCACCGGCGCCCTCGGCGGTTACTACGCGATCACCTCTTGGCTGCCGACGTTTCTGAAGAACGAACGCGGCTTGAGCGTACTCGGCACCGGCGGTTATCTGGCAATGGTGATCATCGGTTCCTACGCCGGTTATGTGATCAGCGCCTATTTGACCGACCTGTTGGGCCGCAAGAAGAACTTCATCCTGTTCGCGGTCGGCTCGTTCACCATCGTTCTGCTCTACACCCAATTGCCGGTCAGCAATGGCGTGATGCTGTGGCTGGGCTTCCCGCTGGGCTTCTTCGCCTCGGGGATTTTCAGTGGCATGGGCGCGTTTCTCACCGAACTGTTTCCAACGCGGATTCGCGGTTCGGGGCAGGGCTTCTGCTACAACATTGGCCGGGCGCTGGCGGCATTGTTCCCGCTGCTGATCGGGCTGCTCAGCCAGAAAGTGCCGCTGAGCGTAGGTATCGGTGCCTTTGCGGCGGTGTCCTACGGGGTGGTGATCCTCGCGGCGTTGAGCCTGCCGGAAACCCGTGGCAAACAACTGGACGCGCAGTAACTGATAACCTGCGACAACGCCCTACGATAAAAAAAGACAAAAGCTACAGGAGTGTTCACCGTGAGCCGCCTGCTATTGAACTGTGACATCGGCGAGAGCTTCGGCAGCTGGACCATGGGTCTGGACGCGGAAGTCATGCCCTTCATCGATTGCGCCAACATTGCCTGCGGTTTTCACGCCGGCGACCCGAGCATCATGCGCAAGACCGTCAGCCTGGCCCTGAGCCACGGTGTGCAGATCGGCGCGCATCCGGCCTATCAGGATCTTGTGGGGTTCGGCCGACGTTCCATGGCTTACACCGCCCAGGAACTGCAAGACATCCTGCATTACCAGATCGGCGCCCTCGACGGCATTTGCCGTGCCCAGGGTGGCAAAGTCAGTTACGTCAAACCCCACGGCGCGATGTACAACGACATGATGGCCAACCCGGCGCAGTTGCGGGCGGTGATTCAGGCCGTCGCGGCTTACGATCGCAGCTTGCCACTGATGCTGATGGCCACCCGCGACAATACGGCCGCGCAACAGCTTGGCGACGAATACGGCGTGACCCTGTGGTTCGAAGCCTTCGCCGACCGCGCCTATGACAGCGCTGGCAGACTGGTTTCGCGACAACTGCCGGGCGCGGTGCATCACGATTCCGAAACCATCATCGCGCAAGCGCTGACCATCGCTCGTGGCGACAACCTCACCGCCAGCGACGGCAGCGCGCTGCACCTGCAAGCCAACACGCTGTGCGTGCACGGTGACAACGCCAGTTCAGTGGCCGCCGTGCAACGCATTCGTCAGGCCCTGAACGAGCAGAGCGCGCCATGAATCCGCGGGTGGAAGTGGTAGCGCTGGATTGCCTGATGCTGCGCCTGTTCGATGAAATCGCCGAAGCCAACATGCCGTGGATGCTCGCCGCCAGTGAGCGGTTGCGCACGGTGTTCGGCGCACATCTGATCGATCTGGTGCCGTCGTACACCACGTTGATGGTGCATTACGACCTGACCGAATTGAATCCGGGTCAGGCCCGGGAACTGATCGCCGAAGCGCTGATCGACCTGTCGCCAAATGCGCGAACCGGTGGCCAGTGTCATGTGTTGCCGGTGTGGTACGACCTTAGCGTCGGACCGGAATTGAGCCTGCTGTCACAACGCAGCGGTTTGGCGGTGGAAGAGGTGATCCGCCGCCACAGCGCCCGTGAATATCAGGTGTTCGCGCTTGGCTTCGCACCCGGGTTTGCCTTCATGGGTTTGGTGGAAGAAGTCCTGGCAGCACCGCGTCTGAATACCCCACGCAAGAAAGTCGCCGCCGGCAGCGTCGGCATCGCCGAGCGGCAGACAGCGGCGTATCCGGTGGTGTCTCCCGGTGGCTGGAACCTGATCGGTCGCACACCGGCAAAACTGTTCGACCGTGAACGCGATGGCTACAGCCTCATGCAGCCCGGGGACACCGTGCGTTTCGAAGCGGTGAGCCATGCCGAATTCATCCGCCTCGGCGGTGACGACACGCCTCTGGAGGCCTTCGCATGAGCCGACTGACGATTGAAGCAAGCACGCCGCTGTGCTTGTTGCAGGACGCCGGGCGGTTTGGCGTACGCCATCTGGGCGTGACCCAGGGCGGCGCGGCAGATTGGCGGTCGATGGCCTGGGCCAACTGGCTGCTGGGCAATGGCCTGGACTTGCCGGTGATCGAAATCACCCTCGGCGGGTTCACGGTGGTGGCTGAAGAAGATTGCTTGCTGGCATTGGCTGGCGCCGACCTTGGCGCGCAGATCGACGGCGAGGCGTTGGCGCCGTGGCGCAGTTTCAAGCTGCGCAAAGGGCAGACCTTGAAGATCACCCAGCCGTTGCAGGGGGCGCGGGCCTATCTGGCGGCGCCCGGCGGTTTCAGTGCGCCAAAAGTGCTGGGCAGCAGTGCCACGGTGGTACGTGAGGAACTCGGCGGTCTCGATGGTTTTGGCTTGCCATTGGCCAAGGGCGCTTCGCTGAGTTATCAGGGCGAAACCTTATTGGTGCGTGAGGTCCCGGCGGAGCATCGACCGGACCTGCGTCTCGACGCGCCGCTCGATCTGGTGCTCGGCGCGCAGATCGGTCAGTTCAGCGGGCAGAGCCTGTTCGATGCATTCAACAGCGCCTGGACGCTGGACAGTCGCGCCGACCGCATGGGTATTCGTCTGTTGGGCACGGCGTTGCAGTATCAGGGCAAGCCGATGATTTCCGAGGGCATCCCGCTGGGCGCGGTGCAGGTGCCGCCGGACGGGCAGCCGATCGTTTTGCTCAATGATCGGCAGACCATTGGCGGTTATCCGCGATTGGGAGCGTTGACGCCGTTGGCGCTGGCCCGGTTGGCACAGTGTCTGCCGGGGGCGAAGGTCAGATTGCGCCCGGTGGTGCAGGATGTGGCACACCGGGAACACGTCGAATATCTAAAGCGCTTTACTTGATCGTTCCCACGTCGAATGCGTTTGCGTTTGATCGTTCCCACGCAGACGGTTCGACGCCTCGACATGGGAACGATCCGCTTACTTGGACAGAAACCGCATCCCTTCTTCCAGCCCGCGCAATGTCAACGGATACATCTGATCCTCGATCAAATCCCGCACGATATTGGTCGAAGAGGTATAGCCCCAGGTGTCCTTCGGGTACGGATTGATCCAGATAAGCTTCTTGTACTTCTCCATGAAACGCTGCATCCACACGTAACCCGGCTCTTCGTTCCAGTGCTCGACGCTGCCGCCGGCCTGGGTGATTTCATAGGGCGCCATCGCGGCGTCACCGATGAAGATCACTTTGTAGTCGGCGCCATACTTGTGCAGCAGGTCCTGGGTCGACGTGCGCTCGGAGGTGCGGCGCATGTTGTTCTTCCACACCGATTCATAAATGAAGTTGTGGAAGTAGAAGTACTCCAGATGCTTGAACTCGGTCTTGCAGGCCGAGAACAGTTCCTCGCAGATCTTCACGTGGGCGTCCATCGAGCCGCCGATGTCGAACAGCAGCAACAGTTTCACCGTGTTGTGCCGTTCCGGGCGCATCTGGATGTTCAGCAGCCCGGCATCCTTGGCGGTGTGGTCGATGGTGCCGTCGATGTCCAGCTCTTCAGCCGCGCCCTGACGAGCGAATTTACGCAGGCGGCGCAGGGCGACCTTGATGTTGCGGGTGCCCAGTTCCACCGAGTCGTCGAGGTTCTTGTACTCGCGCTGATCCCAGACTTTCACCGCTTTGCCCTGGCGCTTGCCAGCATCGCCGACCCGGATGCCTTCCGGGTTGAAACCTCCGGAGCCGAACGGGCTGGTGCCGCCGGTGCCGATCCATTTGTTGCCGCCGGCGTGGCGTTCCTTCTGTTCTTCCAGGCGTTTCTTGAACTCTTCGATCAGCTTGTCCAGGCCACCGAGGGACTGGATCTGCGCGCGTTCCTCGTCGCTCAGCGAACGCTCGAATTCCTTGCGCAGCCAGTCTTCGGGGATCAGCGCCTGCAAGTGATCGTCGAGCTTTTCCAGGCCATTGAAGTAGGCGCCGAACGCACGGTCGAACTTGTCGAAATGCCGTTCGTCCTTCACCAGAATCGCCCGCGACAGGTAGTAAAACTCGTCCATGTCGGCGAAGGTCACGCGCTGTTTCAGCGCGTTGATCAGGTCGAGCAGCTCGCGCACCGACACCGGCACCTTGGCTGCACGCATTTCATTGAACAGGTTGAGCAACATGGCATCAGCCTCTTAGCGGGTGCCGCGACGGCTCATGAACGCCAGGCGCTCAAGCAGTTGCACGTCCTGTTCGTTCTTCACCAGCGCACCGGCCAGCGGCGGGATGGCTTTGGTCGGATCGCGTTCGCGCAGTACCGCTTCGCCGATGTTGTCGGCCATCAGCAGTTTCAGCCAGTCGACCAGTTCCGAGGTTGAAGGCTTCTTCTTCAGGCCCGGTACCTTGCGCACGTCGAAGAACACGTCCAGCGCTTCGCTGACCAGATCCTTCTTGATGTCCGGGTAGTGCACATCGACGATTTTCTGCAGGGTGGTGCGGTCGGGGAAGGCGATGTAGTGGAAGAAGCAGCGGCGCAGGAACGCGTCCGGCAGCTCTTTCTCGTTGTTGGAGGTAATGATGATGATCGGACGCTTCTTGGCCTTGATGGTCTCGTCGATCTCGTAAACGTAGAACTCCATCTTGTCGAGTTCTTGCAGCAGGTCGTTGGGGAACTCGATGTCGGCCTTGTCGATTTCGTCGATCAGCAGGATGACGCGTTCTTCGGACTCGAACGCCTCCCAAAGCTTGCCCTTCTTCAGGTAGTTGCGCACGTCGTGGACTTTTTCATTGCCCAGTTGCGAGTCGCGCAGACGGCTGACCGCATCGTACTCGTACAGGCCCTGATGGGCCTTGGTGGTGGACTTGATGTGCCAGGTGATCAGCTTGGCGCCGAACGATTCGGCCAGTTGCTCGGCGAGCATGGTCTTGCCGGTGCCCGGTTCGCCCTTGACCAGCAGCGGCCGCTCCAGGGTGATGGCGGCGTTGACCGCCAGCTTCAGGTCATCGGTGGCGACGTAGGCCTGGGTGCCTTCGAATTTCATCTGCTAATCCTCGAACGGTAACGCCGACCTGAACGGCCAGGGCGGGGGCGAAATAATCGGATGCCCGACTATAACGCGCGGCCCGGTCGACTGTGAACGCAGACGGCTTATTCAGTCTCTGAATGGGGCGTCACATGTTGACTCAGTTTCGGCCGAGAGCGAGTTGAGCAAGCGCGCTATCCGGCATCCGGCTTCGGCCGTTCATACCGGGCATTGAAGGCCTGGATAAATCCGTTGCGCAAAATCTGCAAAAACGCTTCGAACGCGTTGATATCTTGCTGGTGCACGCTGCCGCTGAGTTCGACCCGGGTGGCAAACTGGTTCTTGCCCTGGTTTTTCAGCACGGTTTCGGTGCCGCCGACCAGTGCTTCCCAGATCGAGCGGAAGATCCCCTTGTTCTTGTTCTCGACATCCTGCTGCCAGTTGAAGACGTCGACGTCGCGCAGCAGCGGTTTGATATAGCCCTTGAGCTGGCCCTTGTTGGCGGCGGCTTCGATGACCACGTCGCCGTGGCCGGCGTTGAAGTCGAATTTGCCGTAGGCCGAGGCGAAGTCGTTCATGCGCTTGAGTTCGATGTCGCGGGCCCGCAGGCGAAATTCGAAATCTTCGAAATTGCTCAACGGGTCGAAGGTGGCTGTGGTTTCCAGCGGCGCATGGCCCAGCAGCAGGGCTTTACCCTCGAAGCGGGCGTCGCGTTTGCCCTTGGTGTCGACCACGTTGGTCAGGTTGAAGATGCTGGCGTCGACATTGGTCGCATTCATGTTCACCGGTGGTTTTGAGTTGAAGTTGCGAAAGCTGATGCGGCCATCGTTGATCTGCACTTCGTCGAGAGTGATCGGCAGCAGTTTGCCCAGTTGGGCGCGCCAGTCGGTGCCTTGACCGGTCTGGGAGTTCTGCTTGTTGGCTCCCCCATCGACAAAGTTCACTTGGGGTTTGAAGAACTTCACCTGCGCCACCACCGCGTGGTCGTACCAAAGCGAGTGCCAACTGACAGACAGGTCGATAACCGGCGCATCGACGAACGGCACCGGCACCTTGCCGTCGGCCTTGACGATTTTCAGGCCATTGATCTTGTAGGCCCCGCGCCAGAGCGCCAGGTCCACGTCGGTGATCTGGCCGCGGTAGTCGCCCATATTGGCAAGCTTGTCATTCAGATAGTCGCGCACGAGGTAGGGCAGGGCGATATGCAGGGTGACCAGCAATACCACGATGGTGGCGAAAATCCACAACGGCCAGCGGTAGCGACGCTTCATGGCAACAAATCCCGAACGGTGTAAAGCGATTGACTGCCGCCTGCCGCAGACGTTCGGCCCGACTGGACTGACACGGGCAACAGGCTTACCTTGGAAGGCTGAATTCAACGCTGCACAAGGACCCAGCCATGAGCCGTATTTTTGCTGACAACGCCCATTCCATCGGCAACACGCCGTTGGTGCAGATCAACCGCATCGCGCCCCGTGGCGTGACCATTCTGGCCAAGATCGAAGGTCGCAACCCGGGCTACTCGGTCAAGTGCCGGATTGGCGCCAACATGATCTGGGACGCCGAAAGCAGCGGCAAACTCAAGCCGGGCATGACCATCGTCGAGCCGACCTCCGGCAACACCGGCATCGGTCTGGCCTTCGTGGCGGCCGCTCGCGGTTACAAATTGCTGCTGACCATGCCGGCCTCGATGAGCATCGAGCGGCGCAAGGTGCTCAAGGCGCTGGGCGCCGAACTGGTGCTGACCGAGCCGGCGAAAGGCATGAAGGGCGCTATTGAAAAGGCCAACGAAATCGTAGCCAGTGACACGGGCAAATACTTCATGCCCGCTCAGTTCGATAACCCAGCCAACCCGGCTATCCACGAAAAAACCACCGGCCCGGAAATCTGGAATGACACCGATGGCGCCATCGATGTGCTGGTGGCGGGCGTCGGCACCGGCGGAACCATTACCGGCGTGTCGCGGTATATCAAGAATACGGCGGGCAAACCGATTCTGTCGGTGGCGGTGGAGCCGGTGTCTTCGCCGGTGATTACCCAAGCGCTGGCAGGTCAAGAAATCAAGCCGAGCCCGCACAAGATTCAGGGGATTGGCGCCGGTTTCGTGCCGAAGAACCTTGATCTGTCGATGGTTGACCGGGTCGAGCTGGTGACGGATGACGAATCCAAGGCCATGGCCCTGCGCCTGATGCAGGAGGAAGGGATCCTGTGCGGTATTTCCTGCGGTGCGGCCATGTCGGTGGCGGTGCGTCTGGCGGAGACGCCGGAAATGCAGGGCAAGACCATTGTGGTGGTGCTGCCCGACTCTGGTGAGCGTTATCTGTCGAGCATGCTGTTCAGTGATCTGTTCACCGATCAGGAGAACCAGCAGTAAGGGCGCGTTGATTCAGGTCAGCCAAGGTTCAGGATCGTTATGTTAAGAAGTGCTTTGTTGCGCAATTCTTAACACTGAATCTTGAGTCGGGCGGGTTTTTCCCGGAGCCGGTAGTGTTTATCATGGCCGGCCGCCATCTCGGGTAAATGGCATGGCGTGGCGTTGTCTTATTTCAAGGAGTTGTTGATGACCTTTTCGTTAGCCGCCAAGGTGTCGGTGTTGCTGCTGTTTGTGGGCAGCATCCTCTACGTGCATTTGCGCGGCAAGGCGCGTTTGCCGGTGCTGCGTCAGTTCGTCAACCACTCGGCGCTGTTCGCTCCATATAACGCCTTGATGTACCTGTTCTCGGGTGTGCCGTCCAAGCCGTATCTGGACCGCAGCAAGTTTCCGGAACTGGACGTGTTGCGCGATAACTGGGAAACCATTCGCGACGAGGCGATGCACCTGTTCGACGAGGGTTATATTCGCGCCGCCGAGAAGAACAACGACGCCGGTTTCGGCTCGTTCTTCAAGAAGGGCTGGAAGCGTTTCTACCTCAAGTGGTACGACAAACCGCTGCCTTCGGCCGAAACCCTGTGCCCGAAAACCGTGGCGCTGGTCAGTGCCATCCCCAACGTCAAAGGCGCGATGTTCGCGTTGTTGCCGGGCGGCAGCCATTTGAACCCGCACCGCGATCCGTTCGCCGGTTCCCTGCGTTATCACCTCGGCCTGTCGACGCCGAACTCCGACGACTGCAGGATCTTCGTCGACGGTCAGGTCTACGCCTGGCGCGACGGTGAAGACGTGATGTTCGACGAAACCTACGTTCACTGGGTCAAGAACGAAACCGACAAGACCCGCGTCATCCTGTTCTGCGACATCGAGCGTCCCCTGAGCAATCGCCTCATGACCCGCATCAACCGCTTCATCAGCGCCTGGCTGGGCCGTGCCACGGCACCGCAGAACCTCGACGACGAGCGCGTCGGCGGGATCAACCAGGCTTACGCGTGGAGCAAGAACTTCAGCGACAAGTTCAGCGGTGGGGTCAAACAGTGGAAACGCCGCAATCCGAAGGCCTACCGCGTAATGCGGCCGGTGCTGGCGGTGGTGGTGTTGACGTTGCTGGGGTATTGGCTGTTTGGTTGAGGCTGGAATTAAAAGCATAAAAAACCGCTCGTTTGAGCGGTTTTTTGTTTTCGGAATCAGGGACGGCCAGCAAGTAAGCTTGGTTCATCGATAGCGGTGCCGGTTGCAATGATCTGTAAGAGCCGTCGTTGACTGGCTGTCAGAACCGCCGGATCAGATTCACCCCTTATTGCATGCGCTTTTTTCTTCCTGGGGGATTTTTTTATTTCTTTGCGCATATTCCCACCTTGGTTGATCAATATTTGAGCTTTTTTCACAATACTAGGCTCCCTACTGTTTTGACAAGGCGACCCTCGTTATCCAAACCGAAGCCGAGTTGTTCGTAAATTGGTATTGCTCCCTGGAATGGTTCTTGAGCCTCGATCAAGCTACTGCCAATGATGCGGGCGTATTGCTCAATTGCCAGAACGGATAGCGGTGCAACACGGTTTTTCAATGGATGTGTTTCTCTTGGCCGCCCCTCCAGTCGTACGATTCGGATGCGTTGTCGACTTTTATTCGGGTTGGCGAAGCAAAGTCCGCACAGTTCAGATTCAAACCAGATTGCGATGTCGAGAGCGAGAGGTTCGCGCGCTTTCCATCCAATGACTTCTTCCCATGAAAAATGTGGGCTCTCCCAACACTCAAAAGCACTCAGTGCCAACGAGTCGATGGGTTCGAAACGTACTTTCGAAAGGTCAAGCGTTGTGGGGCCAGCCATCTCCAGGTCAATCTGGAGTTGAGTCGTGGCAAGGCGGGCAAGCTTCCTGGCTTGCGATTTGTACAACTGATACCGCAGATGATTCCGTTCCCTTGGCATTTGATCTCGCGCATTCCATGTCCCCCATCAATGGTCGTTGCAATTGCAAACGAGCCTATGCGCCTGCCTCCTGCCTGTCGCTACTGGCCCTTTGTCCAAGTCGTTGCAATCCATGTCCCGCGCTGGTTATAGTCGGCGCTCGTGAGTCCCACGACTCACCTTTCAACCCTTCAAAAAAGATCAGCCCAGATGCCTGCATCCTTCATCAACGCGGTACTCGATTCAGCGGTCAACGCTGGCGTCGTGCCGTGCGGGAATCAGCAGCCTGTGCAGATCAGTCATTACCCTCCACCTGTCAGTAGCACGCCGGTGTGCGCAGTCGTATCACCGCCGGGCGTTGGTGTTTCGGGCTGATCAGCGTTATCTGCTGACCCCTGTGCCCGCCTGAAAAAACCTACTGAATTTCAGCTTCGGCTGAGTTGGCTATTTGCCTGACTACAGGTGGTATTCATGTTTGTCCTTTCGAAAAAGTCCGCGCTCGCGGCGGCGTCCACGAGCCTGTTCGTTCTGCTGTGGAGCAGCGGGGCGATCTTCTCCAAGTGGGGGCTGGCCCACGCTTCGCCCTTTGCCTTTCTGCTGATCCGTTTTGTGATTGCCCTGTGCGGGCTGGTGCTGCTGGTGCCGTTGCTCAAGCTGAAACTGCCCAAGGGCGGCAAGCCGATGCTGTACGCGATGGCCACCGGCGTGGTGCTGTTGGGGGCTTATCAGATCTTCTATCTGCTGGCGCTGGATCTGAAAGTCACGCCCGGAGTGATGGCGACCATCATGGGCGTGCAGCCAATTCTCACGGTGGTGATCATGGAGCGGCAGCGCTCGGCGAGCCGGATGTTTGGGCTGGCGTTGGGATTGGCCGGGTTGATCATGGTGGTTTACCAGGGCATCGGTCTGGCCGGGATGTCGCTGGCGGGAATGTTGTTCGGGCTGCTGGCGCTGGCGAGCATGACCTTCGGTTCGATCATGCAGAAGCGCATCACCGACAACCCTCTCGGCACGCTACCGATGCAGTATCTGGCGGGGCTGTTGCTGTGCGGGATCTTCGTGCCGTTTCAGCCGTTCCACTTCGAGCACAGCGCCGGTTTCATCGTGCCGGTGTTGTGGATGGGGCTGGTGGTTTCCGTGCTGGCGACGTTGCTGCTGTATCGACTGATCGCCCGGGGCAATCTGGTGAATGTCACCAGCCTGTTTTATCTGGTGCCGGCCGTGACGGCGGTGATGGACTATCTGATCTTCGGCAATCGCCTGGCCGCGTTGAGCGTGCTGGGGATGCTGTTGATCATCGTCGGTCTGGTGTTCGTGTTCCGTAAATCGGCGTAACCGCCGCGCATGAAAAAGGCCCGGTAGGAAACTCCCGGGCCTTTGTGCATCTGCGAATCAGCGGGCGGTGATTTCTGCCGGTTTCACCACGGCGGGTTTCAGCACCAGCCACAGCGCAATCGCGATCAAGACCCCGCCATACACGTGCGCCATCGACAGCGGCTCATCGAGAAAAAGCGCCCCCCACAGCACGCCGAACGGCGGAATCATGAAGGTCACGGTCATCGACTTCACCGGCCCGATGGAACTCAGCAGGCGGAAGTAAATGATGTAGGCAAACGCGGTGCAGCCCAGACCCAGGCCCAGCAGCGACAGCCAGACATTCCAGCCACCCCAGCTCACCGGCGGTTGAGTGATGACGCTGTATCCGAACAGCGGCAACAGGAACAGGGTCGCACCGAGCATGCTGCCCAGCGCCGACAGACGACTGTCGAGCCCGCCGGCCTGATCCAGCCAGCGTCGGGCGAGGAACCCGGCGAAGCCATAGCAGGTGGTCGCGAGCAGGCAGGCAACGGCGCCCATCAACAGTGGCAGATCGAACGCGACCGGGCCGGCGCGGGTCAGCACACCCACCCCGAGCAGGCCGAGGAACACCCCGGCGAGTTTGGCCAGCGTCAGTTTTTCACTGAAGAACAACCCGCCGATCAACACGCCCATCAACGGCGTGGTGGCGTTGAAGATCGCCGAATAACCGGCCGGCAGCACCTGGGCGGCGACTGAATACAAGGTGGCCGGCACGCCGGAGTTGATCACGCCGAGCATCATCACGGTCTTGAGTTTGCCTTTGAAATCCCAGTTGATGCGCATCAGCCCGAGGATCACCAGCAGGCCGACGGCGGCAATTGAAACGCGGAAGAAACCGGTCGGGACCGTACCGATCGCGGGAGCGATGATGCGCATGAACAGGAAGCTCGCGCCCCAGATGGCAGCCAGCGACAACATGCGGAAAATATCGACAGGGCTCACGGGCCACTCCTTCCTTGATCGGGACGAGAGTGTTGCCGAGGGCCCCGGCGATGGCAACCGCTAATCGGGCATTTAATTGTCTGATCAGATCACGAAGCGCGTCACCAAACCGTTCAGGTCGACGGCCAGTCGCGACAGTTCCTGGCTGGCGGCAGACGTCTGGGTGGCGCCGGCAGCGGTCTGGGTCGACAGATCGCGGATGGTCACCAGGTTTTCGTCGACTTCCCGGGCCACCAACGCCTGTTGCTCGGCGGCGCTGGCGATCACCAGGTTGCGCTGGTTGATCTGCGAGATCGACGCGGTGATTTTCTCCAGAGCCTGGCCGGCGCTGTTGGCCCGGCGCAGGGTGTGGCTGGCCTGCACGGCGCTGGTTTGCAAAGCGCCGACGGTGGCGCTGGTGCCTTGCTGAATGCTGCTGATCATCAGCTCAATTTCTTCGGTGGAGTTCTGCGTGCGCTGGGCCAGCGAGCGGACTTCGTCGGCAACCACTGCAAACCCACGCCCGGCCTCGCCGGCCCGCGCGGCTTCAATCGCCGCGTTAAGCGCCAGCAGATTGGTCTGTCCGGCGATGCCGCGAATCACTTCCAGCACCTTGCTGATGTCCTGGGCCTGGGTCGCAAGGCCCTCGGCCTGTTCGGACGCACCGAGCACCGCGCTGACCAGTTCCTGAATCGAACTGATGGTTTCGCTGACCTGCACATGCCCATGCTTGCTGTCCTCGTTCGAGGCTTCGGAGGCTTCGGCACTGGACACCGCATTGGCGGCCACTTCATCGACCGCCGTACTCATCTCGGTAACCGCCGTGGCAGCCAGTTCGATCTGGTCATTCTGTTGTTGCAGGCCGCGGGTGCTCTGCTCCATCACCGAACTCATTTCCTCGGCGGCGGAGGCCAGTTGTTGTGCCGACTCGCTGATTCCGCGAATGGTCGAACGCAGATTGTCCTGCATTTCCGCCAGCGCCGTGAGCAACTGCGCCGCTTCATCACGACCCTCGCTTTCGATGCGACCACTGAGGTCTCCCGAAGCAATCCGCCGCGCCACGTTCAGCGCCTGATTGATCGGCGCAGTGATGCTGCGGGTCAGCAACCAGGCCAGCAGCAACGTGGCAATCAGGGCGATGACGATGATTGTGGCGACGATCCAAAGCGCCTGCTGATACATCGCCGCTGCAGACTTGGCGGCGGTATCCGCACCTTGCTGATTGAGGCTGATCATTTGCTCCAGCGTTTTGTCGAGTACCCTGCCTTGGGGCGCCAGTTCATTGTTGAGGCGCGTGTAGGCCTGTTCGTTTTGTCCGGCGTCGAGCTGTTTGATGATCTGGTCGAGGATGCTCAGGTACTTGGCCGTATCGGCGCTCAGGCTATCCAGCATTGCCCGTTCCTGATCGTTGGCGATCAGGGCTTTGTGGTCGTCGAGGCGTTTGAGCAATTCCTGGCGTTGCGCGGTGAGAAGGCCCTTGCTGCGTTCGCGAACGGCAGCCTGGGTGCTGGTGATCAGGCGCAGGGATTCGAGGCGGATGCTGGCGATGTTCGCCGCCGCGTCATGGATGCTTTCTATGCTGGGCATCCACGATTCTTCGATCACCGCCGCGCTCTCGCGCAGGGTTTTCATCTGGCCCAGGCCGAACAGGCCGACCACCACCAGCAGACTGGCCAGAACGGCAAAACACAAACTGGCGCGCAAACCGATGCGCAGATTCCGGATAGTCATCAATGTGCTCCTTGGGCGTTTGGGGAGAGGTCGTCCTCGTGAGCCGAGGATCTTGTTGTGAGGCGGGTGATGGCGGGCTGTATATCAAAGTGCCACTATCTTGGTAAGACCAATTGCTGTAGGGAATGGACAGGCATGAACAACTCGGGCAAAAGCGCGGGCTAGAGATGTCGCCGCTGAATTGGATCCGAAACCCAGAGAAGACGCGGGCTGGCGCCCAGTGGTGGGGGGAACCGAAGTGGGTGTTTATTGACCGAACGGTCGATTAAAAAAACTTTGATAAAAACTGTGTCGTTGTACAAGCCGCAAGAGGATTTGGCAGAGATTGCGCTTCTCCTGCGCCCGCTTCCGTGGCTAAGCTCAGGCCTTCGAGCACAGATTCTCCAATTCCCGCAGAGGTCTCATCTATGCCGCAGCAATGGCCAGCCACCGACATCGCCCGTCTGATCCTCGATGGCTTTGACGATTATCGCGAGCATTTCCGGCGGATCACCGACGGCGCCCGGGAGCGTTTCGAGCAGGCCCGCTGGCAGGACACGCAAACGGCGTCGGCAGCACGGATCAACCTCTATGAAGAAAAGGTCGGTGAAACCGTCGCCCGCCTGCGCGAGTATTTCGAGCCGGACACCTTGATGGACGTCACCTGCTGGCCGCTGGTGAAAAGCGCCTACATCAGCATCATCGACCTGCGCTTCGACGATGAGCTGTCCGAGACCTGGTACAACTCGATTTTCTGCGGCCTGTTCAGCCACGACCTGATCAGCGACGGCTGCATGTTCATCCACACCACCCGGCCAAGCCTGCGTCGGGCACGGGCCGCGCAAACCCGCACCTATAAACCCCAAGGGCAGATATCGGGCATGCTCGCGAGCATCTTTGCCGATTACCGGTTCAACGAGGCCTACGCCGATCTGCCCGGTGACTTGCATCGCCTGGAAGCGCAACTGCGCGAGAATCTGCCGGACTGGGTGTGCAAGGATCCGGAACTGAGCGTCGAGCTGTTTTCCTCGGTGCTGTACCGCAACAAGGGCGCGTACCTGGTCGGGCGCATCTACACCAACGACGATCAATGGCCGCTGGTGATTCCGCTGCTGCACCGCGAAGGGCGGGGGATTCAGATCGATGCGTTGATCACCGACGAAGCCGATGTGTCGATCATCTTCTCGTTCACCCGCTCGTATTTCATGGTGGATGTGCCGGTGCCCGCGGAGTTTATCGGTTTCCTCAAACGCATCCTGCCGGGCAAGCACATCGCCGAGTTGTACACCTCGATCGGTTTCTACAAGCACGGTAAATCCGAGTTCTACCGGGCCCTGATCAATCACCTGGCCAACACCGACGACCAGTTCATCATGGCGCCGGGCGTGCGCGGCATGGTCATGAGCGTGTTCACGCTGCCGGGCTTCAATACCGTGTTCAAGATCATCAAGGACCGGTTCTCGCCGTCGAAAAACGTCGACCGCGCCACAGTGATCGAGAAGTACCGACTGGTGAAAAGTGTCGACCGCGTTGGGCGCATGGCCGATACCCAGGAATTCGCCGACTTCCGGTTTCCCCTGAGCAAGTTCGAGCCGGCGTGCCTGGCGGAACTGCTGGAAGTCGCGCCGTCCACGGTGTCGCTGGAAGGCGAAACGGTGTTGATCCGCCACTGCTGGACCGAACGCCGGATGACCCCGCTCAACCTGTATCTGGACAACGCCAACGAAGCCCAGGTACGCGAGGCGCTAGAGGACTACGGGCTGGCGATCAAGCAACTGGCGGCGGCCAACATCTTCCCCGGCGACATGCTGCTGAAGAACTTCGGCGTCACCCGCCATGGTCGGGTGGTGTTCTACGACTACGACGAGATCTGTTTCCTCACCGAAGCGAACTTCCGCCACATCCCGGCGCCGCGCACGCCGGAGGATGAAATGGCCTCCGAGCCTTGGTATTCGATCGGGCCGCTGGATGTGTTCCCCGAGGAGTTTCCGCCGTTTCTGTTTGCCGATTCGGCGCAGCGCAAACTGTTCGATCAGTTGCATGGCGAGTTGTACAACGCTGATTACTGGAAGGGATTGCAGGAGGCGATTCGGGCGGGGAAAGTGATTGATGTTTTCCCGTATCGGCGCAAGGGTCTTGATAACGAGTAACCCCCCAAAAGCAAGCCCTCACCCCAGCCCTCTCCCGGAGGGAGAGGGGGCCGACCGAGGTGTCTCGGATCAAACATCGACCTGAAAGACCTTGGCGATTATGGATTCGGTAGAGTTCTCTCAGGTCAAACATCGACCTGAAAGATCTTGGCGATTATGGATTCGGTGAGGCTCGTTCAGGTCGGCGTAGCTCTAAAGCACCCCCCGATCAGTCCCCTCTCCCTCCGGGAGAGGGCTAGGGTGAGGGCAGCAATCCCCCAGACACGCCACAAATCCCGCAAATCTGCGACAATCGCGTCCTTGCGCCACTAGACGACCGAATTGCGTACCCGATGACCGACGAATCGCCCTCCATCGACAAACTGCTGAAAAACCTCGATCACGCCATGCTCGCCGACCGCCACCGGCTGCGGCGGCAGTTGCTTGAGCTGCGCAAGAAACCCGACGAGGCCAAGCTGGCCCGGTGGGTGGCGCGCATGCAGGCGTCCTGCGATCAGGTGCTGGCGCGCAAGGCCAGCCTGCCGGTGATCCGTTACGACGACAGCCTGCCGATCGCGGCCAAGCGTGACGAAATCAAGAAGGCCCTGGAAAAGCACCAGGTGCTGATCATCGCCGGCGAAACCGGCTCGGGTAAAACCACCCAGTTGCCGAAAATCTGTCTGGAAATCGGTCGCGGCCAGCATGGTCTGATCGGCCACACCCAACCTCGGCGGATCGCAGCACGCAGCGTGGCCAGCCGGGTGGCCGAAGAACTCGGCACGCCGCTGGGCGCACTGGTCGGCTATCAGGTGCGCTTCGAAGACCAAAGCGATTCGAACACCCTGATCAAACTGATGACCGACGGCATCCTGCTGGCCGAAACCCAGAACGATCGCTACCTCGAACGCTACGACACGATCATCGTCGACGAAGCCCACGAACGCAGCCTCAACATCGACTTCCTGCTCGGTTACCTGAAAACCCTGCTGCCGCGTCGTCCGGACCTGAAAGTCATCATCACCTCGGCGACCATCGATCTGGAGCGTTTCTCCAGGCATTTCGACGATGCGCCGATTGTCGAAGTGTCCGGCCGCACCTTCCCGGTTGAAACCTGGTATCGCCCGCTGACGCTTGAGCAGGACGAAGAGGGCAACCGTGTCGAGGACGACCTGACCGTCGATCAGGCGATCCTCGCCACCCTCGACGAAATCGCCGCTTACGAGCGTAGCGAGCGCCGCAGTCCCGGTGACGTGCTGGTGTTCCTGCCCGGCGAGCGCGAGATCCGCGACGCCGCCGACATGCTGCGCAAGGCCCAGCTCAAACACACGGAAATCCTGCCGTTGTACGCGCGCCTGTCGCCGGCCGAGCAGCAGCGGATTTTCCAGTCGCACCCGGGTCGTCGTGTGGTGCTGGCGACCAACGTCGCCGAAACTTCGCTGACCGTGCCGGGCATCCGTTACGTGATCGACAGCGGCACCGCGCGCATCAGCCGCTACAGCTACCGCGCCAAGGTTCAGCGGCTGCCGATCGAAGCGATTTCCCAGGCCAGCGCCAACCAGCGTAAAGGTCGCTGCGGCCGGGTCGAGCCGGGCATCTGCGTGCGCTTGTACAGCGAAGAGGATTTCCTCGGTCGCCCGGAATTCACCGATCCGGAAATCCTGCGCACTAACCTCGCGGCGGTGATTCTGCAGATGCTCCATCTGCGCCTTGGCGAGATCACCGATTTCCCGTTTATCGAGCCGCCAGACGGCAAGGCGATCAGCGACGGTTTCAACCTGCTGCAAGAACTCTCGGCGGTGGACCGCAACAGTCAGCTGACCCCGCTCGGCCGCCAATTGGCGCGCCTGCCGGTGGACCCGCGCATGGGCCGTATGCTGCTGGAAGCGGCAAAGCTCGGCAGCCTGCAGGAAGTGCTGATCGTCGCCAGCGCCATGTCGATTCAGGACCCGCGCGAGCGTCCGCCGGAGCGTCAGCAAGCTGCCGACCAGGCTCACGCCCAGTGGAAAGACGCCGACTCCGACTTCGCCGGGCTGGTCAATCTGTGGCGCGGTTTTGAAGAGCAGCGCCAGGCGCTGACGGCGAGCCCGCTGCGCAACTGGTGCCGCAAGAATTTCCTCAACTACCTGCGTCTGCGCGAGTGGCGTGATTCCCATCGGCAGTTGAGCCTGATCTGCCGCGATTTGCAGCTGAGCCTCAATAAAGAGCCGGCGGATTATCCGAAGCTGCACAAGGCGGTGCTGGTCGGCCTGCTCAGCCAGATCGGCCAGAAAACCGAGGACGGCGACTATCTTGGCGCCCGTCAACGGCGGTTCTGGATTCACCCGTCGTCGGGCATCGGCAAGAAGCGCCCGCAGTGGGTGATGACTGCCGAACTGGTGGAAACCACCAAGCTCTACGCGCGGATGGTGGCGAAGATCGACGCCGACTGGATCGAGCCGCTGGCCGGACATCTGATCAAGAAGAACCACTTCGAACCGCACTGGGAGAAGAAGCGCGGCCAGGTCGTCGCGTTCGAACAGATCACCCTGTTCGGCCTGATCGTGGTCGGCCGTCGACCGGTGCATTACGGCCCGGTGGACCCGGTGGTTTCGCGCGAGCTGTTTATTCGTGAAGGTCTGGTGCGGGGCGAGATTCAGTCCCGGGCCAAGTGCCTGACCGCCAACAAGCAATTGCTCGAACAGCTCGACGAACTGGAGGCCAAGGCCCGTCGCCGGGACATTCTCGCCGACGAGGAAACCCTTTACGCGTTCTATGACGCGCGGCTGCCGGCGGAGATTCACCAGACGGCGACGTTCGATAGTTGGTATAGGGTCAACAGCCAGAAAGATCCGCAACTGCTGATCATGCGCGAGGAAGACGTGCTGGCCCGCGAAGCCAGCGAAGTCACCGCGCAGCATTACCCGGACACGCTGCACATCGGCGATCTGGAACTGGCCCTGAGTTATCACTTCGAACCGAATCACCCACGCGACGGCGTGACTTTGCGTGTGCCGGCGCCGCTGTTGCCGATGCTGCCGCCGGAACGCCTGGAATGGCTGGTGCCGGGGCTGATCGAGGCCAAGTGCATTGCGCTGGTGCGCAACCTGCCCAAGGCCTTGCGCAAAAACTTCGTGCCGGTGCCGGACTTCATCAAGGCCGCGCTGCAACGCATGACGTTTACCGAAGGTTCGTTGCCGCAAGCGCTGGGCCGCGAACTGCTGCGCATGACCGGCGCGCGAGTCAGCGATGAAGCCTGGGCCGAAGCGGCGCAGCAAGTCGAAAGTCACCTGCGGATGAACCTGGAAATCGTCGACGGCCAAGGCAAGTTCCTTGGCGAAGGCCGGGATCTGGCCGAGCTGACCGCACGTTTCGCCGAAGCCAGCCAGGCTGCTTTGGCCGTGCCGCAGAGCGCGAAAAGCCAGCAACCGGTGGAGGCCAAGGTCTTCGCGCCGGTGGCGGAAAAGACTCAGCAGAAGATCGCCGGGCTGTCGATGACGGTCTATCCGGCGCTGGTGGAAGAGGGCGGCACGGTCAAGGAAGGGCGTTTCTCGACCCCGGCCGAAGCCGAGTTCCAGCACCGCCGCGCCTTGCAACGTCTGTTGATGCAGCAGCTGGCGGAACCGGCCAAGTTCCTGCGCGGCAAGTTGCCGGGCCTGACCGAACTGGGCCTGCTCTACCGCGAACTGGGTCGGGTCGATGCACTGGTCGAAGACATTCTGCTGGCCAGCCTCGACAGCTGCATTCTCGACGGCGAAGACCCGTTGCCGCGTGATGGCGCGGGTCTGGCCGCGTTGGCCGAGCGCAAGCGCGGCAGCTGGACCGAGCACGCCGAGCGCGTGGCACGCCTGACGCTGGAAATCCTCAAGCTTTGGCACGGCCTGCAAAAACGCTTCAAGGGCAAGATCGACCTGGCTCAGGCGGTGGCGCTCAACGACATCAAACAGCAGCTCAGTCATCTGGTGTATCCGGGGTTCGTGCGGGAAACGCCGATGCTCTGGCTCAAGGAGTTGCCGCGCTACCTGAAAGCGGTCGAGCAGCGTTTCGAGAAACTGGGCGCGCAGGTGCAGAAGGATCGGGTGTGGAGCGGCGAGCTCGCCGGGCTCTGGACGCAATACCAGACCCGCGCCGCCAAACATGCGCAGGAAGGCAAACGCGATCCGCAGCTCGAGCTGTATCGCTGGTGGCTGGAGGAGTATCGGGTTTCGCTGTTCGCCCAACAGTTGGGGACGAAAGTGCCGATCTCCGACAAACGGCTGAACAAGCAGTGGAGCCAGGTCGAACAGTGACACTGATCGTTCCCACGTCGAGGCGTCGAACCGTCTGCGTGGGAATGCCTTCGGGGACGCTCCGCGTCCAGTGACGCGGAGCGTCACGGGCTGCATTCCCACGCAGGAGCGTGGGAACGATCATTGCGCGTCGATCTTGAGAAAGACGCCAAATGGCCACGGTTATGGCAAACTTCGCCACCATAAATGCCGTTTTCGCGTCCCAGAGCCTTCGCCGGGCCGCGCAACGGAATAAAGCGATGCCAGGTTTTTGCGTCCCTTATACGGGAATGGACCCTTTGCGTGTTGGCACGTCGGTGCCAGCACTTTCTGCCTGAACAGATTAGAGAAACGACCATGCATAACGTCGTCATCAGCGGCACCGGCCTGTATACCCCGGCCAACAGCATCTCCAACGAAGAGCTGGTGCAGTCTTTCAATACCTACGTCGCCCAGTTCAACGCGGACAACGCCGACGCCATCGCCAGCGGCGAAGTCCAGGCCCTGACCGAGTCCAGCGCCGCGTTCATCGAAAAAGCTTCCGGCATCAAGAGCCGCTTTGTCATGGACAAGGATGGCATCCTCGACCCTGCGCGCATGGCGCCACGTCTGCCGGAACGTTCCAACGACGAATGGTCGGTGCTCTGCCAGATGGCCATCGGCGCTGCCGAGCAAGCCCTGCAGCGTGCCGGCAAGACCGCCGCTGACATCGACGGTGTAATCGTCGCCTGCTCCAACCTGCAGCGCGCCTACCCGGCCATCGCCATCGAAGTCCAGGAAGCGCTGGGCATCCAGGGTTTCGGTTTCGACATGAACGTTGCCTGCTCGTCGGCGACTTTCGGCATCCAGCAAGCCGCCAATACCGTGCAACTTGGCCAGGCTCGGGCGATCCTGATGGTCAACCCGGAAGTCTGCACCGGTCACCTGAATTTCCGTGACCGCGACAGCCATTTCATCTTCGGTGACGCCGCCACTGCCGTGATCATCGAGCGCGCCGATCTGGCAACGTCGAAACACCAGTTCGACGTGGTCAGCACCAAACAGCTGACCAAGTTCTCCAACAACATCCGCAACAACTTCGGCTTCCTCAACCGCGCAGCGGAAGAGGGCATCGGCGCCCGCGACAAACTGTTCGTGCAGGAAGGCCGCAAGGTGTTCAAGGACGTGTGCCCGATGGTCGCCGAGCTGATCGGCGAACATCTGGAAGAGAACAAGCTCAACGTCGGTGACGTGAAGCGCTTCTGGCTGCACCAGGCCAACCTGAGCATGAACCACCTGATCGTGCGCAAGTTGCTGGGTCGCGAAGCCACCGAAGAAGAAGCCCCGGTGATTCTCGACACCTACGCCAACACCAGCTCCGCCGGTTCCGTGATTGCGTTCCACAAATATCAGGACGATCTGGCGGCCGGCTCGCTGGCGGTGCTGAGTTCGTTCGGTGCCGGTTACTCGATTGGTAGTGTGATTCTGCGTAAACGCTAAAATCGGGTTCATTTCCTCTTAATCGCGCTGACGTTTCCTACATCCGAATCGGCGCGAACGCTGTAATTTTCGAAAGTGGCGGCAGGCGAAGTCCTGCCGCTATCATTTTCGAAGTCAGGAACAGGGGATTGATGGATGGCAGTTGACGACACCCGATTGCTTGAGCGGCTGCTCGCCGGTGAGCAGAAGGCTTTCAAGGAGCTGGTCAGCACCTATCAAAGCCCCATGCGCGCGGTGGCCTACGCGATTGTCGGCCAGCGCCATGTCGAAGAAGTGGTACAGGACGCCTGGCTGTCGGTGGTGCGTAATATCGGCCGTTTCGAGGGGCGCTCCAGTCTCAAGACCTGGCTGCTGACCATCACCGCCAACTCGGCCAAGAGCCGCTACAAACTCAATCGTCGCGAAGTGTTGCTGGATGATCTGCCGTCACCCCACGGCACCATCGACGATGATCGTTTTTCTCCCGGCGACGGCCACTGGCTGGTTGCACCGTTTGCCTGGCACCAGGACACGCCTGAAGCGTTGCTGACGGAAGGCGAGCTGCGTGAATGCCTCGAGCACACGTTGTTGAGCCTGTCGGAACTGCAAAGCAGCGTGCTGTTGCTGCGCGAACGCCAGGGCCTGGAGCTGGAGGAGATCTGTAATCTTCTGGAGATCTCGCTCTCCAATGTCCGCGTGCTGCTGCATCGGGCACGTTTGAAGGTCTTTGCGACCGTGGAGCATTTTGAGGAGACGGGAGAATGTTGACCTGCAAGGAGCAAGTGGCGCGATCCAGCGATTATCTCGATGGCCAGTTGAGCTTTCGCGAGAAACTGATGGTGCGTCATCACCTGATGTTCTGCCGCAATTGCCGGCGTTTCATTCGCCAGATGCGTTTGATGCAGGCGACGTTGCGGGCAATGCCGCAAAAGCCTGAAGAGGGCGTGGACGCGTTGGCCGAACAGTTGGCACAACTGCGGCGCGAGGATAGTCCCTGAAACACAGACTGGCGCGGCCGCAGCGAACGGATGATGGGGATCGCTGAGGTCGCGCCAGTCTGTTGAAGCCTCTTCAAACGATGGAACCGGATGTCCAACCCATCGTTTGAAGTCTGTTGCCGGGTTGCTTAGAACTTCGCTTCCGCATCCAGCTGCAGGGTGTTGGTGTCTGCATCACGCTGGGTACGGCTGGAGAAGTCGGCCTTGGTCAGGAAGTAAGTCGCACCGATGGCGAAGTTCTTGTCGATGTCGTAACCGACCTTGAACTTGTGGCCACGGGAACCGGTGGTGCCGTTGGCGAAGTCCGAATCGGTGAAGGCGCCGACCACAGCGTTGCGCTGCACGTCACGATAGTTGTAGTCGAGGTTCAGGCCGAAGACTTTCGACTTGGCACCTACCAGCCACGCGGTGTCCTGATCGGTCACGGCATCGTTGTTCTTCACGTACTGCCCGTAGAACGACAGCGGCATTGGCAGGCCGCCGATGTCGACCTGGCTGAAGCCTTCGTACAGACGGAATTCGTTGTCGGCCGAGTTGCCGTTGACGGCCAGGGCGCACGGCGTGGAGGTGCCGGTGCAACGGCTGTCTTCGTCGTTCTGGTAGGCGTAGACGCTGCCGCCCAGGGTCAGTTTCAGGTTGTCGGTGATGGCAAAGCGGCTGCCCAATTGGCCGGCGGTCAGGCGCAGGTCGTGACGGAACTGCACGCCGTCGCCGTCGACGTTGTCCTTGAGGTTGTAGTTACCCAGGCTGCCGAACAGTTCGACGCTGCTGCCCAATGGATACTTGTAGGTAACGGCCAGACCTTCCGGGTTGATGTCGCTGTCCCAGATCACGTCGCCCATGCTCACCCAGGGTTGCAGCATCTTGCCGCCGATGATGTGCAGGTTCTTGATCTGATCCGGGTGGTAGTCGATGTAGCCCAGGTCGAGCCAGATCTGCTTCTTGTCGAAGTAGTTGTCCTGGTCCTGGTTGGTCGAACGGGCGTCGTCGCCGCCGCCGGTGGCGATACGGATGCCGGTGTCGACTTGCGGGTTGATCTCGGTGTAGGCACCCAGACGGGCACGGATGCGCTGACGATCCTTGTCGCGGCCGCCGTTGTTCGGCTCGCCATCGATCTTGATGGTTTCCTGACGGATACGCACGTCGCCCTTGAACTGGGTCTTGGCGGCCCAGGCCAGTTTCTGGTCGAAACTGCTGAGCTCGTTGGTTTTCTTCGCGGTCGCCGCGATTTGCTCGTTGGTCTCTTGCTGCGCCTGCTGCGCGATTTGCTGGGCCTTCTGATCCTTGGCCAGTTCAGTTTGCAGTTCAACGTACTGCGCCTGGGAAATCGAACCGTTAGCCTTGAGCATGTCGAGCAGTTTGGCGTCGACTGCGGCACTGGCCGGTACACTCATGGCCAGCAACAGGCCACCGCACAGGGCCGCCGCAGTTTTCGTGGAAGCAAGACGCATAGCAATCTCCGAAGATGAAAAGGGGATGGCTGAACCATCCTGGGCACAACCGACGGTTTGACGGTCGGAAAACAGTGTCCGGGGTAGAACCCGGCGCTCTAAAAACAGGCGCCAGTATCGCGATGGTTTATGACAGAGCAGTGGCACGATGATGGCAGGTTGATGACGATACAAAACTGCCGTGAACTATTGATCTAGAGCGCTGTCGTGCAATCGAACGTGGGCAACGCCCGGCCAATCAGCGATACTCGCCGGGCGTTCACGCCCGAAAGTGGAGAGGAAAATGCCGCTGCAACGTCTGCACAAACTGTCGGAAATTCCAGCGTCCGACTGGGATGTTCTGGTCCCGCAAAACCAGCCGTTTCTGCGCCATGCCTTTCTGGCTTCGCTGGAGGACAGCGGCAGCGTCGGCCCGCATACGGGATGGCAAGCGGAGCATTTGCTGCACGTCGAAGCGGGGCGTGTAATTGCCGCATTGCCCGGTTATCGCAAGTGGCATTCCTACGGCGAATACGTGTTCGATCACGGCTGGGCCGATGCCTGCGCCCGGGCCGGCATCGATTACTACCCCAAGTTTCTGAGCGCGGTGCCGTTCAGCCCGGTCAGCGGCCCACGGTTGCTGGCAGCGAATGTCGAAGACGGATTCGAACTGCTCAAGAGCCTGCCGGGGTATCTGGAAATCGAAGAGCTCTCCAGCGCCCACATCAACTTCACCGACGCGTTCACCGATGCCGCCATGGCCGAGCAGCCGGGCTGGCTGCAACGCATCGGCTGTCAGTACCACTGGCAGAATCGCGGCTACCGCGACTTTCAGGATTTCCTCGACGTACTTGCCTCGCGCAAGCGCAAACAGATGCGCAAAGAGCGCGAACAAGTGGCGGGGCAGGGCTTCGAGTTCGAATGGCTGGAAGGCCGCGAGCTGGACGAGGCGCAGTGGGATTTTGTCTACGCCTGTTACGCCAACACCTACGCGGTACGCCGGCAGGCACCGTACCTGACCCGGGAATTCTTCAGCCTGCTGGCCGAGCGCATGCCGGAATCGATCCGCGTGGTCCTGGCCCGGCAGGGCTCACGGCCGGTGGCGATGGCGTTCAGTCTGGTGGGCGGCGACAGTTTTTACGGGCGCTACTGGGGATGCCTGGCCGAGTTCGACCGGCTGCACTTCGAGACCTGTTTCTATCAGGGCATGGACTATGCGATTGCCAATGGATTTCAACGTTTCGATGCCGGTGCCCAAGGCGAGCACAAACTGATTCGCGGCTTCGAACCGGTGATCACCCATTCCTGGCATTACCTGCGCCATCCCGGTCTAAAAGCCGCGGTCAAAGACTTCCTGCACCAGGAGCGCGCCGGTGTACTGGCCTATGCCGAAGAGGCGAGGAGCGCCTTGCCGTATCGGCAAGCCTGATCCTCGCCGACACCTTCAGCTGTCTTCCTTGCCCAGCCAGCGATAGAGCACGCCGCCAACCACCGCACCGAGTAGTGGCGCGACCCAGAACATCCACAACTGGGCGATGGCCCAGCCGCCGACCATCAGCGCCGGACCCGTGCTGCGGGCCGGGTTGACTGAGGTGTTGGTCACCGGAATCGAGATCAGGTGGATCAGCGTCAGGGCCAGGCCGATGGCGATCGGTGCCAGTCCTGCCGGGGCGCGTTTGTCGGTGGCGCCGAGGATGATCACCACAAACATGGCGGTCATTACCAGCTCGGTGACGAAGCCGGACGTCATCGAGTATTTGCCCGGCGAGTGCTCGCCATAACCGTTGGAGGCCAGGCCGGCGGCGATGTCGAAACCTTCCTTGCCGCTGGCGATGTGGTAGAGCAGTGCCGCTGCCAGAATCCCGCCGATCACCTGGGCGATGACGTAGGCGGGCAGCTCCTTGGCCGGGAACCGACCGCCGACGACCAGGCCGACCGACACGGCCGGGTTGAGGTGACAGCCGCTGATGTGGCCGATGGCAAACGCCATGGTCAGCACCGTCAGACCAAACGCCAGGGCCACCCCCAGCACGCCGATTCCCAAAGGTGAAGACGCGGCGATGACCGCACTGCCGCACCCGCCCAACACCAACCAGAACGTACCCAACAACTCAGTGACTGAACGTTTGAACAGAGACATGACAGAGTCCTTGATAGGCGTGCTATCGAGACTGCATCGAGTGGTGCTCCCTGCAGATTTACGACAGGTTCCGTTCCGGAGCCTTGGCTCAGTACAGCAGGGTTTGTGCGGATTTCCAGCAGTCGATAAAAAACCGCCAGAGCACGTGGTTAAAGGGCTCTGGCGGTTTTTTGCGTTTTGACGCAGGATCAGTCGATGCCGACAAACCCTCCGGTCTGGTGCGCCCACAGCCGCGCATACAATCCGCCATGGGCCAGCAGTTCGGCATGGTTGCCGCTTTCGGCGATCTTGCCGTTCTCCAGCACCACCAGTCGGTCCATGCGGGCAATGGTCGAAAGGCGGTGGGCGATGGCGATCACGGTCTTGCCCTGCATCAGGGTTTCCAGGCTTTCCTGAATCGCCGCTTCGACTTCCGAGTCCAGGGCCGAAGTCGCTTCGTCCATGATCAGGATCGGCGCGTCCTTGAGCAGCACCCGCGCAATCGCGATCCGCTGACGCTGGCCACCGGACAGCTTCACCCCGCGTTCGCCGACATGCGCGTCGAATCCGGTGCGTCCTTCGGCGTCCGACAACAACGGGATGAACTCATCGGCGCGGGCCTTGCGCACCGCTTCCCAGAGTTCGGCGTCGGTGGCGTCGGGCTTGCCGTACAGCAAGTTGTCGCGGATCGAGCGGTGCAGCAACGAGGTGTCCTGAGTGATCATGCCGATCCGCGCGCGCAGACTTTCCTGGCCGACTTCGGCGATGTTCTGGCCGTCGATCAGGATCCGCCCGCCCTCGACATCGTAGAGGCGCAGCAGCAGGTTGACCAGGGTCGACTTGCCGGCGCCGGACGGCCCGATCAGACCGATTTTTTCGCCCGGTTTGATGGTCAGGTTGAGGTCGCCGATGATGCCTTTCTTCTTGCCGTAGTGAAAATCCACGTGCTCGAAACGCACTTCGCCACGGGCCACGGCCAACGGTTTGGCCTGCTCCCGGTCGGTGACGCTGACCGGTTGCGAGATGGTCTGCAGACCGTCCTGGACCATGCCGATGTTTTCGAAAATGCCGGTGACCACCCACATGATCCAGCCGGACATGTTGACGATGCGGATCACCAGGCCGGTGGCCAGGGCGATCGCGCCGACGCTGATCAGCGACTGCGTCCACAGCCACAGGGCCAGCGCCGTGGTGCCGACGATCAGCAGACCGTTCATGGTGGTGATGGCCACGTCCATGCTGGTGACCACGCGACCGGCCAGCTGGGCTTTTTCGGTCTGTTCCTGGATCGCCTCGCGGGCGTAGTGCTGTTCGAAGTTGGTGTGGGCGAACAGCTTCAGGGTGGCGATGTTGGTGTAGCCGTCGACGATCCGGCCCATCAGTTTCGAGCGCGCGTCTGAGGCTTCCACCGAGCGGTCCTTGACCCGTGGTACGAAGTAATAGAGTGCGCCGACGTAGGCCGCGATCCATGTCAGCAGCGGGATCATCAGGCGCCAGTCAGCCTCGGCGAACAGCACCAGCGAACTGATCGCGTAGATCAGCACATGCCACAACGCATCCACCGCCTGCACGGCGGAATCGCGCAGCGAGTTGCCGGTCTGCATGATGCGCTGGGCAATGCGCCCGGCGAAGTCGTTCTGGAAGAAATTCAGGCTCTGCTTGAGCACGTAACTGTGGTTCTGCCAGCGAATCATGCTGGTCATGCTCGGGCTCAGGGTCTGGTGCACCAGCATGTCGTGCAGGGCCAGGAAGAGGGGGCGCAGCAGCAATGCCACGACGGCCATCCACGCCAGTTCGGCGCCGTGCACCTTGAAAAAATCGGCGTTCGGCGTGCCCTGGGCGAGGTCGATGATGCGGCTCAGGTAACTGAACAGCGCCACTTCGATCAAGGCACCGAACAGGCCGACGATCAGCAGGGCGGCGAAACTCGGCCAGACCTGCTTCAGGTAATAGGTATAGAAGGGCAGAACGCGGTCCGGCGGGGATGCCGTCGGGGCATCGCGGAATATGTCGATCAGTTGTTCGAAACGGCGATAGAGCATCAGATAACCGCCCGGAGCACGGGCTCTCCTTTTATCAGTGTGAGCGGCGCGATGGGTAATCGGCGCCGCTCGATAATGCCCTGTAAAGCTTAGTCGATGCGCTTGGCCGACTTGATGATCACAGGGTCGACCGGCACGTTTTGCATGCCCTGTTTGGTGGTGGTCTGGGAGTTGACGATGATGTCGACCACGTCCATGCCCTTGACCACTTTGGCGAACACCGCGTAACCGGCGTCACGGCCCGGATCGAGGAAGGCGTTGTCGGCCACGTTGATGAAGAACTGGCTGGTGGCCGAATCCGGGTTGGAAGTACGGGCCATCGACAGGGTGCCACGAACGTTATGCAGGCCGTTGCTGGCTTCGTTCTTGATCGGCGCCTTGGTTTCTTTCTGTTGCATCTGCTGGGTGAAGCCGCCGCCCTGGGCCATGAAGCCCGGGATCACGCGGTGGAAAATGGTGTTGTTGTAGAAACCGCTGTCGACATACTCGAGGAAGTTCTTGGTACTGATCGGCGCCTTGACCGGGTCCAGCTCGATTTCGATCTGGCCGTTGGTGGTGTCCAGCAGCACGTGCGGCGCTTTTGCCGGTGTGGCAGCCATCAGGTTGGCAGCGAACAGCACGGTGCCGGCGGCGAGGGCGAGTTTTTTCAGCATGGGTCAGTGATCCTGAGGGTGATTATCGGCTGTGGCGAGGAACTCCAGCAGCGTTTGATTGAAGCGTTCGGGCTGATCGAGCGGGGTGGCGTGGCGCGAATCGGCGATCACCACCAGCCGCGCATGGGGCAGCAGTCTGACATAGGTTTCTTTCAGCGAAACCGGGGTGTAGTCCCGGTCGGCGCTGACGACGAGGGTTGGACAGGTGACCCGGGAAAGTCGTTCCTGAACCCCCCAGCCAACAATCGCATCGAAGCTGGCGAGATAAGCACGTTTGTCGTTTTTTGCCCAGCGCTCTGCCATCTTCTGACGCAAACCGGCCTGCTCCGGTTTGGGGAACAGCTTGGCGCCAAGGGCTTTGCCGATGGTGGCGAGGCTGAGCACACGCATCAGACTCCAGCGCTTGAACCACTGCCAGTAATCGTCGCGGGTACGCACCTTGACCTCGGGCGCGCTGTTGACGATGGTCAGGCTCTTGAGCATCCACGGCTGATCGACCGCAAACTGAAAGCCGATCATGCCGCCCATGGACAGCCCGGCGTAGTGCACCGGGCCGAGCTTCAGGTGCTCGATCAGGGCGACGATGTCGGCGCTGAAGCCGGCGATGCTGTAGCGCTCGTGGGGCTTGTCGGAGCGGCCGTGACCGCGCACGTCCGGGACGATCACCCGGTAATGTGCGGCCAGTGCGGGAATCTGCATTTCCCAGTCCAGGGTGCTGGAGCCCAGACCGTGAACCAGCAGCAACGGATCGCCGTGGCCATATTCCTCGTAGTGCAGGTTGCAACCTTCATGCTCGAAATACGCCATCGGTGAACTCCGTGTCAGGCTTGTTCGGGGGCGGCGAACGGTGCGTCCAGCGGCAGGGTGTCGAAGGTGCGCAGCAGTTCGATGAGGATTTGCGTCGCTGGGCCCAAGGGTTTGTCCTTGTTCGAATACAGATAGAAACTGGAGTTGCGATTGCCGCCTCTGTCCAACGGTAGCAGCTTGAGCGAGCCGTCTTTCAGTTCCCGCTCGATCATGTGGCGTGGCAGCCAGGCGAATCCCAGGCCACTGCTGACGAACGTCGCAGCCGTGGCGAGACTGCCGACGGTCCAGCGCTGTTCGGCGCCGAGCCAGCCAACGTCCCGGGGTTGCTGGCGGCCGGAGTCGCGGATCACCACTTGCATCTGGGTTTCCAGGTCCTGAAAGCTCAGTTCGCGGTTGAGCCGGTGCAGCGCATGATCAGGATGGGCGACGGCGACAAATTCGACATCGCTCAATTCCGCGCCAAGGTAACCGGGAATGCTCAGCCCGGTGATGGCCAGGTCGGCCACGCCTTCGAGCAGCACTTCTTCGACGCCCGACAACACTTCCTCACGCAGCCGCACCCGGCAGCCGCGACTCTGCGGCATGAAAGCGGTCAACGCGCGCACGATACGGGCGCTCGGGTAGGCGGCGTCGACCACCAGCCGCACTTCGGCTTCCCAACCCTGCTCCATGTGATGGGCGAGGTCTTCCAGCTGGCTGGCCTGTTTCACCAGTTGGCGCGAGCGGCGCAGCAACACGCCGCCGGCTTCGGTCAGCACAGCCTTGCGTCCATCGATGCGCAACAGCGGCACGCCGAGCTGATCCTGCATGCGGGCGACGGTGTAACTCACCGACGATTGCGAGCGATGCAGGGCCTCGGCGGCCTGGGCGAATCCGCCGTGGTCGACCACGGCCTGCAACGTTCGCCATTGATCAAGGGTCACGCGGGGCGCTTTCATCAATAGCTCCTCTTGTCCTAAGCTGGCGGTCCCTCATGGAGACTGCCGAATGAAAAAATTCTGTTGTGTGTTGCTGGCGCTGCTTCCGCTGACTGCGTTTGCGTACCCGATCGATGTGGAAAAGGACCTCAACGGCCTGAAGATCGACTACAACGCGTTCGACACCGATAACGACATCGGCTCCATTCAGGTCAACAACTACGGCGACGTCGACGCGACCTGCAAGGTGGTGTTCACCAACGGCCCGGAAGCGCCGCGCACCCGCAACATCGAAGTGGCCGCGGGCAAGCATAAAAACGCCACGGCCAAGTTCACCCGGACCATCATCAAGCTGCGCATCAAACTGAGCTGCACCCCGAAATAGCGTCACGGCCCTGTGGGGGGCGGGCTCCCACAGGGTATGGCTTGCATCTAAACGAATTTTTCGATGCTTTGCAGCAATTATTTGCGCTTTTTCATCGATACGACACTGTTTAACCTTCACTCCATCGACTTACAACATTCTCGGATGGAGGCTACACAACATGTCCCGCGTTCTGATCATCGAAAGCAGCGCCCGCCAGCAAGACTCGGTTTCCCGTCAACTGACCCAGACCTTCATCAGCCAGTGGAAAGCGGCGCATCCGGCCGATCAGATCACCGTACGTGACCTCGCCGTGAACCCGGTGCCGCACCTGGACATCAACCTGCTGGGCGGCTGGATGAAATCCGCCGAGCAGCGCAACGACAGCGAACAGGCCTCGCTGGACCGTTCCAACGAATTGACCGATGAATTGCTGGCAGCCGACGTGCTGGTGATGGCGGCGCCGATGTACAACTTCGCGATCCCGAGCACCCTGAAAGCCTGGCTCGACCACGTACTGCGTGCCGGCGTGACCTTCAAGTACACCGAAACCGGCCCGCAAGGTCTGCTCAGCGGCAAGCGTGCCTACGTGCTGACCGCTCGCGGCGGGATCTACGCCGGCGGCCCGGCGGATCATCAGGAACCGTACCTGCGTCAGGTGATGGGCTTCATCGGCATTAATGACGTGACCTTCATCCACGCCGAAGGCATGAACCTGGGCGGCGACTTCCAAGAGAAAGGCCTCAACCAGGCCAACGCCAAACTGTCCCAGGTCGCTTGATATGTTAATCGCCAGATAATCGCCGATTGTTCTAGTGACCTGGCGCAACCCCTTCAAGGCTCTACGCGCATCGAACCTCCCTTTGCACTTATTGCTCCTGAGTGCTGTAGCCCGATTGAACGCTTTAGCGAGATCGGGCTTTTTTTTGCCCGGGATTTAGCGATGGCCGGCAAAAAACGCTATCGTCGCCGCCATTCGAAATCGAGGCGAGCATGGGCTATCTACTTTTTGTCACGCTGATCCAGGCGTTTTCCTTCAGTCTGATCGGCGAATACCTGGCCGGTCATGTCGACAGCTACTTCGCGGTGCTGGTGCGGGTGGTGCTGGCCGGGCTGGTGTTTATCCCGCTGACGCGCTGGCGCTCGGTCGAACCGGCGTTCATGCGCGGCATGCTGCTGATCGGCGCGTTGCAGTTCGGCGTGACTTACGTCTGCCTGTATCTGAGCTTCCGCGTGCTGACGGTGCCGGAAGTGCTGCTGTTCACCATCCTCACGCCACTGCACGTGACGCTGATCGAAGATGCGCTCAACCGACGCTTCAACCCGTGGGCGCTGATCGCCGCACTGGTGGCGGTCGCCGGCGCGGCGGTGATTCGCTACGACCGGATCAACCCGGACTTCTTCATGGGCTTTCTGCTGCTGCAACTGGCCAACTTCACCTACGCCGCCGGACAAGTGCTGTACAAGCATCTGGTGGCGAAGCACCCGAGCGATCTGCCGCACTACCGGCGCTTCGGTTTCTTCTACCTGGGTGCACTGGCGGTGGCGTTGCCGGCGTTCCTGCTGTTCGGCAAATCCAACTTCCTGCCGGAAGCGCCGCTGCAATGGGGTGTGCTGGTGTTCCTTGGTCTGGTCTCGACCGCACTCGGTCTGTACTGGTGGAACAAGGGTGCGTGCCTGGTCAACGGTGGCACCCTGGCGGTGATGAACAACCTGCACGTGCCGGTGGGGCTGCTGCTGAACCTGCTGATCTGGAATCAGCATGAAGAACTCGGGCGGTTGTTCCTCGGTGGCAGCGTGATTCTGGCGGCGGTGTGGATCAGCCGGTTGGGGATTCGCCAGTCGGCGCCAATTGCTCCACCAGAAACGCGATAAACGCCCGAGTCTTCTGCGGCACTCGCCGGGCTGACGAATACACCGCGTTGATGGTGATCGCCGGGGCTTGCCATTCGCACAGCACCGGCACCAGTCGCCCGGCCGCCAGTGCTTCTTCGACGATGAAGTCCGGCAGCAGCGCAATGCCCATGCCGGCCTCCGCTGCTTGCGCCAGCAGGTCGCCGTTGTTGGCGTGCAACGGCCCGGTGACGTTGACTCGCTGGGTTTCCTTGCCGTTGCACAGTTGCAGGCTGACCCCGCTCTGCAGATAGCCGTAGTTCAAGCATTGATGTGAGCGCAGATCCTGCGGGGTCTGCGGCGTGCCTGCGCGTTCGAGGTAAGCGGGGGAGGCGACCATGATCCGTGGGGCCGGCGCCAGTTGCCGGGCGATCATCGTCGAGTCGGGCAGGCTGGCGATGCGGATGGTCACGTCGAACCCGCCGCGCACCGGATCGACCTGCTGGTCGCTGAGCACCAGTTGCAGTTCGATGTTCGGGTGCTGCTCGTGGAACAGCGGAATCAGCTTGCCCAGCCGCCGCAAGCCGAACGACATCGGTGCGTTGACCCGCAACACCCCGCGCAATTCGCCAACCCCGTCCCGAGCTCGCTGCTCGGCCTCGTCCAGCGCCGCAATCACTTCCCGCGCCGCTTCGAAATACTCGGCGCCGGCTTCGGTGAGGTGCAGGCTGCGGGTGGTGCGTTGCAGCAGCTGCACACCGATGGCTTCTTCCAGTGCCTGAATCTGTTTGCTGACTTTCGAGCGGGGCACGTCCATGGCCCGGGCGGCGGCTGCGAAGCCGTTTTCGCCGACCGTCACCACGAAGGCGCGCATGCATTCGATGCGATCCATGATTGTCCCTTTTTTAGAATCAATGATTCTCGATTTTAGGGAATTGTCCCTTTATCAGCTAGCCCCTAAAGTGACATCCAAGCCGAGACAACAACGCCGCAGACGGCAAAACGCCTCGACTCACCCAATACCCAATCGAACTTTGAATCGACATCAAAAGGAACGCGCCATGTCTATCCGTGAACTGCTGAACCCAACCAACTCCGCCCTGATCCTGATCGACCACCAGCCGCAAATGGCTTTCGGCGTGCAGTCGATCGACCGTCAGACCCTGAAGAACAACACCGTCGGCCTGGCCAAGGCTGCCAAGATCTTCAACGTGCCGACCATCTACACCTCGGTCGAAACCGAAAGCTTCAGCGGCTACATCTGGCCGGAGCTGCTGGCGGTACACCCTGAGCAGAAGCCGATCGAGCGCACCTCGATGAACTCCTGGGAAGACAAGGCGCTGGTTGACGCGGTGAAGGCCACCGGGCGCAAGAAACTGATCATCGCCGCGCTGTGGACCGAGGTCTGCCTGACCTTTCCGGCCCTGGAAGCCCTGGCTGAAGGCTACGAGGTGTACATCGTCACCGACGCGTCCGGCGGCACCACCAAAGAAGCCCACGACATGTCGGTACAGCGGATGATTCAGGCGGGCGCAGTACCGGTGACCTGGCAGCAAGTGCTGCTCGAATACCAGCGTGACTGGGCGCACAAAGACACTTATCAGGCGGTAATGGACCTGGTGCTGGAACACAGCGGCGCGTACGGCATGGGCGTCGATTACGCCTACACCATGGTGCACAAGGCACCGCAGCGGCAGGCCTGATAAATCGGCCGGACAAAAAAAGACGCAACCGGGGTTGCGTCTTTTTTTTGCGTTTGAAGAAAGCGTTACATCAGATGTTTTTCGGCTTCCGGAATATGGCTCGCACCAAGAACTGCCGGCAATATTCCGGAACGCAAATCCCCACCGCTCGGTTGCTGATACAGGCTCAGCCCGAACTCCGGCAGCACCGCCAGCAGGTAATCGAAAATATCCCCCTGGATCCGCTCGTAATCGGCCCACACCGTGGTGGTGGTAAAGCAGTAGATTTCCAGCGGAATGCCCTGGGCCGTGGTCTGCATCTGGCGGACCATGCAGGTCATGTTCGGCTGGATCTCCGGGTGGCTCTTCAGATAGGCCAGCGCGTAAGCGCGGAAGGTGCCGATGTTGGTCATGCGCCGGCGGTTGGCCGACATCGCCGCGACGTTGCCCTGCGCCTCATTCCAGGCTTTGAGCTCGGCTTTCTTGCGGCCCATGTACGCCGTCAGCAGGTGCACCTGGGAGAGTTTTTCTTCTTCATCGTCGCGGATGAACCGCACACCGCTGGCGTCGATGAACAGACTGCGCTTGATCCGCCGTCCGCCGGACTGCTGCATGCCGCGCCAGTTTCTGAACGACTCGGACATCAGGCGCCAGGTCGGGATCGAGACGATGGTCTTGTCGAAGTTCTGCACCTTGACCGTGTGCAGGGTGATGTCGACCACATCGCCATCGGCGCCGACCTGCGGCATTTCGATCCAGTCGCCGACCCGCAGCATGTCGTTGCTGGTCAGTTGCACGCTGGCAACGAACGACAGCAGGGTGTCCTTATAGACCAACAGGATCACCGCCGACATCGCACCCAGACCGGACAGCAGCAACAGCGGCGATCGGTCGATCAGGGTGGCGACGATGATGATCGCGCCGAACACGTACAGAACCATTTTCGCCAGTTGCACGTAACCCTTGATCGAGCGGGTGCGGGCGTGTTCGGTGCGGGCGTAGATGTCCAGCAGTGCATTGAGCAGGGCGCTGACCGACAGCAGCAGGAAAAGAATGGTGAACGCCAGCGCGACGTTGCCGAGGAACACCATGGCGGTCTTGCTCAGTTCCGGCACCAGATGCAGGCCGAACTGGATCACCAGCGACGGCGTCATCTGCGCCAGGCGCTGAAACACCTTGTTATGCCGAAAGTCATTGATCCAGTGCAGCGCGGGCTGGCGACCGAGCATGCGACTGGCATGCAGGATCAGGTAGCGCGCCACTCGTCCGAGGACCAGCGCGATCACCAGCAGCAGGAGCAAAGCCAGGCCGGCGTGCAGGAGCGGGTGCTGTTCGAGGGTACCCCAGAGGTCTTGGGCGTTGAGCCAGAGCTGTTTGAAATCCATGAGAGAGACGATTCTTCTGTAAGACGCGACGGGCGATTAGAGCATTTAAGACGCTGTGTATTACCGTTGGAGACAAATCGAGCAACAAAAAAGCCACTGATTACGGCGTATTTCATAAAGAAACTCGGCCTGAGCGCTCGAAACCGGTAACCTATGCAGCTGATTTTTTGCATATCTTCGAGGTAGCACCCGTGTTTTCCCAATTCGCCCTGCACGAACGCCTGCTCAAAGCCGTGGCCGAGCTGAAATTTGTCGAGCCAACGCCTGTGCAAGCCGCGGCCATTCCGCTGGCGCTTCAGGGGCGTGACCTGCGGGTGACGGCGCAAACCGGTAGCGGCAAGACCGCCGCTTTCGTCCTGCCGATCCTCAACCGCCTGATCGGCCCGGCCAAGATCCGCGTCAGCATCAAGACCCTGATCCTGCTGCCGACCCGCGAGCTGGCCCAGCAGACCCTGAAGGAAGTCGAGCGCTTTTCGCAGTTCACTTTCATCAAGTCCGGCCTGATCACCGGCGGTGAAGACTTCAAGGTCCAGGCCGCCATGCTGCGCAAGGTGCCGGACATCCTGATCGGCACCCCGGGCCGGATGATCGAGCAACTGAACGCCGGCAACCTCGACCTCAAAGAAGTCGAAGTGCTGGTGCTCGACGAAGCCGACCGCATGCTCGACATGGGTTTTGCCGAAGACGTGCAGCGTCTGGTCGACGAATGCCCGAACCGTCAGCAGACCATGCTGTTCTCCGCCACCACCGGCGGTTCCGGCCTGCGCGAGATGATCGCCAAGGTGCTGAACAACCCTGAGCACCTGCAGCTCAACGCGGTCAGCCAGCTGAACGACACCACCCGTCAGCAGATCATCACCGCCGACCACAACCAGCACAAAGAACAGATTGTGAACTGGCTGCTGGCCAACGAGACCTACCAGAAGGCCATCGTCTTCACCAACACCCGGGCCATGGCCGACCGCATCTACGGTCGCCTCGTCGCCCAGGAATACAAGGCGTTCGTGCTGCACGGCGAGAAAGACCAGAAGGATCGCAAGCTGGCGATCGACCGTCTGAAGCAGGGCGGCGTGAAGATCCTGGTGGCTACCGACGTGGCGGCCCGTGGTCTGGACGTTGACGGCCTGGATCTGGTGATCAACTTCGACATGCCACGCAGCGGCGACGAATACGTGCACCGCATCGGTCGTACCGGCCGTGCAGGCAACGACGGTCTGGCGATCTCGCTGATCTGCCACGGCGACTGGAACCTGATGTCGAGCATCGAGCGCTATCTGAAGCAGAGCTTCGAGCGCCGTACCATCAAGGAAGTCAAGGGCACCTACGGCGGACCGAAAAAGGTCAAGGCCTCGGGCAAGGCCGTCGGCGTGAAGAAGAAAAAGACCGACGCCAAGGGCGACAAGAAGAAAACCGCCGCCAAGACCCCGACCAAGCGCAAGAACGCTAATCGTCCGAAACCAGACTCTCTGGTGAGCAGCGATGGCATGGCTCCGCTCAAGCGCCGCAAGCCGGAAGCGCCGGCGGCTGAGTAAGTCGTTTCAGGCAGGCAAAGAAAAACCCGGACATGGTCCGGGTTTTTTTATCGCCAGGGTTTATCAACTGCCCAGCAGGCCAGTGGTGTCGGCATCAAAGCGCCGCTTGGCCTGATCGGCTATCGGTTTGAGCTGCGCGAGCAGGGCTGCCTCGCTGTACAGCCCGGGCAGCGCCGACTCCTTGGGCGTCGGCTCGATCGGGATCAGCACATCTTCACCCGCCGCGTGCAGCCAGATCGCTACAACGTGCAGCGCCGAAACGAACAACACTCGCAGCTCAACGGTTTTGCCCTGCAACTGTGGCGATTGCTCGGCCAGTTTCAGCGCATCGACCGTAGCGGCCGCCAGGTTGCCGTGGTTTAACGAGGCGAACTCGACGTGACCGCGGACTTCGGCCAATTGCGCATCGGCAATCGACACACCGTCGGCAAACACCAGGTAATGCCAGTCACCGAGCCGGGCGTCTTTCAGGCCTTTGCCATCGCTCAGATCTTCCAGGCTGAGCGAGTAGCCGCGATAGGCCTCGCTCAGGCTGATTTTCGCAGGCGCCGCACTGGCGAACTGGCGATTGACGCCGAAGCCCTGGGTCTGCAACGCGGCCTGCAGGGCCGGACGCAAGGTCTGTACGCCGTTGGAAGGCGCTTTTGGATAAGTCAGTTTCATGATGCCGCCCCCTGGTTTTTCGCCGTGAAGTAAGTGTGAGTCCAGTTGCCGCCGCCATTGTAGGAACCGGGGAAGGCACTCAGCGCGCGGGTCGAATAGCCGTAGATCGAATCCGCAACCAGCACGTAATTGCCGTTGGTGCCATAGATCGCCAGAAAGTGCGCACCGCCGCCATACCAGGCGCAACGCAGACCGACAGGGCGGCCCATGTTGATTTGGTTCTGGATGGCCGACATCTGCAACGAACCCTGATTCATCCCGTTGTAGCTGCGGGTGGTTTGCAGGGCCGAATCCAGATAGCCGTAGACGTTGCACGGCCCCGGTTGGCTGCAGCAATTGCGGTCCAGTTGGGTGCTGGCCACGCCGCACTGCGTCCAGGACCCGGTGCCGTAGTAATTGCCGACCGAAGCGGAAACCGCCGCCCAGCACCAGTTGGTCTGGGTCTGCTGCTGCATCGTAAAGTTGAGACTCGAGGCAGCCAGGGCCCTGGCCTGTGGGGCCGCTTCGACCTCGACCAGTTGCGGGTCGAGCAGATGGCCGATCAGGCACCCGGGCAGGGTGTTGCCAGTGAATGCCGTTGTTTCAGTGGTTAACATTTTTCAATCCTCCATGAATGAAAACAAACGTTCCGCGTTTGCGGGATAACGGTATTGCCGAGCGATCGGTGTTCAAGGGTTGCCATCTCCGATGGCCGGTTCTGATCAGGCTCGGGGTAACCCTAGGTCTGAATATGCGTTTATGCAAATAATAAAATGCACTAATGCAAATTTCCGGACAAAAGGAAGCAGGCTTTGGTATCGATTTAGCCTGATCGATGCCGAAGCCTGCCGTTGTCTGAGCGGGTGTTATCCCTCGGTTTTTTTCTCCGCCGAACCCAGTTCCTTCAAGCGCTGATCGATCAACTGGCATTTGTCCGGGAGGTCGGCGGAGGCAGTGCCCAGGTCCATTTTCTGCAACTCGGCGTTGATCTCCTTGGCCTTTGTCGGGTTTTGCTCTGTGAGCTTCGCGACTTCCTTGGCCAGTTGCTCGCGTTTGGCGGTGGCTTCCTCCGGCGTACAGGCCCAGACGGGCAGGGCGCAGGCGAGCGTGGCGGCGAGGGTGAGCTTGAGCAGGGTTTTCATGGGGAATGGCCTCAGTTCCGGTTAAGGCGGGTTAACCGGTTGAGGGTTCTGGCTAGCGAAAAGTTCACTGCGACTGGCGTTGGGGGGATGCCTTGTTCAAAAGTCGACCTCGGCAATTGAAATGCCTATGCATCGGTTGAATACATCGACAAGAAGATCGTCATCACCGTGGTAGGAGTGAATACATGCCTTGATCCATTCCTCTTGATCGACCATCCCCCAGTCGATGAGATAACCGGCGTTGAAAATGATGTATTCAAACAGGATGCGCTGGGTTCGGCCATTTCCTTCCCTGAACGGGTGAGCCACATTGAGAGTGCCATACGAAGCGGCGACTGCTGAAACCAGTTGTTGACGGGAAAACCCTTCAAACCACCCAGCGTCCGCCATTTTCGAAAGTTCTCTTGCGACTTCACGCTCAATGTATTCCGGGCTGCAAAATCGCGTACTGCCTTTACTGATCGCCAGTGTCCGGATTTCGCCAGCCCATGGATAGATCGCTTCAAACAAGGTGCGGTGCACCCGTTTTAACGTTGCAAGGCTGTAGGGAGGAGGAATGAATTCCAAACGCGCAGAGGCGACTTCATTGATGTAGCGTTCTGCTTCATCCAGGTCTTCGGCGTTGCGTAAGTCGAGCAAATTGACAAGAACGTCAGTGCCCGGATAACAATCCGGGGCTTGGTCAGAACCGTATTTATCGTTGCTCAAGCTTTCAAGAGCTGGACCGCTCTCAAGGCAGCGGCCCTGGTGGGAAGTTTGATATCGCCATCAGTCGGAGATGGAACAAAGCCTTCCAGGCGCAGACTGGCCGCGAAATTGGCTCTGCGTTGCTTCGCGAACCAGGCTTTCTTGGTTTGCAGACTCAGCTTTTCCATATCGGCCTCTTGATGCGGGAATGCGCCAATTATAGTCGAACGAAGCCGTGACGGCTCGTTCGACCTAGCATCGCACATCCTGCGGCACCATTGAACCCGTTCACGCAGACGGGCTACCCATCATGGCAGCAACTGGATTTTGCGGCGCCGTCATAGCGGTCATGGTGCCGCACCCATTCCATGATCTCGTCCTCGTTCCGGCCCTTGGGCGTGAGGTCGAGGTAGTTGTAGGCACCGACCAGCAAGTCCAGGCCTCGCGCGTAGGTTGAGTAAGTGTGGAAAATCTCGCCGTTGTCAGCGCGATAAAACACGCTGAGCCCGGGCATTTCTTCCTCGGCGCTGTCGGTCTTTTCGTAGTTGTACGTAGCTTTGCCAGCGTCGACATCCTCAGCACGGGCGCACACGCCGAAGTCGTAGTTGAAATCGCAACCGTCCGACGACACCCAGTCGAATGTCCAGCCCATCCGCCGCTTGAAGGCCTGGAATTCGGCGAACGGTGCGTGGGACACCGCCACCAGCGCAATGTCGTGATGGGCCAGGTGCAGGTTGGCGCCGTCGATGTGGTCGCTGAGGAATGAACAGCCCGGGCAACCTTCCTCCCAGCCCTTGGCGAACATGAAGTGGTAAACGACGAGTTGGCTGTGCTTGCCGAACAGGTCGGCGAGTTTCAATTCGCCGTTCGGCCCCATGAAGCGGTAATCCTTGTCGATCTTTACCCAGGGCAGGGCGCGGCGTTTGGCGCTGAGGCGGTCGCGTTCTTTGGTGAAGGCCTTTTCATCGGCCAGATGCTGCTTGCGGGCGGCGAGCCATTCTTCGCGCGACACCACCGGATGATTCTCAACGTTCATGATGATTTCTCCTGCGGGGGTTGAAACCGTCTGTCTCAGACTAGTCGTTCAACCACCCGGGAAATCGACAGACCGCCGGTCGGTCGGGGCGCCGAATAATCCTGAACGGTGGCGCAACGCTCCGGTCACAACCTGTGAACGCGCCAAAAAATCACGCGCACCGGAGGTTGAATCAGGATGACGACTTATAACTGGGATTTGATTGAACGCCTGCTGCATGAAGTGCAGAACGGCGCGGGCCACAGCTTTGCGCCACGGTCTTTTGCCGAAGACTATGCGGCGGAGAAAGCGGCGGCGGGCCAGCCGATCGAGAATCTGGATCACCTGAAAACGCTTGCCTGCGACTATGAGCAACTGCTGCTGTTGCGCGGTTACATCCAGCCCCGTGGCGAAGACGAGGGCAGCACCGGCAACAACTTCAGCCTGACCCCGCGCGGCTCCAGTCTGTTGAGCCTGATCGACAGCAGCATTCCCGGCAATGATCATCCGCGCGAAGTGCTGGATGATCAGGAAGACGCGCTGGATGAGCTGACGTTCGATGAGGTAGCTTCCAAAGCGCAGATCGCCTGAGGTTTGCACAAAAAAATGTGGGAGCGAACGTGCTCGCTCCCACATGGGTTTCGCAGTGGTCTCAGCTTTTTTGTGCGGCCTTCAGGCACTTCAAATCATTGAAGTCCTTGCGCACTCCCTCGATCTTTTTCAACAGGCGCTGGCGCTGCTGCGGCGTACTGTCGGCCATCAGATCGACGAACAGCGAACGGGCCTGCGCCTCCGTATTGGCGTAGGCCTTTTGGTAATCCGCTGTCCATAACCGCTCGCGATTGACCAGAAGCGTCTCGATCCGTTGTGGAAATTCAGGACTGTTGCGTTGCGCCACCGCCGCGCTGAACTGCTTCTGCCAGTGAGCACGGTTGGCAATCCACTGGGTGTTCTGATCGCCCAGAGCGGTCGACCAGGCCATCACCCGCTGTTCCTGTTTGGCGTTCAACGGGCCGAGCCAATCGTTGAGACGCTTGTCCATGCGCGCGCCACGCTCGGCAATCTGCTGTGAAAGCGGTGGCTTGAGGTATTCCTGTTGGCGTTTCTGCAGGTCTTTGGCAAAGGCGTCGTTCATTTCAGCGACCTGCCGATCATCCAGGCCTTGCAGCAATTCAATCGCCGACGGGGTGATTTCCCGGGCGGTTTCGGCGATTGCCTGCTTGGCCTCTGCGGTGCGGGCCTGAAGTGCGGCGTCGGTGACCTGATTGGTCTCGACCATGGTTTGCAGGCGATCAAGCCAGTCCAGATAACCCGGTAACTGCGTGGTGCAGTGCCAGCTCAGGTGTTCCCTGAGGCGTTCGTTGAACCAGCCTTTCTGCTCGCCGTTCATGTCCAGGTAGTCGCTGAGCGTCCACGGAATGATCACGTCGAGATTGCGATAGGCCAGGCCGACACGGCTGCAGGCGCCGAGGGCGAGGGTCAGGATCAGTAGAATCGCGATGCGTTTGAACCAGCTAGACATGGGCGAGTCCTTGCGAAAGCCAGCCTTGAGGGTCTGATGCTCATGTGAACGCAGGATGGCCCCGGCAGTTCAGCCAATCAATAGAACGCGCGTTCGGCCTTGAGCGTGACCAGCCCGTCGCACTGACTGTTATGCCCGGAATAGGCTGAGCAATCGCTGCCGCTGAGGCTCGAATTGCTGTAGATCAGGTCGAGGTCGATGCCCATGAACGGCCGGGAAAATTTCACCGACCAATCGGTAAAACTGCTGACATACCCCCCGTCCACCGAGACCGGCGTGTTGAGCTGATGGGTGGTGTATTTCATGCTGATCCCGATGCCGAACGGCTGATTGCCGCCCAGGTCGGCAAACAGGGTGTTGTTCTGTTTATCCGGGTCGTTGCTCAGGGCGATGCCGATCCGGCTGCCGAGCAAGGTCAGGCCACCGAACAGTTCCTGGCTGTCGAGGGTGTCGACCTTGGGATAGCTGTAATGGATCATCCCGACTTCGTAGCCGAGGGTCTGATCGAAAGGTTGTTTAAAGCCGACGTAGGAATCGATTTCGAGATTCTTCCCCGGCGTGAGGCCCATGCTCGGTGCGTACTGACCGACATACAGGCCGCTGTCGTGGCTCAGGTCCAGGCCGCCGTGGAACGAGCCGACCGCCGAAGGCTTGACCAGCCCCTGGGCCATGCTGCGGCTGGGCGTGGTGCCGAGCTTGAGGTCGAAGTCACCGAGCTCACGCTGGAAAATCTGCGCGTGCGCCACCGGGCTCGCCAGCAGGCCTACAAGCAATAAACAGGAAGATTTGAGCATGCGTCACTCCTTGAGCAGCGAGCGCAGGTGCGACAAACCTGCTGAAACGCTTGATCCAGACGCGTGCAAGGATACCGGCGAATGATCGGCATCGAGGGCCGTTCGTCGATTTTTGCAGTTTTGAATGTTTGATTAAACGTAAGAGAGGTCTTGCGAGGGATCCGGTCCAGACGCTTCGAAGCTCAAAGCGCCTTTGGACAGGTGTGCTGCGGGGTGTTACTTCTTGCCCAGGCTGATCTGCTTGGACGGGCCGAACGTCTGGCCGCTGACGCCCTTGGCAATTTGCTGGATCTCGCCGCCGGACTTGAGGAATGCCGCGATCTGATCGTTGATCGATTCGCTGGTTTCAACGGCTGGAGCTGGCTTTGCTTTGCTGGTGGATGCTTTTACACGCATGGCGGCCATTAACCTGTAGAAAAGTAACTCGGCCAGGCATCGTACAGGAATAACTTGACAATTGCTTGGTAAATATCCCTCGGAATAACCCAGCGTGCAGGTGGATTATTCTCGATTAATTATTCGAAATATCCCGCTAACCTGCTGTTTTAAATAACAACATTTATTCGATTTGAGGATGCTGGCCGGCCTCGGGATCAGGCAAAAGCCGTCACGCTGGCCTGACGAGTGGTGCTCGTGCGGCGCGAAATCCAGGAAAATCAAGGCCTCCCGCAGATTTTCACTCGGCCGTCCGATCTGGCGACCGACGAACCCGGCAAAACCGGGTAGAATGCCGCCCACGCAATGAGGGTATTGGAAATGGCTTTAGTCGGGCGTTACAACAGTTTGCAAGTGGTTAAACACACTAACTTCGGTTTATATCTGGACGGCGGTGCCGACGGCGAAATTCTTTTGCCCAACCGTTATATTCCTAAAGATATTCCCAGCGAAGATGAAGACTGGCTCAATGTTTTCATTTATCTGGACAGTGACGACAAACTTATTGCCACCACTGAAAAACCAAAAGTTCAGGTCGGTGAATTTGCCAGTTTGAAAGTTGTTGAAGTCAACAGCATCGGCGTGTTCCTCGACTGGGGCCTGCCGAAGGATCTGCTGCTGCCTTACTCCGAAGAAAAACGCCAGATGACCGCCGGCGAGTACTGCGTGGTGCATGTCTACCTCGACAAGCACACCCGCCGCATCACCGCGACCGCGCGCCTGGATCGTTATCTGGACAAGACCCCCGCCAACTACAGCGTGGGCCAGGAAGTTGATCTGCTGGTGGCCGAATCCACCGACATGGGTTTCAAGGCCGTCATCAACAACAAGCACTGGGGTTTGATTCACAAGAATGAAATCTTCAAGTTCATGCGTTCCGGCATGCGCGAGAAAGGCTTCATCAAGGAAGTGCGCGCCGACGGCAAGATCAGCCTGAGCCTGCAACCGGTGGGGCAGGAAGCAGCCAGCAGCCTGAACTCGAAGATCCTCTCCAAGTTGCGCGAAAACGATGGCACCCTGGCCGTCAGCGACAAGAGCGACCCGGCGCTGATCAGCAGCCTGTTCGGTGTCAGCAAGGGCAACTTCAAGAAGGCCATCGGTTCGTTGTACAAGGAAGGCAAGATCGTCATTCACGCCGATCGCATTGAACTAACCTGAGCCTGACGTGGCCCATGTTGCATGGGCTTACTTGAGGTCGGGCAGATGAAAAAACCACTGATTGCCTACGTCGCCACGCTGCTGACGTTTCTTCTGCTCGACGGCGTCTGGCTTGGCGTGCTGATGGCGCCGACCTATCGCGAACTGCTCGGTTCGCTGATGCTCGAAAAACCGTTGCTGGTGCCAGCAGCGGTTTTTTATTGCCTGTATGTTTTCGGCTGTGTGGTGTTCGTGGTGTTGCCGTCGCTGACCTGGCAACGCGCCGCCCGGATGGGAGCGCTGCTCGGGCTGGTCGCTTATGGCACCTATGACCTGACCAACTGGGCGACATTGCGCGGCTGGTCGGCGCAGGTGTCGCTGATGGATTGGGCTTGGGGGACGTTCGCCACGGCGCTGGCCTGTACGGTCGGATTTGTTGTGGCCAGCCGGTTTGGCAGATCAGCTCGTTGATCTTGGTCGCCTGACCTGACGCCATCGCTGGCTTGCCAGCGATTGACGGCGCAGTCGTCAGCCATTCTCCGCTGACGTTGCAGGAGCATGAAATGTCTTTTCCAGACGGCTTTTTCTGGCTGACTGGTTAATAATCCACTCACTACTTTTCGCCCCGGACAAAGAGCCGGGGCTTTGTTTGACCATTGGAAAAACTGCCATGTTGTGTGTGTTAGAGGTGTCGAGGTGAGCGTCAGTCGGCGCAGTGCCGACGGGTTTGCCCTGCAAGTGATGATCGGCCTGTGCCTGATCTGGGGCGTGCAGCAGGTGATGATCAAGTGGGCGGCGACCGACATTGCGCCGGTGATGCAGGCGGCGGGGCGGTCGGGGATATCCGCGTTGCTGGTAGGACTGCTGATCTGCTGGAAGGGCGGCTGGGATCAGGTCGGCGCTACCTGGCGCGGCGGCTTGCTGGCCGGTGCCTTGTTCGGGCTCGAATTCCTGTTCATCTCCGAAGGCTTGCAGTTGACCACCGCCGCGCACATGTCGGTGTTCCTCTACACCGCGCCGATCTTCACCGCGCTGGGCGTGCATTTTCTGTTGCCGAGCGAGCGCCTACGACCGGTGCAATGGGTTGGGATCTTCCTCGCATTTGTCGGCATTGCCATCGCGTTTGCCGGCGGCGTGTCGTGGGACAACCTCGACCGCCGGATGTTGATGGGCGATGCCCTCGGCGTGCTGGCCGGTGCCAGTTGGGGCGCGACCACCGTGGTGGTGCGCGCCTCGCGCCTGTCCGAGGCGCCGGTGACCCTGACCCTGTTCTATCAACTGATCGTCGGTTTCATCGGCCTGTTGCTGATCGCGCTGCTCAGCGGCCAGATCACCCACGTCAGCCTGACCGTCGTGGCCGTGGGCAGTGTGCTGTTCCAGGGGCTGGTGGTGTCGTTCTTCAGTTACCTGACCTGGTTCTGGCTGCTGCGCCGTTATCTGGCGGCCAACCTCGCGGTGTTTTCCTTCATGACACCGTTGTTCGGCGTCACGTTCGGCGTGGTGCTGCTCGGCGAAGAACTGAGCCTGAACTTCATCATCGGCGCCGTGCTGGTGTTGCTCGGCATCACCTTCGTCAGCGCGGAACAGTGGGTGCGTCGGCGTTTGCGCAAAGCCCTCGGTCAGCCGTAACCGATTTGCAGGCCAGACCGCCGGCAATCAGCAGGCCGCTGCCGGCAATCACCAGCGCCGGTTGCAGGCCGCCGCTGAAATGGCTGCTGACCGCCGCCAGCAACGGCCCGCTGAGTTGACCGACGGCGAAGCACGCGGTGAGCAGGCCGGCGTTGCGCTGGGTGGCGTGGGGCGCCAGTTCCCGGGAGCGTTGCATCACCAGTTGCATGCAGGCCAGGAACGGCGTGCCGCACAGGACCACGCCCAATGCCAGACCGAGGCCGCTGCCCAACAGGCAAGCGAACACCCCGGCAGCCTGCAGCCACAACGTCGCCATCAACCAGTGCCGGGTGGTTTGCGGATCGTGCCGACGCAAACTTACCAGCAAAACGCCAATTGCGGCACCGAGGCCAAAGCACGGCCAGAACAGATCGGCCTGCCACTGCCCGTGAAATTGCGCGTTGGCCATCTGTGACAGAAACGTGGCCGGGATGATGTAGCCCACGCCATACAAGGCATACACCGCCGCCAAGCGCCCAATGCCACGATTTGATGAACTCACGGCAGCCGGCACGACCGGCACACCGCCGCCCGGTTGCGGCAGGATCCGCACGATTCCCAGCAACATCACCAGCGCCACGGCGGCATAGATCAGCCACAGAGTCGCGGAAGTCTGCTGCGCCAGATGTGAGAACAGCGCCAGCAATCCCGTCAGAAAAATCCCCAGCCCCGGCCCGGCAAAGACCAGCGCGCCCAATCGCGGACGACCCGCCGCCGCAGCCAGCGGCTGACTCAACGCAGTAATCATCACCAGCACCCAGGCACTCGCCACACCGGTACCGAAGCGCAGCAACAAATGCGACCAGAAACCGTTGGCCCAGAACGATGCCAGCGTCAGCAACACACACAACCACAGACCGCCGTGCAGGCGCCGCTGCACTTGATCCGGCCGGCGGGAAAACATCGCATCCACCGCGCCGAGCAGATAACCGAGGTAGTTGGCCGCCGCAATCAGACCGGCGGCAGTCAGGTCGATCTGCCCTTCACTGAGCAGGTGCGGCAGTTGCGGGGTGAGGGCGAAACGCCCGATGCCCATGGCCATCATCAGGGCAATGAAACAGGCGGATAAGCGAATCAGCGGTGACATGTTCTGAATTCCGTTGGAGGTTCAATGACCGTCAGGCTAGGACTGATTGACTTTCTTTAAAATTGAATAATAGTGAGTAACTTGTTCTGTTCAGGAGAAAGGTTGTGGAGTTCAGCCAATTGCGGATCTTCCAGGCCGTGGCAGAGGAGGGCTCGATCACCCGCGCCGCCGAACGTTTGCACCGCGTGCCGTCGAACCTGTCGACCCGGCTCAAACAGCTGGAGGAGCAACTGGGTGTCGAACTGTTCGTCCGTGAGCGTCAGCGTTTGCAGTTGTCGCCTGCGGGAAAAGTCCTGCTGGACTACACCGGCAAACTGTTCGCCCTTCGCGATCAGGCGAGTGCAGCGGTGATGGGCGGGCAACCGGCGGGGGATTTCGTGCTCGGCACGCTGTACAGCACGGCGGCGATCCATTTGCCGGCGCTGCTGGCGCGCTATCACAAGCAATATCCGGCGGTGAATCTTCAGGTGCAGTCCGGGCCCAGCGGTGAATTGCTCGAAGGCCTGCTCACCGGGCGTCTCGACGCGGCGCTGGTGGACGGCCCGCCGCAATTGGCCGGGATCGACGGTGTGCCACTGTGCAACGAACGGCTGGTGCTGATCAGCGAGGCCGATCACCCGCCGATACGCAGCGCCAGGGATGTCGAAGGTCGGGCGGTATTCACCTTTCGCCATGGCTGCGCCTATCGTGCGCGGCTGGAAGCGTGGTTTGCCCACTATCAGGCGGCGATGGGGAGGGCGATGGAGATCGAGTCCTATCAGGGCATGCTTGCCTGCGTGATTGCCGGCAGTGGTGTGGCGCTGATGTCGGAGTCGATGCTCGCAAGCCTGCCGGGGCGCGAAAGCGTGGCGGTGCACCCGCTGGCCGAGCCTTTTGCCAGTGCGACAACATGGCTCATGTGGCGGCGGGGCATGGTCGGTGCCAACCTCAACGCATGGATCGAACAGCAGCAGACGCTCTATCCCGTGGCTGGCGAAGACGTGCGGGACACGGCTTGAACGTACGGTCAGGGATTTGGATCAATTCAGTAACAGATCATTGCGGATTTGGCCGAGCATTGCGTAGGACTTCGGACTATTATCAGTGCGAAGCGGCCTCAGAATTCCGGACGCTCAGCACCACCCTGAAGGGGGCATGACGATGAAAGAGAAAATTCAAAACTGGCTGCACGATTTGGGTGTTGCCCTCGGCTTGATCGAACCGCCTCTGCAACCGGTCCCGATTCGCACCGATGACGAACAGCGTCGGCGTCAGCCACGTCGGCGGTAATGCCCCGCTTTGAAGGATCAAAGGATTTAAACGACAAAAGATCGCACCCGGCTGTCGCTCCATTGGAGTGGCGGGCGGGTGCGATCTTTTGTTTTCAGTGACGCCCGATTTCCATCAGAAACTGGCTCAGGTCATTCGCGGTCTTCGCGGTCTTGAGCATCCGGTCCTCTTCGGCGGTGAAGGCCGTCAGGCCGAATTCATCTTCCAGATGGAAGATCAGATCCTCGATATCCGCTTTTTCCAGCCCCAGCTGCGCGAGGCTGGTGTTGTCGTCGAATTCACGATTTTCCAGCAGGCGCAGGATGAACCGGTGCACGGCAGCACGCACGGCAGCTCTTCTCATGGCAGATCTTTGTGTTGTTAGTCTGACTGAAGTACAGCAGGCCTCAGGCGTGGCGGCGCAACCATTCGTCAATCATCCCGTGCAGATGCTCTGCGGAAAAACTGCCGAAGTGACCGCCATGCACGGTGCGAATCTTCAGAGCCTGTAAGCGGCGCAGGCTGGCGGCGTAGTCGTCGAGGTTGGAATGGTAGGCGTCTTCGATCAACGGCCCGTCGTAAATGATGTCGCCGCTGAACAGGGTTTCGCTGGCCGCTTCGTAGAGGCTGATCCCGCCCGGTGAATGGCCCGGCGTGTGCAGCACCTGCAACGCGCGGTTGCCGAGGTCCAGCACATCGCCATCCTCGACAAAACCGGTGGCCGGCGCAGCCTTGACCCGGTATTCGGCGTAGCACAACGGGCAATCCGGGTGCGCTTCGAACATGTCGTCGCCGACGAAGGCCCGGCTCAGATCGTTCTCGCCATCCGGCGCCGCCAGAATGTCCGCTTCGGCCGGATGCACCAGCCGTTCGGCAAATTCGTGGTGCCCGGCGATGTGGTCGAAATGGCAATGACTGGCCACCGCCACCAGCGGCCGTTCGGTCAGCCACGGCAGCTGTTCGCGCAGGCTGACCAGCCCGGAACCGCTGTCGAGCAGCAGATCCTTGTCCCGCCCCTGAACGTGCCACAGGTTGCAGCGATAGAACGGGCGGATGAACGGCTCGTGAATCAGCCGAATGCCGTCGCTCAGGGTTTGCACTTCGAACCACTGATCGCGAGAAACAATCTTCATCAAGCATTTTCTCCAGACGAAAAAAACGGGTGTGGCAACCGACGCCACACCCGCCGAAGAAAGCATCAAGTCGTTATAGCGAGCTTAGACCGCGCTGGCCACCGGGGCAGGGCGACGGGAAAACAGGCTGACCACCACAAAACTCACCAGACCCACAGCCAGGCTGTAGTAGATCGGCGTGTTGGCATCCAGACCGTCCTTGAACATGAACAGCAGGGCGGTGGCGAAACCCAGGCCCATGCTGGCGATGGCGCCGGCAGTGGTCGCGCGTTTCCAGAAGATCGCACCGATCAGCGGGATCAGCATGCCGCCCACCAACAGGTTGTAAGCGAGGGTCAGAGCGCTGATCACGTCGTTCACAACCAGAGCAATACCCAGCACCACGACACCGGTCAGCAGGGTGAACAGACGGTTCACACCCAGGCTCGACTGTTTGCCGCCACGCAGTTTTGGCAGCAGGTCTTCGGTCAGGGTGGTGGCAGCGGCGAGCAGGCCGGCGCTGGCGGTGGACATCATCGCGGCCAGGGCAGCGGCGATCACCAGACCACGGATGCCGTCCGGCAGCGACAGTTTGACGATCGCGGCGAAGGCGTTGTTGACGTTGTCCAGATCCGGGATCAGAACGTGCGCCGCCATGCCGATCAGGGCACAGGCCAGACCGTAAAGGATGCAGTAGATGCCCGCGAAGCTACCGGCGTACTGAGCGACTTTTTCGTTCTTGACGGTGAACACCCGTTGCCAGATGTCCTGACCGATCAGGATGCCGAAGAAGTAGATCATGAAGTAGGTGATGATCGTGTCCCAGCCGATGGTGGTGAAGCTGAAGGCGGTGGCCGGCAGTTTCAGCACCAGCTCGTCCCAGCCGCCGACGCGGTACAGGCAGATTGGCAGGAGGATGAACATCAGGCCGACGGTCTTGATGATGAACTGGACGATGTCGGTCAGGGTCAGCGACCACATGCCGCCGATGGCCGAATACACCACGACCACGCCACCGCCGAGCAGTACCGAGATCCAGAACGGCAGGCCGAACAGCACTTGCAGCACGGTGCCGATGGCGAGGATCGAGGTCACGCCGATCATCAGCGCGTAGGCCAGCATGATCGCCGCGCTCGCCGAGCGGGCCATCGGGTTGTAGCGTTTTTCCAGGACCTGGGTAACGGTGTAGATCTTCAGTTTCAGCAGCGGCTTGGCCAGGAACAGGTTCAGCGCCACGATGCCGCAACCCAGTGCCGCGCACAGCCAGAAACCGGAAATGCCGTGCACGTAGCCCAGGCGGACGGTACCGACGGTGGACGCGCCACCGAGAACGGTCGCGGCCATGGTGCCCATGTACAGGCTCGGGCCGAGGTTACGCCCGGCGACCAGGAAGTCCTCGTTGGTCTTGGCCTTGCGCATGCCGAAGTAGCCGAGCAAGAGCATGCCGGCGGCGTAGATGAGGACGACGAATAAATCCAAAGCCATGATGGCGTGTCTCCGATTGTCTTTTTTATGGGGTGGAACACTGTGGGAGAAGGCTGACCCCCACAGGCGATTCGTTTATTCAGGCAGCCTGACGCAGCGCCGCTTCAGCCGGCGCATGCGCGCCTTTGCTGCGGGGATCCTTCGGGCCGTAGACCAGCGCCGGTTCCGGGAACAGGCTCAGCAGCATCAGGTACATCACCGACGCCAGACCGAGGGTCACCAGCAGGCTGATGTCGATGCCGCCGGCCAGTTCACCGAGCGGGCCGACGAACTGCCCCGGCAGGTTGACGAAGCACAGGCCGACCGCCGCGCTCGGGATCCACGCACCCAGACCGCGCCAGTTCCAGCCGTGGCTGAACCAGTAGCGTCCGCCTTGCTCGCCGCGCGTGAACACTTGCAGGTCGTCCGGGCAGTAGAAGCCGCGACGTACCACCAGGCCGATGATCATGATCACCATCCAAGGGGTGGTGCAGGTGATGATCAGCACGGCGAAGGTCGACACGCTCTGCACCAGGTTCGCCGCAAAGCGCCCGATGAAGATGAAGGCAATCGACAGCACACCGATCAGGAGCGTCGCCTTGACCCGCGACAGCAGGCGCGGGAACACGCTGGACATGTCCAGCCCGGTGCCATACAGCGATGTGGTGCCGGTGGACATGCCGCCGATCACCGCAATCAGGCACACCGGCAGGAAGAACCAGCTCGGCGACACCGCGAGCAGACCGCCTACGTAATTGTTGGCCGCGATGTAGTCCGGCGCCTGGATCGCGACGATGGTCGCGGTGGTCAGGCCGAACAGGAACGGGATGAAGGTGGCGATCTGCGAGAGCACCACCGCCGCCATGATCCGCTTGCGCGAGGTCTCACGCGGGATGTAGCGGGCCCAGTCGCCGAGGAACGCGCCGAAGGAAATCGGGTTGCTCATGGCCACCAGCGCGGCGCCGATGAACGCGGCCCAGAAGCCCGGCTGGCCGAGGCTGACGGTGCCGGCGTAGTGCGAATCGAAGGGACCGGCGAAGGCAAAGATGCCCAGCAGGAACAGCAGGCTCGCGCTCCACACCGCGACCTTGTTCACCCACAGCAGGAAGCGGAAGCCGTAGATGCACACGGTCAACACCAGAATCGCGAACAGACCGTAGGCCAGGCCCAGGGTCAGGTCGGTTTCCGGCAGGCCGATCAGGCGTTTCGCACCACCGATCAGCGCATCTCCCGAACTCCACACCGAGAGCGAGAAGAAGGCGATGGCGGTCAGCAGCGACAGGAACGAACCGACGATCCGCCCGTGCACGCCGAAGTGCGCACCGGACGACACGGCATTGTTGGTGCCGTTGAGCGGACCGAACAGGCCCATCGGTGCGAGGATCAGCGAGCCAAGCAGCACGCCCGAGACAATCGCCCAGACGCCCGCCTGGAAGGACAGGCCGAACAGCACCGGGAAACTGCCGAGCACGGCGGTGGCAAAGGTATTCGCGCCGCCAAAGATCATGCGGAACAAGTCCACGGGACCGGCGGTGCGTTCGTTGTCCGGGATCTGTTCGACCCCGTGGGTTTCAATCTGCGTAAGGCTTTGGTCTTTGTTGTTGTTATTCATGATCTGCTCCGATCATAAAGGCGCGCTCATCGTGCGTGAGCGTCACCTGTCTTGGCTAAGGGGATGGCAGCCCTTCCGGCATTGCGGACAAATGTTCGTGGCAGGCCAGCCAATGGCCTTGTTGTTCTAGGCTCGACGCTTGTTTCTTGAAAACAATCGTCTCGCGCTCCTGGCTGAAATGTTGCTCCCCTTGCATGCGCAGCTCGGTGGCCACGTCATGGATGAAAATCGCCACGTCACCCTGCAGGCTGACGAAGGCGTTGCTCGAGGTGCAGGACAGCACCTCGAAGCCATCCTCGGCGCGCCAGCTGTCCCACAACGCCTGATAGGCATCGCGCGACAGCAGGGGCTGTTCGAGGGTGTAGAACACGAAGCTCGCATCGGCGTTGAAGGCGCCGAAGTAGGCTTCGCGATCGTTGCGGGCGAAGGCGGACACCAGATCGGCGGCCGCTTTCAGAACCTGATCACGTTCGTTCATGACCCGACCCTCAGCGGTGGACCACGCCCGGCAGTACGCAGAGCATTTCGTACAGCAGGTTGGCGGCCAGCAGCGAGGTGTTGCCGGTGGTGTCATAAGCGGGCGAGACTTCTACCAGATCGCAGCCGATCAGGTCGAGGCCCTGGCAGCCGCGAACGATTTCAATCGCCTGAATGGTCGTCAGACCACCGATTTCCGGGGTGCCGGTGCCAGGCGCCCAGGCCGGGTCGATGCCGTCGATGTCGAAGCTCAGATACACCGGGCCGCCACCGACTTTCTCGCGCACTTCGGCCATCAGCGGCGCCAGCGACTTGTGCCAGCACTCTTCGGCCTGAACGACGCGGAAGCCCTGATCGCGGCTCCAGTTGAAGTCGTCAGCGGTGTAGCCCTGCGCACGCAGACCGATCTGCACCACGCGATCGCAGTCCAGAAGACCTTCTTCGACAGCACGACGGAAGGTCGTACCGTGGGCGATCTTCTCGCCGAACATGTGATCGTTGACGTCAGCGTGAGCATCGATGTGTACCAGACCGACCTTGCCGTGCTTTTTGTGGATGGCACGCAGGATCGGCAGGGTGATGGTGTGGTCGCCGCCCAGGGTCATCGGGATCACGTTGTGCTCGAGGATGTTGTCGTAGGCTTCTTCGATGATGCGCACGGCGTCGAGCAGGTTGAAGGTGTTGATCGCCACGTCACCGATGTCGGCAACCGACAGCGAGTCGAACGGCGCAGCGCCGGTGGCCATGTTGTACGGGCGGATCATTACCGATTCGGTGCGGATGTCGCGCGGCCCGAAGCGGGTGCCGGGGCGCAGCGAAGTACCGATGTCCAGTGGCACGCCAACGAAGGCAGCGTCCAGGCCGGCAGCGGTCGGTACATGGGGGAGTCGGAGCATGGTGGCGATGCCGCCGAAGCGCGGCATTTCGTTGCCGCCCAGTGGTTGGTGAAGAATCTTGTCCACGGGTAGGGCCTCATCGTCTTTGTTTTATTTATGTCGGCGCACCGTATTCGCAAGGGGCACGGGCACCGCTGTGGGCCGATTCTGCGAAATGTAGTGGGGCGGAAGAATCGCTACGGGCAAATACTTAGTTCAGAAATTTCTAAACTAATGCCAGACTTCCCCTACGTGCTCGTTCCCACGCTCTGCGTGGGAATGCATCCACGGACGCTCCGCGTCCAGCCGTAATCGCAGGTGACGCAGAGCGTCACGGGCGGCATTCCCACGCAGAGCGTGGGAACGATCCTTGGAGTAGACATGGCCAACGCTTTACCCGACCTGAAACTGTTGCGCATCTTCGTCAGCGTCGTGCGTCATCAGGGGTTTGCCAACGCGCAGCAGGAACTCAACCTGTCGACCTCGGCGATCAGCACCTACATGAGCCAGCTCGAAGCCGCGTTGGGTCTGGTGCTGTGCCATCGCGGGCGCGGTGGATTCAGCCTGACCAGCAAGGGTGAGCTGTTCCATCAGGAAACCCTGCGTCTGCTGGCCGAGCTCGAAGGTTTCGAGCAATACGCGGCAGCGCTCAAGGGCGAACTGCGTGGCACGCTCAACCTCGGGGTGATCGACTCCACGGTCAGCGACAAGGCCCTGCCGTTCGCCGAAGCCATCGGCGCCTACAGCCAGGAACACCCGGCGGTGCATTTGCATCTGTCGGTGATGAGCCCGTATGAACTGCAACTCGGCGTGCAGGACAACCGCCTCGATCTGGCCATCGGTGCATTCTCCACGCGCATGAGCGGTCTGGTGTACATGCCGCTGTACCGCGAGCAGCACTGGCTGTATTGCAGCAGCCGTCACCCGTTGTTCAACGAACGGCGGATTCCCGAGCAGGTCATCACCCAGCAACGCATGGTCGGACGCGGTTACTGGAGCCAGGCCGAACTGGCGCGCCACGGTTTCAAACACAGCGCTGCGACCGTGGAAAGTATGGAGGCGCAGCTGATTCTGGTGCTGTCCGGCGCTTACATCGGTTACCTGCCGGAGCACTACGCCCAGGCCTGGGCCGACAAGGGCGATTTGCGGGTGCTACTGCCGGCGACCTTCGGTTATCAGGCACCGTTTTCCATGATCATGCGCCGTGGCCGCAGCCGCGAGCCGCTGATCCAGACTTTCCGCGATCTGCTCAAAGCGCAGCTCAATCAGGCATAAAGAACATGTCCAGACCCCAATGCCCGCGCTGCCTGCGCCCACAAACCCATTGCCTTTGCCCGCTGATCCCCAGCCTCGACAGCCGCACCCGGGTGTTGCTGTTGCAGCACCCGAGCGAGGTCAATCACGCGCTCAACACGGCTCGGCTGGCGGCGCTCGGTTTGAACAATGCCGAGCTGATTGTCGGTGAAGTGTTCGAGGATTTGCCCGCGCTGTTGAACCGGCCGGGGTATCGGGCGCGGTTGTTGTTCCCGGCGGACGATGCGCAACCGATGCAGGCTTACGCCGCGTCCGATGAACCGCTGTTGCTGGTGGTGCCGGATGGCACGTGGCGCAAGGCGCGCAAGATGCTGCACCTCAATCCGCTGCTGGCGGCGTTGCCACGGGTGACTTTGGCGGAGGGTGGGGTGTCGCGGTATCGGCTGCGCAAGGCACCGGGGCCGGGGGCGTTGTCGACGATCGAAGCGATTGTTCAGGCGTTGCAGACGCTGGAAGCGCCGGTCTCTTTCGAGCCGTTGCTCAAGCCGTTCGAGGCGTTGATCGAGGGGCAGATTGCGGCGATGGGGGAGGCGACTTTCCAGAAGAATCACGGAGGCTGATCGGACGGGTACTGATCGCCTGATCGTTCCTACGCAGAGCGTGGGAACGATCAACGTGAGAGCGATCAATCACTAGCGTTCGCGCATCGCCTCGGTCCGCGCTTTGAGCACCGGTTTGAGCAGGTAATCCAGCACGCTTTTTTCTCCGGTGATGATGTCCACCGTCGCCACCATCCCCGGAATGATCAGCAGCGGTTTCACATCCCCGCCCAGATGATTTTTGTCGGTACGCACCTGGATCAGGTAGAAGCTGTTGCCTTTGTCGTCGGTGATGGTATCGGCGCCGATCAGCTCAAGTTTGGCGCTGAGCCCGCCGTAGATCGTGTAGTCGTAGGCGCTGAACTTGACCATGGCTTTCTGGCCCGGATGCAGAAACGCCACGTCCTGCGGCCGGACCTTGGCTTCGATCAACAGGTTGTCTTCCAGCGGCACGATTTCCACCATGTCGCTGCCCGGCTGCACCACGCCGCCGATGGTGTTGACCTTCATCTGCTTGATAACCCCGCGTACCGGCGAAGTCACGGTGGTGCGGCTGACGCGGTCGTCGATGGCGATGCTCGACGCGGTGATTTTCGACAGGTCCGTGCGTTTCTCGTTGAGCTCCTTGGCCGCTTCGGAGCGGAAGGTCTGTTCCGATTCGTCGATCTTGCTCTTGATCTCGTTGATCGCCGATTCGGCCCGGGGAATGGCGAGCGTCGTGGCATTCAACGAACCGCGAATTTCCACTGCGCTACGACGCAGGCGGAGAATCTCCACGGGCGAAACCGCGCCGGTTTTCACCAGCGGTTCCGACATGTTCATTTCCTGTTGCAGCAGCGTCAGGCTCGAACTGTATTGCCCCTGTTTCGACCGAAATTCCGCCAGCTCCTGTGCCTTCTGCCGCAGCTGTTCGCTGAGGGTCCGTTGCTCGCTGGCCAGCCGGCGTTGCCGTTGTTCGTACAGCGAGCGCTCGTCCTCGGCGACTTGCGGGGCCTTAGCGATCACCTCGTCCGAGAGCTTGAACGGCCGGCCTTCGGCTTCGGCGGACAAGCGTTCGACCTGCGCGGTCAGGGCATAACGATCGGCCTCGCTCTCACCCTTGTTCGACAGAAACCGCGTGTCATCCAGCCGCAGCAAGGTATCGCCCTTGCTGACCATTTGCCCTTCACGCACGAAGATCTCGGTGACGATCCCGCCTTCGAGGTTCTGGATCACCTGAACCTTGCTCGACGGAATCGCCTTGCCTTCGCCCATGGTCACTTCCTGGAGCACGGCGAACTTGGCCCAGACCAGCGCACTGATTAGCAGCGCCGCCGCCAGCCACACGGTAATGCGCGACCAGCGCGGCGAATCCTGCAGCGAGGCACCGGCGGTTTCCGGCATGAATTCGGCTTCGGCGCTTTTACCGAAGCTGTCGAAATAACCGCGGGGTTTTGAAGAGGAAGAAGCAGACATGGGGCAACTCCTAGACCGCTGCCGAGCCGACCCGGCCCTTGCGCAGTGCATCGATGACCGCTTCTTTCGGACCGTCGGCGACGATCCGGCCGTTGTCCAGCACCAGCAACCGGTCCACCAGGCTCAGCATCGAGGTGCGGTGGGTGACCAGCAACAAGGTTTTGCCCTGCACCCAGCCGTGCAGCTTCTGGCGCAGGACGTCTTCGCTGCTGTTGTCCATGGCACTGGTGGGTTCGTCGAGCAGCATGATCGGCGGATCGAGCAACAGCGCCCGCGCCAGCAGCACCGCCTGGCGCTGGCCACCGGAAAGCAGTTGCCCGCGCTCGCCCACCGGCCGGTCGAAGCCTTGCGGATGCTGCCGTGCAAGCTCGGTGACGCCGGTCAGTTCGGCCACTTCAAGCATCCGCGAATCGCTGATATAGCGGGCGCCGAGGGTCAGGTTGTCACGCAGGCTGCCGGCCAGCAGCGGCAAGTCATGGGCGACGTAACCGATCTGCTGGCGCAGGTCGGCGACATCCAGTTGCCGCAGGTCGAGGCCGTCGAGCAGCAACTGGCCTTCTTCCGGTTCGTAGAAGCCCATCACCAGCCGCGCCAGGGTGCTTTTGCCGGAGCCGCTGCGGCCGATGATACCGATCCGCTCGCCGGGTTTGACGCTGAAGCTGACGTTATTCAGGGCCGGCGCGTTCTGGCCGTTGTAGTGGAAGGTCACCGCGTTGGCGTCCAGCGCGCCTTGCAGTTGCGTGCGCTCCAGTGGCCGTTGTTTGCCGTCGCGCTCCTGAGGCAGGGACATCAGCGCGTCGGTGCTTTTCATGGTCAGTTGCGCTTGCTGGTAACGAGTAATCAGCCCGGCGATCTGGCCCAGCGGTGCGAGCACGCGGCTGCCGAGCATGTAAGTCGCTACCAGCGCGCCGACGCTGAGGTTACCGGCGATGATGCTGTAGACCCCGGCCACAATCGTCGCCATCCCCGAAAACTGCTGGATGAACAGTGTGCCGTTGGTGGCCAGCGCCGAGAGATTGCGCGCATGGCTGTCGAGGCGGGTGAGGGCGCCGTGGGTGCTTTCCCATTTGTGCTGGCGCTCGCTTTCGGCGCTGCACGCCTTGAGGGTTTCCAGGCCGCCGAGGGTTTCGATCAGCAACGCCTGACGCTCGGCGCCGAGGCTCAGGCTTTTCTGCACGGTGTCGCGCAGACGGGCCTGAATGATCATCGCGAAGACGATCGTGATTGGAAACGCCAGCAGCGGAATCACCACCAGCCAGCCACCGAGCAGGCCGATCACCACCAGCATCAACACCACGAAAGGCAGGTCGATCAGGCTGGTCAGGGTCACGGCGGTGAGAAATTCGCGCAGGCCCTGAAAGTCGTGAATGCTCTGGGCGAATCCGCCGATGGTCGCCGGCCGGGCCTTCATCGACATGCCGGTGATGCGCTCGAATAAAGTCGCGGAAAGGATCACGTCGGTCTTCTTGCCGGCGGTGTCCAGCAGATGCGCACGTACCACCCGCAGCACCAGTTCGAAACCGGTGCCGATCAACAGCCCGATGGCCAGCACCCACAGGGTCGACGTGGCCTGGTTCGGAACCACACGGTCGTAGGTCTGCATGACAAACAGCGGCACCATCAGGCCCAGCAGGTTGATCAGGAAACTGGCGAGGATCGCGTCGCTGTACAGCCATTTCGACAGCTTCAGGGTGTCGCGAAACCACGCTTGCACCCTTGGCACCAGCGGCGAGCGCAGGTCTTCCAGTTCATGCCGTGGCCGGGCGAACAGGGCTTGGCCACTGTAGTGTTCGGTGAGTTCTTCACGACTGACCCATTGCTCGCCGCCGTCGGCTTCGCTGGGCAGGATCAGCGCCTTGCCGTCTTCGGCAAAACGTCGCAACACCGCCGTACGCCCGTTGCCCAACAGCAACAGCACCGGCAGGTTCAGCGGTGAAATGTCCTTGAGTTCCCGACGCAACAAGCGCGCCTGCAACCCGGCCCGGGCGGCGGCGCGGGGCAGCAGGTCCAGGCTCAGGCGTTGTTTGTCCAGGGGCAGCCCGGCGCTCAGGCTGGCGCGACTGACCGTCGCGCCATGGAGTTTGCAGAGGATCAACAGACCGTCGAGCAACGGGTCATCGAAGCTCAGCCGCGGATCGATCCCGGCGTTACCGGGTTGCATGCTGGTCATATTGATCGCTCCCCTGGCATTACTTCAGTTGATCGTTCCCACGCTCTGCGTGGGAATGCCTCTAGGGACGCTCCGCGTCCAGTGACGCGGAGCGTCACGGGCTGCATTCCCACGCGGAGCGTGGGAACGATCAGATCACAGCTTTCGGCAGCTCCGGCAGAGTGGTTATTTCAGCTCGGGCAAGCGTGCTTCGTTCTTCACCTCGGTCGCGGCAATCGCATCGGCCGGCAGCACCACGCGCTGCTTGCTCAACAACTGGCCCATGTTCGCCAGCACGCGGTACATCGAGTATTCCTCGGTGTAGCGGATTTCGGTGTAGCGACGGTTGGCGTTGTACAGCTCGTTTTCACTGTCGAGCACATCGAGCAGGGTGCGCTGACCGAGGCCGAACTGATCCTGATACGCGGCGCGTACACGCTTGGTGGTTTCGGCGTATTCGCGGGCGGTCGGGGTTTGTTTCTTGGCGTTGAGCATGGCGTTCCACGCCAGGTGAATGTTCTCGTTGAGCTGACGCAGGGCGTTGTTGCGGATGTCCATCGCCTGGTTGATCTGGTGCGCGTCGGAGGCCAGTCGCGCCTTGTCGCTGCCGCCACGGAACAAGTTGTAGTTCATCACTACGCCGACCCGCCATTCGTTGTCGTGGCCCTCGTCACCCTGCACGTTGTTGTTGGCGCCGACCGCCGCTTCTGCGTCGAAGCGTGGGTAGAACGGCGACTTGGCAACTTCATACTGACTCTCGGCCGATTGCACGTCGGCCTGGGCAGATTTCAGGTACGGGTTGTTCTCGACCATGCTCTGCTGGGCTTCAGGCAAGGTGGCGGGCAATTCGCCGCGGGTAGAGGCCGGGGTTTCCAGCTCATCGGGCATGCGCCCGACCACGCTGTAGAAGTTCGACTCGGCGTCGGCCAGATCGACTTCGGCGGTGTCGAGGTTGTTCTGGGCCAGCGCCTTACGGGCGACCGATTGATCGGAGTCGGCGGTGCTGCCCACGCCACGCTCGGTGCGCAGGCCGATCTGATCGTTGACGCGCAAGTGCGCCTGCAGGTTGTTCTTGGCCAGGGTCACCAGTTCACGGCGCTTGAGCACTTCGAGGTAGACCTCGATGGTGCGCAGGGCCAAATCCTGGGCGGTGCCTTGCGCGTAATAGGCGCGCGAGTTGGAAACGCCCTTGGTGCGTTCGACTTCGTTGGCGGTGTTGAAACCGTCGAACAGCATCTGCCGCAGCCGCAGCTCGGACTGGGTGTAGTTGAGGATTTCGGTGTGGTGGTTACCGAAGGCCCGGGTGTTGGTGTTGTCGCTGTAGCCGCGCCCGTAAGCAGCGTTCAGATCCACCGACGGATAGAAGCCGCCCTTGGCGACCTTCACCTGTTCATCAGCTGACAGGCGCGCGTCCACGCGCGAGGCCAGTTCCGGATGGGTGGCGATGGTGCTCTGGATCGCTTCGGTGAGGTTCATGGCCTGGGCTTGAGAAGTGCAAGCCATGGCCAGCAAAACCGCGCTGCAGAGGGGGGTTAGTACGCGCATGGGTGCATCTCCCTGAGTCCTGATGGTGTTTCGCTGTCGCCAATTTATTGACGATATTTTTAGTAAAAAGCGTTTCATGCCTGTAACAACAGAGCTAAGAACATCCTGAAGCGTAGCTAAGAAAAAATTTTCATAAGGGTTATGCCAAAAAAAACTTATGCGCTTCGCCAAATCCAGCACATTGTTCCACTCGAAAGCCTTTGTTTTATGCGCTTTAGGGAGTGCAGAAAGGCTTGAGGAAAGTTCCACTCACTTTGCGACATACGGCGAAGTACTGCTAAAGGGGAGGGACGCGTAGCGGCTGATGAGCGACAGTTTTTTGTCACTCGGGTGATTCACCACCGTTACGTAGCGCTAGTGGGCGTGCTGCATCGAACAGAGATTCCAAGTGCTTGATGGCGCTGGCGTTTCTGGATTTGCACAACCTGCGAAACGAACTGTCGAGGTGCGAGCGTCGCCCCGACAACCCGCTTGAGCCATGGGCTGCTTCGCGAACCAGCGCCGACGGTGGTCGGCAGCGGAGGAATGCACATGGCAACGCTCATCGGGATCGTCACTAAAGTCATTGGTCAGGTTTTCGCTCAGTCGGCGGACGGCACTCGTCGCGCACTGGTCGAAGGCGATCGGCTGTTTGCAGGGGATCAATTGATCACCGGGGCGGAGGGGGCGGTTGCCGTTCATCTGCAAAACGGCCAGGAACTGACCCTCGGCCGCGACAGCAGCCTGACCATGACCGGCCAGTTGCTCGCCGATCAGGCGGCTCACGTCAATGCACCGGAAGCGGTGACCCCGAGCGAGTCGCAACTGACCGACGTCGAACAGATCCAGAAAGCCATTGCCGCCGGCGATGACCCGACCCAAACCGCCGAAGCGACGGCGGCTGGTCCTGGCGCCACCGGTGGTGCGCCGGGCGCACTGGGTGGCGGCCACAGTTTCGTGTTGTTGACTGAAGTGGCGGGCCGGGTCGATCCGGTCATCGGTTTCCCCACCGCCGGTTTCAATGGCATTCCCGAGTTTCCCGAAGAACGCCACAACGCGGTGATCGACAACGGTGACGACACCGCGCCGCCCGCTCCACCACCACCGCCAGTCAACAACCCGGTAACACTCACCGGGCTGTCTGTTGCCGGTGGTGAATTGAATCTCAACGAAGCCAATCTGCCCGACGGTTCCGCCGCCAACCCTGGCGCGCTGACCCAGACCGGCAGCTTCACGGTGTCGGCACCGGACGGCCTGAGCAGCCTGAGCATCGGCGGCATCAACGTGATCGTCGGTGGCGTGCCGATCGGTTTCCCGCAATCGATCACCACACAACTGGGCAATACCCTGACCATCACCGGCTACAACCCGGCCACCGGTACGGTCAGCTACAGCTACACACTCAATGGCAACGAAACCCACGCGGCGGGCGACGGTGCCAATAACCTCAGCGAACAATTCACCGTGATCGCCGGCGACAGCAATGGCGACACCGCCACCGGCACGCTGGACGTCAACATCACCGACGACGTGCCGAAAGCGTTCGATGACAACAACGGTACGGCGACGGAGACTCAACTGACGCTGACCGGCAACGTGCTGACCAACGATGTGCAGGGCGCCGACCGCGTACCCGTCGGCGAAAATGCCGGCCCGATCACCCCCGGTACATTCGTCGGGACTTACGGCACCTTGGTGCTGAATGCCAACGGCACCTACACCTACACGCTGAATACCAGTGATGCGGACTTCAAAAATCTGCATGGCGGTGGCAATGGCACCGAGACTTTCACTTACACCCTGACCGATGCCGACGGCGACACCAGCACCGCCAACCTCGTGCTGCAGATCCACAACAACGACGATCCAGTGATCATCAACGGGTTGAACGTCGAGGGCGGTGAACTCACCGTTTACGAGAAAAACCTCGGCGACGGTAGCGCCCCGGATTCGGGAGCCCTGACCCAGAGCGGCACCTTCACCATCACCGCACTGGACGGCGTCACTACGCTGACCATCGGCGGCATTGCCGTGGTCACCAACGGTGTGGCGGCAGGCTTCCCGCAATCCATCGTCACTCCGTTGGGCAGCACCCTGACCATCACCGGTTTCAACGCCGCCACCGGCGTCGTCAGCTACAGCTACACGCTGGTCGACAACGAAGCGCACCCGAATGCCAACGGCGCCAACGTGCTCAACGAGCAGTTCGCCGTGACCGTGGTCGATGACAACGGCACCACCGCCAATGCGACGCTGGACGTGAACATCGTCGACGACCTGCCAAAAGGCGTGGACGACAGCAACGCCGGCACCGCGTCGGAAACCAATCTCACGCTGAGTGGCAACGTCCTGACCAACGACGTGCAAGGCGCTGACCGCGTGCCTGTCGGCGAAAACGCCGGCCCGATCACCGCCGGCACTTTCACCGGTACTTACGGCACGTTGGTGCTGAACGCCAACGGCACTTACACCTACACGCTGAATACCAGTGATGCGGACTTCAAAAACCTGCACGGCGGCGGCAACGGCACTGAAACCTTCACCTACACCATCACCGATGCCGACGGCGACACCAGCACCGCCAACCTGGTGCTGCAAATCCACAACAACGACGATCCAGTGATCATCAACGGCCTCGACGTGAATGGTGGTGAACTCACCGTCTACGAGAAAAATCTCGGCGACGGCAGCAGCCCCGATGCGCCAGCCCTGACCCAAAGCGGCACCTTCATCATCACCGCACTGGACGGCGTCACTACGCTGACCATCGGCGGCATTGCCGTGGTCACCAACGGCGTGGCAGCAGGCTTCCCGCAATCAACCGTCACCCCGTTGGGCAGCACGCTAACCATCACCGGTTTCAACGCTGCAACCGGCGTTGTCAGCTACAGCTACACCCTGGTCGACAACGAAGCGCACCCGAATGCCAACGGCGCCAACGTGCTCAACGAGCAGTTCGCCGTGACCGTGGTCGATGACAACGGCACCACCGCCAATGCGACGCTGGACGTGAACATCGTCGACGACCTGCCAAAAGGCGTGGACGACAGCAACGCCGGCACTGCTTCGGAAACCAACCTCACATTGAGCGGCAACGTCCTGACCAACGACGTGCAAGGCGCCGACCGCGTACCAACCGGCCCGAATGCCGGCCCGATCACGGCGGGCACTTTCACCGGGACTTACGGCACCCTGGTGCTGAACGCCAACGGCACTTACACCTACACGCTCAATACCAGCGACGCCGATTTCAAAGCGCTGCACGGCGGCGGCAACGGCACTGAAACCTTCACCTACACCATCACCGATGCCGACGGCGATACCAGCACCGCGAACCTCGTGCTGCAGATTCATAACAACGACGACCCTGTGATCATCAACGGCCTCGACGTGAATGGCGGAGAACTCACCGTCTACGAGAAAAACCTCGGCGACGGCAGCAGCCCCGATGCGCCAGCCCTGACCCAAAGCGGCACCTTCACCATCACCGCGCTGGACGGCGTCACCACACTGACCATCGGCGGCATCGCTGTAGTCACCAATGGCGTGGCAGCAGGTTTCCCGCAATCTACCGTCACTCCCTTGGGCAGCACACTGACTATCACCGGCTTCAACGCTGCAACCGGCGTCGTCAGCTACAGCTACACCCTGGTCGACAACGAAGCGCACCCGACTGCCAATGGTGCCAACGTGCTCAACGAGCAATTCGCCGTGACCGTAGTCGACGACAACGGCACCACCGCCAACGCGACGCTGGACGTAAACATCGTCGACGACCTGCCAAAAGGCGTGGACGACAGCAACGCCGGCACCGCCTCGGAATCCAACCTCACCTTGAGTGGCAACGTCCTGACCAACGACGTGCAAGGCGCCGACCGCGTACCGACCGGCCCCAACGCCGGCCCGATCACCGCAGGCACCTTCACCGGGACTTACGGCACCCTGGCATTGAACGCCAACGGCACGTACACCTACACCCTCAACACCAACGATGCAGACTTCAAAAACCTGCACGGCGGCGGCAACGGCACTGAAACCTTCACCTACACCATCACCGATGCCGACGGCGATACCAGCACCGCCAACCTCGTGTTGAACATCCACAACAACGACGATCAGGTGTACCTCAACGGCCTCGACGTCAACGGTGGCGAACTCACCGTCTACGAGAAAAACCTCAGCGACGGCACCAGCCCCAACACCCCGGCACTGAGCCAGAGCGGCACCTTCACCGTCACCGCCCTCGACGGTCTGCAAACCCTGACCGTGGGCGGCATTGCCGTGATCACCAATGGTGTGGCAGCAGGCTTCCCGCAATCGACCGTCACCCCGCTGGGCAGCACGCTGACCATCACCGGTTACGACCCGGCCACGGGCGTGGTCAGCTACAGCTACACCCTGGTGGATAACGAAACCCATCCGACCGCCAACGGCGCCAACAGCATCACCGAGAACTTCAACGTGGTGGCGACCGACACCGATGGCAGCTCCGCCACCGGGCAGATCAACGTCAACATCATCGACGACCTGCCGACCGCCAAACCCGACGCGACGTCGGTGCAGGAGGGCGGCACCGTCAGCGGCAACGTGCTGGACAACGATATCGGCGGCGCCGACGGCCCGGCTGCCAGTGGCGCGGTAGTGGGCGTGCGCGCCGGTTCCGACACCTCGACCTCGGCCATCGGCGGCCTCAACAGCAACATCAACGGCACCTACGGCTACCTGACCCTCGACGCCAACGGCAACGCGGTCTATCACAGCAACCCGAATGCCGTGAGTGGCCCGGGTGCGGTGGATGTGTTCGTGTACACCGTGCGCGATTCCGACGGCGATGAAAGCACCACCACCATCACCATCGACGTCTACAACAGCAAACTGTGCGCGGTCAGCGACACCGATGTCACCGTCTACGAAAAAGCCCTCGATCTGACCAAGGACGGCCAGGATCTGGCTCCTGGCACGGTCACCGGCAGCGATCCGACCAGCACCGGGGAAACCGCGTCCGGCACGCTGGTCGGCTCGGTCACCGGCGCGGTCGGTGCGATCAGCTACGCGCTGGTCGGCAGTGCCACCGGCAACTACGGGCAGATCGTGCTCAACCCCAACGGCACGTACACCTACACCCTGACCTCACCGGCCAGTACCACCCCGCACGCCGACGACGGCGCCAACACCCTGACCGAAACCTTCACCTACCAGGCCACCGATTCGCTGGGCAACGTCGTCACCAGCACCCTCGTGGTCAGCATCGTCGATGACGTGCCGAAGGCGATCAACGACAGCAACGCCGGCACCGCGTCGGAAACCCAGTTGACCCTCAACGGCAACGTGCTGACCAACGACGTGCAAGGCGCCGACGTGGTGGCGACCGGGCCGAATGCCGGCCCGATCACTCCCGGCACCTTCACCGGCACTTACGGCACCCTGGTGCTGAACGCCAACGGCACGTACACCTACACGCTGAACACCAACGATGCAGACTTCAAAAACCTGCACGGCGGTGGCAACGGCACCGAGACCTTCACCTACACCCTGACCGATGCCGACGGCGATACCAGCACCGCCAACCTGGTGCTGAACATCCACAACAACGACGATCCGGTGGTCCTCAACGGCCTCGACGTGTATGGCGGCGAGCTGACTGTCTATGAGAAAAACCTCAGCGACGGCACCAGCCCCGATACCCCGGCACTGACCCAGAGCGGCACCTTCACCGTCACCGCGCTCGACGGTCTGCAAACCCTGACCGTGGGCGGCATCGCCGTGATGACCAACGGCGTCGCGGCCGGCTTCCCGCAGTCGACCGTCACCCCGCTGGGCAGCACGCTGACCATCACCGGTTACAACCCGGCAACCGGCGTGGTCAGTTACAGCTACACCCTGGTGGATAACGAAACCCACCCGAATGCCAACGGCGCCAACAGCATCACCGAGAACTTCAACGTGGTGGCGACGGACACCGATGGCAGCACTGCGACCGGGCAGATCAACGTCAACATCATCGATGACCTGCCGACCGCCAAGGCCGACACCGGCTCGGTGGCGGAGGGCGGCACGGTCAACATCAGCGTGCTGGGCAATGACGTCAGTGGCGCGGATGGCGCGGCGATCGTGGTCGGCGTGCGCGCCGGCGGCAATACCGCGACCTCGGCCATCGGCGGCCTCAACAGCAACATCAACGGTAACTACGGTTACCTGACTCTCGATGCGGCCGGCAACGCGGTCTATCACAGCAACCCGAACTCGGTGAGCCCGCCGGGCGCTACCGACACCTTCACTTACACCATCCGCGACAGTGACGGCGACGAAAGCACCACCACCATCACCGTCAACGTCGCTGACAGCAAACTCGTGGCCTCGACCGATCAGGACGTGACCGTCTACGAAAAAGCCCTCGACCTGACCAAGGACGGACAAGACCTGGCCCCCGGCACAGTCACCGGCAGCGACCCGGGCAGCACCGGCGAAACCGCGACCGGCACGCTGGTCGGTTCGGTCAGCGGCGGCAGCGGGGCGATCACCTATACCCTGGTCGGCAGCGCCACCGGGACTTACGGGCAGATCCAGCTCAACGCCGACGGCACCTACACCTACACCCTGACCTCGGCGCCGAAAACCACGCCGAACGCCAACGACGGGCCGAACACCCTGAGCGAAAGCTTCACCTACAAAGCCACCGATGCGCTGGGCAACAGCACCACCAGCACCATCGTGGTCAACATCGTCGACGACGTGCCAAAAGCGGTAGCGTCGGAGCGTTCGGTGGCGGCGGTGGAGATCGACTCCAACATCCTCATCGTCCTCGATATCTCCGGCAGCATGGCCGACGCTTCTGGCGTACCGGGTCTGTCGCGGTTGGAACTGGCGAAGCAGGCGATCAGCGCCTTGCTCGACAAGTACGACGATCTGGGCGATGTGAAAGTGCAGCTCGTCACCTTCAGCAGCAACGCCACCGACCGCACTTCGGTGTGGGTCGATGTCGCGACGGCCAAGACGATTCTGGCCGGCCTCAGCGCGGGCGGCGGCACCAACTACGATGCGGCCGTGGCGACCATGTACAACGCGTTCAACACCTCGGGCAAACTCACCGGGGCGCAGAACGTCGGCTACTTCTTCTCCGACGGCAAACCCAACGAAGGTGACATCGGCACCGCCGACGAAGCGACGCTCAAGGCGTTTCTCGATGCCAACAACATCAAGAACTACGCGATCGGCCTGGGCAGCGGCGTGAGCAACGCCAACCTCGATCCGCTGGCGTACGACGGCATCACGCACACCAACACCAACGCGGTGGTGGTCACCGACCTCAACCAGCTCAACTCGGTGCTGTCCGGCACCGTCGAAGGGGCGCCGGTCACCGGTTCGTTGATCGGCGAGGGCGGCACGTTCGGCGCCGATGGCGGGTTCATCAAATCCATCGTGGTCGACGGCACCACCTACACCTATGACCCGAAAGCCAACGGCGGTCAGGGTTCGCTGGTCGCCAGCGGCGGCGCCAACCACGGCACGTTCAACACGGTGAACAACACCCTGAGCATCGCCACCAATAACAGCGGCACCCTGGTGGTCAACCTCGACACCGGCGACTACAGCTACACCTCGCAGAAAACCACCGCCGTAGTGATCACCGAGAACATCGGCTTCACCCTCAGCGACAACGACGGCGACCTCGCCAGTTCGACCCTGACCGTGAAAGTGATCCCCAACGCGCCTCCGGTGGCGGCGGACGACCACATCATCACCAACGTGCTGTCGGGCAACATCGTGGTGCCGGGCGAACTGCTGCTGGCCAACGATATCGACCCGAATGGCGATACGCTCAACGCCACGCCAATCTCGTTCAACACCGGCTGGATCTCCAAATCGGCAGACTTCACCGGCACCGGCGCGATCAGCTTCACCGGCACCAACGCCAACACCGCCGCCAACCAGAACTTGGCCAACGTGCGTAACTCGTTCAGCGCCAACGCTGCGACCATGACCGCCGTGCTGGTGGTCAGCGGCTACCTCGGCGCGGTGACCAACACAAACGCCAACGATGAAGACCGCATCACCGTCAACCTGCGCCAGGGCGAAACCCTCAACCTGGACCACAACCTGGCGGCCGGTCACATCACCATGGAGTACTCGATCAACGGCGGCGCCTGGATCGCCCTCGCGGACGGCCAGACCCTGACCGCATCGTCCGACGGCGTCTACCAGATTCACATCACCAACATCAGCAACACCACGGGCAACAACGTCAACGCGGCGGAAAACTACCAGCTGACCATGACCCTCAACTACGCCGGGGCCCACGACATCACCCCGGATTACCACGGCACCTACACCGCCAACGACAACCACGGCGGCAGTGACACGGCGAACGTGACCATCAGCTATCAAGATGGCCACACCCTCACTGGCACCTCGGGCGATGACGTACTGGTGGCCGGCACCGGCGACAACATTATCAACGCCGGCGACGGCAACGATGTGTTGACCGCAGGCTCCGGCAACAACGAACTGCACGGTGGTGCCGGCAACGACTTGCTCTACAGCGGCCCGGGCAACGACCTGCTCGACGGCGGAACCGGCATCGACACCGCCAGCTATGCCCACGCCACCGCCGGGGTGACGGTCAACCTCGGCCTGCTCGGTGCGCAAAACACCGTCGGCGCGGGCACCGATACCCTGACCGGCATCGAAAACCTCGTCGGTTCGAACTTCAACGACACGCTCACCGGCGACAACAATAACAACGTGATCAACGGCGGCCTGGGCAACGACATCCTCAACGGCGGCGGGGGTGATGACCTGCTGATCGGCGGGATGGGCAACAACACCCTGACCGGTGGGCCGGGTGCCGACACCTTTCAGTGGCTCAAGGGCAACAGCGGTCACGACCTTGTCACCGACTTCACCCCCGGCACCGACAAGCTCGACCTGTCGCAACTGCTGCAAGGTGAAAACGGCACGTCGGCCTCACTGGATGACTACCTGCACTTCACCGTCACCGGCAGCGGCGCCTCGGTCATGACCAGCATCGACGTCAGCGCCATGGCCGGCGCCACGCCGAACCAGACCATCGACCTGGCCGGCGTCAACCTGGCCAGCCACTACGGTGTGACGCCGGGGGCGGGTGGTTTGATTGCCAGTGGGCATGACACGGCGACGATCATCAACGGAATGTTGAATGATCATTCGTTGAAGGTGGATACGGTGTAAGCCGGAGCTGAAACGACAAAACCCGCCGCCCCGAGTAATCGGGACGGCGGGTTTTTCTTTGCGCGTAGATCGTTCCCACGCAGAGCGCGGGAACGATCAGGCGGCGGTCAAGCTACAGCGGGCGCCTCAGCCTTCAACTCCAGATTATCCAGCACCCGATTCACCGCCAGCTCACCCAGCATGATCAACTGCGCAATCCCCAACAACACATGCCGATGCGACCCATCCACCAAACCGGCAAAGTCATTGGCCATGACCTTGGCCGAAGTCAGGGTTTCGCAGGCGTCGGCCAGCAGCTCTTCGCTGTCGATGCCGGGGGCGATGAGGTAGCGGGTATTGGGTTTGAGCAGCGGTTTTCGGGGGAGGAGGGGATTGAGATAGTGATCGAGGGCGCGTTCGGCGGCTTCGTGGAATTTCTTGGAATCGAGGGTTTCGTAGGGGGAAGTCGGGTCGGCTTCAGGAGGGTTTGGCGTGGGTTTGATCATGGCGAATCTCCGTGATTGGATTTAGCCGCCACGACTCATCGCTAAACAAGTAAAGGTGGCGGCTGTACGCAGGTTAGCGATCCGGGTCACAGAAACCCCGGGTAGACCCGAAGGTCTCCCACGCACAGCCACCATTACGCCAAGTGCAGAGAAGAGACTGCAATCGGGATTGGGTGTTGTTGCGTCTGTCTGGAGCCGGATCGCTAAACCCGATCGCTGTTTTTCAGCGACCGCCAAACAATAGAACCCACCCCCAAGGCGCACAAGCCGGCGGATTCTGGCGGATGCGTAGGCAAAGGCGCAAGGTGGCGTGGCTTTGCGGAGATAACTTTCAACGCTGTTAAACAGGTCTGGCGTCGGCATTGAACGAAAAAGCCCGCGCTCCCGGTTAAACGGGAAGGCGGGCATTCATGGTTGAGACTGGTAAAAAAATGGCGTCCCTTTGTCCTTGTTCACCAGTTCAATGAGGCGAAGAATTCACGTTGAGCGAAATGCGAACGCCGGTCCAGGAAATTGCGAATGGCCGGAGCGGTCGTACGCAATCGCGGTAAGATTGCCGTCAGGTAACCGGACAAAACCCGCTACAAGCCCATCTCTTGTAGGAGCTTGCCATGTGACCCAATTACGAGGGTCGTTGTTTGGCAGCATTTGTCTGAAGAAGTCCCCAAGGTTAGAGAAGTTTGTGATGAAGGCATTGAGCACCGGGCCTGCGTCGTTCGCACCAGGTAGCTGAATGCCACCCATCGAAGAGGCCCAACGATCAAGACCATCAAAGTCTAATCTTTCGGTGATGGGTGTCAGAAGCAGCGTGAATACGTTTGTCACAACGCCATGATATGAAACCTGAGATCTCCCTCCATCTATAGCAATAATGGTAAAGAAACCATTTCTAAGCCCAGTTACTTTACCCGCGCGAGTGACGCTCGCAATGGTGGGATTCAAGCTGGCGTACTCAATGCCGGGGATCCCGCCCATGGCTTCTCTGACCATTGTGTTACCTGGTACTTCTTTGGTCGTTGTTGGGAATGGGGCGAGAAGCTTCACGCCATTCAAGTTCATCTGTGAGGTGTTAATGGACAATGGCTTCACGATTGTTGTTATCCATTGCTCGGAAGTCTGCCCGTCTGCGTACAAAGCCTTGACTGCGTACTTGTGAATGTCTTGAGTCTGGCTGGTAAGTGTATAAGTCCATTGGCCAGAAATAGGAACCAGGATCGTGTCTTGCACAACGCCTTTGTCCAATAACTGGATCTGCTGATCGGCACTCGCATTGCCGGTGAATGCAAGTGTGGTCGCGGTGGTAAATCCCCCATTCGCAACAGGTGTGCCAGTGGTGGTGTTTTCATTCACGTTTGTGATAGTTGGAGCTACCAATGCTTCGACTGTGTAGATCTGATCAGGAAACGGTGTGGCTGTGGCAAAGCTATTGGTCCCGTCCAACGACACCCAGAACTTGAGCGTCAACGACTTTCCGTCACCCAGTGCAGACACGTAATTGTTGAGCAATGTCTGTACATACTGGCCCTGACTGATCCACGTCGGGTTGGTTTGGGCCGGTAGTCCATTCCATAGCTGCAGATCATGCGCAGTACCGTTGGCCTTGAAACTTTCTACTCTCATCCAGCATGCCTGTTTATCCGCCATGCCTGTCCAGGTCAGTGCGTGAATAGTCGCGTTTTTTCCCTTCAAGTCGTTTACGTCCAGTACTCTGTTGTTCGTTTCCGCTTCCACAATGATTGGCGGATTCAGTACACGCTGGTTGGCACTGATAGTGATCGAGGTCGTCGCCGACACGCCGCTGTTAGTGAGTTGATCGACCACGTTGCCAGAAACCGGGTGAGTTCCATCACCAATCGACTGGAGATCGGCGGCCGTCAGGGTGTATGTGATCGGTTTAGTGGGATCGGGGTTGGTGAACGTGAGGCGCCAGGTGCCAATTATCAGCGTGACCTTGTCGTATGCCCGCGCGTAACCGACGGTGATGATGATGACCGCGGTCTTTCCCGGAACAATGCTGGGAGGATGGCTGATGGTGATGGTGGGTGCCGGGTTGTGGTACAGCAACTGGAGCGTGGGCGAGTCATCTTTATTGCCGCTGACTCGAGTCACCTGGTAGCGCACATCGTTGACACCGTTGGTGAACCAGAACTCCGGCAAAAGCAGAAGGAGGCGCTTGCCCTCTTCACCTGGCCGGATGGTTTTGCTGACGTTGGTGCGAACGTTGTTGACGATCAGCGTCATGACATCGAAAGCCGCCACGACCCAATTCTGCAAACCGGTGATGGGCTCGATGATGACCTCCAGCCCATCCGGTGTGAATGCAGCTTGGGAGACGCCTCCATGAGCAATCGTCGACGGCTGCACCGGGGCTATTTGCGGCGGGTACACCGGAAACAGGGCCAGCGCATCGCTCACTGCTTGTGATTGAATATTCATTGCGGTCTCCCCGGCATGCCGGCCAATAGAGTCAGGCCTCTATAACACAGCGAGAACGCGGAGCTGCCTACTGTCAGATCTGACAGGGGAATGAGGGTTTTCGACGAGCGGTTGTTCGGGTATGGCGCCTCAGAACTTGCGCAACGTCTTCTGCCGCAAGATATAAACCGTCACCAGCACCGCACTGGTCAGCATGAACCCGCGCGCCCATGGCAGAGGCACCAGGTAGCACGAGAACAGAATGCTCGCCCACATCAGCCCGATCGCGTAGACCTTGCCCTTGAGCGGAATGCCGTTGCCGTCGAGATAGTCGCGGATCCATGGCCCGAGCCGGGGATGCTCGACCAGCCATTGATAGAAACGCGGAGAGCTGCGGGCGAAGCAGGCGGCTGCCAGCAGCAGGAAGGGGGTAGTTGGGAGAACAGGCAGGAAAATCCCGATCACCCCCAGTGCCACGCTCAGCCAGCCGATGGCCAGCAGGATGTAGCGCAACATCAGGGGACGGTTGCCTATGGGGTTGTCCATAGGCCGGATCTTAGTGGTGACGTGGCTTGAGGATCGCCGGTTTTTCGTCGGGCGCCTGGCACAGCAGGTACAGCGCGGTCAGGGCTTCCGGGATCTGCACGATCATGTCGTCCATCAGGTTGGCATCCTTGGCGATGTCTTCGAACTCAGGCTGTTCGTCGAACAGGCCCGAACCGACCATGATCGGCAGGAGCATTTCGCTGACTTCTTCTTCGGCGGTTTCGAACCAGGCCGCTTCGCGCAGGAACACGCCTTCCATGAAGCCGATGCACCAGCCGCGCAGTTCGGAATCGTCCGGGTCGTCGCCCAGGTCCAGTTCGCATGGCAGCTCGAATTCTTCATCGGAGGCCAGTTGGCGGGCGATGTGGGCTTTCAGGCCGATCAGCGTGGCTTCGATCTCTTCACGCTGGGCTTCGCTGCTGTAATGCGGCTCTTCGGCGAACAGGGCGTCGATCCATTCACGATCCGGAACCACGTCGGCGCAGATCGACAGCGCCGTCAGGTAACCGTGAGCGGCCACGTAGTCCAGCGCCTCTTCATGCAGCTCGTCGGCGTCGAGGAAGACTTGCAGGCGGGTTAGTTGCTCGGCGAAGGACATTAAAGGGCTACCTTGGGGGAATAAACAATGCGGGAATTCTAGGCCTTCTTGAGCCCTCAAGCCAGCCGCACGGCAGATTTGCCTGCACAAGCTTCTTATCGGCGGTGCCCTTTGCCGGGGAGGGCTCGGGTATACTGCCGCGCTTTGCGATCCCTGCCGGTGTCGCGGCTGATTGTGTAGGGCGCGATGCAATGCGCGCTTACGTTTTGTTTAAAGCAGCCTCGGCTGTCTTGAACCAGCCTGTGCAGGGATGTTTCGGTGGATTTTTGGAGTTTTTATGCTCGAACAGGCTCAACGCGTCCTCAAGGACATCTTCGGCTACGACAGTTTCCGTGGCCGTCAGGGTGCAATCATTGAGCGCGTGGCCAGTGGCGGTGATGCCCTTGTCCTGATGCCGACCGGCGGCGGCAAGTCCCTGTGCTTCCAGGTGCCGGCGCTGCTGCGCGATGGCCTGGCGGTGGTGGTGTCGCCGCTGATCGCGCTGATGGACGATCAGGTCGCCACCCTCGAAGAGCTGGGCGTGGCAGCCGCCGCGTTGAACTCCACATTAAGCGCTGAACAACAGCGCGACCTCGCCAACCGGATCAAACGCGGCGAAGTGAAAATGCTCTATCTGGCGCCGGAGCGTCTGGTGCAGCCGCGCATGCTGTCGTTCCTGCAAGGCTTGAACATCGCGCTGTTCGCCATCGACGAAGCGCACTGCGTATCGCAATGGGGCCATGACTTCCGCCCGGAATACCTGCAACTGGGGCAGTTGGCGGAAATGTTCCCCGACGTGCCGCGCATCGCCCTGACCGCCACCGCCGACAAGCGCACCCGCGAAGAAATCGTCACTCGCCTGCATTTGCAGAATGCCGAGCGTTTCCTGTCGAGCTTCGACCGGCCGAACATCTTCTACCGCATCGTGCCCAAGGAGCAGCCGCGCAAGCAGTTGCTGGCGTTCCTCGCCGAGCGGCGCAGCGATGCCGGCATCGTTTACTGCCTGTCGCGCAAGAAGGTGGAAGAGGTGGCCGCGTTTCTCACCGAGCAGGGCTTCCCGGCGCTGCCGTATCACGCCGGTCTGCCCAACGATCTGCGCGCCTATCACCAGAAGCGCTTCCTCAACGAGGAAGGCCTGATCATGGTCGCCACCGTGGCGTTCGGCATGGGCATCGACAAACCCAACGTGCGTTTCGTCGCCCACCTCGACCTGCCGAAATCCCTCGAGGCCTATTACCAGGAAACCGGACGGGGCGGCCGTGATGGTCTGCCGGCGGACGCGTGGATGGCCTACGGTCTGCAAGACGTGGTGATGCTCAAGCAGATGCTGCAGAACTCCGAGGGCGACGAACGCCACAAGCGTCTGGAGCAGCACAAGCTCGACGCGATGCTCTCGCTCTGCGAAGAAACCCGCTGCCGCCGTCAGGCGCTGCTGGCGTACTTCGACGAAGACATGCCCGAGCCTTGCGGGCACTGCGACAACTGCACTGACGGCGTGCAGACTTGGGACGCCACCGAGCCTGCGCGCCAGGCGCTGTCGGCGATCTATCGCACCGGCCAGCGTTATGGCGTCGGCCATCTGGTGGACGTGCTGCTGGGCAAGGACAATGAAAAGGTTCGCAGCTTCGGCCATCAGCACCTGTCGGTGTACGGCGTCGGCAAGGCGCTGAGCGAGAGCGAATGGCGCTCGCTGTTCCGTCAGTTGGTTGCCCGCGGTCTGGCCGATGTCGATCACGAAGGTTACGGCGGGCTGCGCCTGAGCGACACCTGCCGGCCGCTGCTCAAGGGCGAAGTGAGCCTGGAGCTGCGCCGCGACCTCAAGCCGCAAGTCAGCGCCAAGAGCGGCAGCAAGAGCCCGGCCAGTCAACTGGTGCGCGGCGAAGAGCGCGAACAGTGGGAAGCATTGCGTGCCCTGCGGCGCAAACTGGCGGAAGAACACGGCGTGCCGCCGTATGTCATCTTCCCCGACTCGACCCTGCTGGAAATGCTCCGCAGCCAGCCGACCTCGCTGGCGGACATGGCCCGGGTCAGCGGCGTCGGCGCGCGCAAGCTGGAGCGTTACGGCGAGGCCTTCCTCGAAGTGCTCGGCGGCGAGGCCGAGGCGCCGAAAGTGGTGGCCGACGTGCGTCACGAACTGATCACCCTGGCCCGCGCCGGTATGACGCCGTTGCAGATATCCGGCCAATTGCAGTGCTCGGAAAAGAACGTCTACACCATGCTCGCCGAAGCCATCGGCAAGCAGCAGCTGTCGCTGGAACAGGCGCTGGATTTGCCGGAAGACCTGATGGGGGAAGTCCAGGATGCGTTCCTCGACGGCGAAGGCGAGTTGCCGTCGGTCGCCGAAGTGGCCGAGCTGTTTGCCGGTCGCGTACCGGAAGGCGTGCTTTATTGCGTGCGGGCTGCGCTGCAATCTGAATTCGAGATGTAACTCGACCCTTTCCCCTCACCCCAGCCCTCTCCCCCAGGAGAGGGGGCCGACCGAGTTGTCTTGCGCTATACGTCGACCTGAAATACCGGGTCGATTGTGGATTCAACATAGAGCATTCAGGTCGGCGTATTTCCTGAATATTCCCCAATCGGTTCCCTCTCCCTCCGGGAGAGGGTTAGGGTGAGGGGCTTTTCAGATGTAACGATTCAGTACAAGTCCCCTCTTGCCTATAGGCAAATGTCATGCTTAGCTGACTAATAATTAGTTTTTCTCTATTTGTTCAGTCTAATCATGAGTGTTTTATGCCGTTAACCGATCAACACCGTTTTGGCATGCAATTGGCCCAGATGTCTCGTGGCTGGCGTGCCGAACTGGATCGCCGGCTGGCCGGTCTGGGCTTGTCCCAGGCACGCTGGCTGGTGCTGCTGCATCTGGCGCGTTTCGAAGAGGCGCCGACCCAGCGGGAGCTGGCGCAAAGCGTCGGCGTCGAAGGGCCGACCCTGGCCCGTCTGCTCGACAGCCTTGAAAGTCAGGGACTGGTGCAACGCCAGTCCGTGATGGAAGACCGCCGGGCGAAAAAAATCGTGCTGTGCTCACCGGCGCTGCCGCTGATCGAACAGATCGAAACCATCGCTACACAACTGCGCAAGGAGTTGTTCGAAGGCGTCGATGAGGCGGATCTGAAGGTGTGCATGCGGGTTCACGGGCACATTCTGGCCAATCTGGAAAAGTCTTGAGGCACAACCGCGTGCCGTTTTTTTGAGAGATCGCGCTGGGCGGACTATAAGAACTACTGGGCAATATCGTGTTCGTACCGGATGTGCGAACGCATAGAAGTCGGTTTTGCTTATTTAAGGGATGCTCATGCTCGGAAGTCGGCACGTGGTACTGCGTTGCGCCAACTCGCTGTTGGTGGCCGGTGTTCTCACCTGGTCCACCGCGTCATTGGCGCTGGGGCTCGGTGACATCACCGTGCATTCAGCCCTCAATCAGCCGCTCAAGGCTGACATCGCCCTGGTGGATGTCGGGGGCGTCAGCGAAAACGAACTGACGGTTCGTCTGGCCTCGGCGGACGAATTTGGCCGCGCCGGCATCGAGCGCGTGTTCTTTCTCAATGACCTCAAGTTCACCCCGATCCTGCGTGGCAATCGCAACATGATCCGGGTGACGTCCAGCAAACCGGTCAACGAACCCTTTCTGAATTTCCTGGTGCAGCTCGATCAGCCCAATGGCCACCTGCTGCGCGAATACACCGTGCTGATCGACCCGCCGGGCTCACCGGGAATTGTCCCGGCCACCGATGAGCCAACTGCGCGTGCGCAATCGTCGGAATTCCCGACCCCCGAGACTCCGTCTGCAACCACGCCGGCCAAACCTGCTGCGCCTGTTCAGCCACCGACACCGGTCGCCGACGCGCAGGCCGAGCAACTGGCGGCGAGCCTTGTGCAGAATCAGCAACTGCAAAAAACCATCGATGAATTGAACGTGAAGCTTCAGGCCCAGGAAGTGCTGATCGCTGACGGCAAGAAACAGCTCGGTGATTTGCAGGCCCGTCTGATTGAAGTGCAACAGGCGCCGCCGGCACCTGTCCCACCCGTTGCACCTGCGCCTGCGCCGGTCATTGCCCCGGCCGAGTCTCAGGAGGATTCACTCAACTGGCCGCTGCTCGGCGGACTGCTACTGGTACTGGGATTGCTGGTGGCAGGGCTGTATGTGCGTCGGCACCGCCAGCAAGCGCAAGGGGCTGAGGCGCCGACACCGTTCCTGCCGGTACGAAACGACCCCCCGGTCGACGACGCCGAACCGATGCAGCCGAGTTCCGTTCACAGTGCGGTCGAACATCGTGAGGAACACGCCAATGGCGATGTGCTGGAAGCGGTCGGCATTTATCTGGCCTACGGACGCATGGGCGAGGCTGCCGGTTTGTTGCGTGATGCGTTGCAGCGGGAACCGGAGCGCATCGACCTTGGCGTGCAGTTGCTTGAAGTGCTGGGGCGGCAGGGTGACACGCCGGCCTATGACGAGCAGGAAAGCCGTCTGCGCCAGCTCGGGGTCGAGGATCAGCGCTTGCAGGAGATTCGCGCCCGCTACCCGAAACTGGTCAGCGCGGCACCTCTGGTTGCGGCGGCCCCGGTGATCGCCGCGCTGCCGATCGAACCCACCACGCCTGTGGAGCCGGTGGCCGAAGACAATTTCGAACTGAACCTGGATCAGCTCTCGATGGCTTCCAGTTGGGATCTTGAGGAAACTCGCCCGACTGCTGCCGCACCTGAACAGGCGCCATCAACGCTGGGTTCCGATCTGCAGGTACTGCCACAGGATTTCGAGTTGCCGGAAACCCTGCCCGACGACGCCGAAACCGCCGAGCTGGAATGGATCGTCGAACCGGAAACGCAGCCGCTGGACGAGGACTTTCTCAACGAGTTTGGCGATCCCGGCACGACGCTCTCACTGGAGCCACTGGAGCTGCATGCCCCGGAGCTGGACCCCGAACCCTCGGACACCGCCAACGCCGGCAAACTCGAACAGGCCCAGACCTGCATCGACGACGGCGATATCGACAGCGCCATTGCCTTGCTCAACGAACTGCTCAAGGAAGCCGACGAACCCCTCAGGCAAACAGCGCGCACGTTGTTGGCGGGGATTCGCTGACCGTTGTCAGAAGGTCTGGCCGAGGTTCAGGTACACCGCCTGTTCATCCGCATCGTTCAGTCCATAGCTGAAGTTCAGCGGCCCCAGCGGCGTATCGAAGCCGATGAACACACTGGCGGCGTTGATATAGCCGCTGTCAAATACATTGTCGTTGTTCCAGGCCCGGCCGCGTTCCAGCGAGGCGCCGGCGTACAGCGGGAAGTCCAGCGGCAGGTACGAACGCGGGGTGAGGCGGCGGTAATACACCGCACGCATCAGACTGACGTTCTGCCCGGAGATCGCGTCTTCGCGGAAACCGGACAATTGCCGGGCGCCGCCGAGCAGGAAACTGGAGGTCACCACGTTGGCATCGTCCAGCGTGCGACCATAACGACCGCCGAGAATCAGCGTATCCGGGCCACTGCTCATGGCCTTGTCCAGTTTGAACTCCCACTGCCGGTAGCGCGTGTCGGAGCCCAGGCTCGGTTCGAACTGCACCAGCGTCAGGCCGATGTCTTCGCCTTCGTGGGGGTAGTAGACGTTGTCCAGCGAGTCGAAGGAATACTTCAGTGCATAGAACCCTTCGTTGAAGTTTTCGCTTGGCAGGTCCTGATCGCCGATCCGCACATCAGCCTTGCCCCAGGCCTCGCCAACCCCGAAGCGCACTTCGCCGCTGTTGCCGATCTGCCGGCCAAAGTTGAGGCCGAAGCCGTAGCGCTCGACGCGATACTGGGCGATCGGATCGTTGTCCAGAACCGAGTCGACGTTCTGTGCGGCAAACGAAGCATAAGGCGCCAGGAAGTAGCGAGAGCCGACGTCCAGCGGCTGATAGAACTCGCTGTACAGCTCTTGTTTATCGCCGATCTGCGCCCGGGTCAGCCATTCCGCACCCAGTCGGTTGATGCCGTTCACGCGGTAACTGGCGCCGAGGTTGAAGGCGCTGTCGCCACGCATGTCGTCTGACAGGCTGAGGCCGACCCGCAGATAATCGGTGCCGGTGCGTTTGCCGCGCGCGCTGATCACCAGCGTGTGATCCGCGCCTTTGTGCACCACGCGGTATTGCACCTGCTCGAAGTAATCGAGGCCGTACAGGGTGCCCATGTCGGTTTGCAGGCGACCCAGATCCAGCGGTTCGCCGATGTGCTGGCGGATGTAGTAGCGGATCACGTCATCGCCGACTTTCGAGTCGTTCTCGACCTTGATCGCGGTGATGATAGGCGTGCGCTGGCCCGGCGCGCGGGCGGCGTTGAGTTCGGCGTCTTGCGACTGCAGGGGTTTGAGGCGTGCGAGGCGCACGTTCAGGGCCTGGGTCGCGCGGTAGCCGGCGTCGATCATTTCCTGGCCGCGACCGAAGTCGGTGGCGCCGAAACTGGCCAGCGGCGGCTGGATCAGCACGTCATCGGGATGCAGGGTCGCCAGTTGCTCTTCGGAGTTGCGCCGGGTCATCAGGGTGATCGACTGGTTCAGCACATCGACCACGGTCAGCAGTTGCTTGCGGTTGCGCAGCGGGGTGCCGATGTCGACCACGATGGCCACGTCGACGCCCATTTCACGGGCCACATCGAGTGGAATGTTGTCGGTCATGCCGCCATCCACCAGCAATCGGCCGTCGAGTTCGACCGGAGCGAACACTGCCGGGATCGACATGCTGGCGCGGATCACCTGGGGCAGGTGGCCCTTGCGGAACACCACTTTTTCGCCGTTGGCGATGTCGGTGGTCACGGCGCGGAACGGGATCGGCAGCTTGTCGAAATCCCGGGTGTCGCTGGTGTGGGCCAGCAGGCTTTCCAGCAGCAGCGCAAGGTTCTGGCCCTGAATCACGCCCAGTGGCAGGCCGAGGCTGCCGTCATCGCGAAAGCTCAGCTTCTGTTTCACCAGAAAGTCGCGGTCGTCCTGTTTGCGCCGGAACGGTACGTCTTCGCGGGGCGGGGCGTCGGACAGCGCCTGCTGCCAGTCGATGGTCAGGGCGAGTTTTTCCAGCTCGTCGATCTTGTAGCCCGAGGCGTACAGCCCGCCGACCACCGCGCCCATGCTGGTGCCGGCAATCGCATCGATCTTGATGCCTTGTTCTTCCAGAGCCTTGAGCACACCGATGTGCGCCAGGCCACGGGCCGCGCCGCCGGACAGCACCAGACCAACTTTCGGGCGCGTCGCCTCACTGGCATGGACGCTGACACCAGCGAACAGGGGTAGGAAACCAAGCAACAGGCAGATCAGAAGACGACGCATCGTGAGTCTCGGGGCGAGCGATAAAGCCAGCTATTATAGCGGCGCCCTCTGGCTCAGGAGTTTCAGCGATCATGACCGTCACAAAACCGGAAATCGTCATTACCTATTGCACGCAATGCCAGTGGATGTTGCGCGCCGCATGGCTGGCGCAAGAGCTGCTCAGCACCTTCGGCGACGATTTAGGCAAAGTGTCACTGGTGCCGGGCACCGGCGGGATATTCCACATCACCTGCAACGACGTGCAGATCTGGGAACGCAAGGCCGACGGCGGTTTCCCGGAGGCCAAGGTGCTCAAGCAGCGGGTGCGCGACCAGATCGACCCTGACCGCGACCTCGGCCACAACGACCGTACTCAGTGAGAGGCTGCCTCGGCCGCGACGGTTTTCTTGTCGTTGCTGCCTGACATCCGGCTCGACACCACGATCGCAACAATGATCAGCGCGCCGCCGATCAACATGCGCAGGGTCGGATCTTCATCGAACAGCAGCCAGGCCACGGTAATCCCGTACACCGGCTCCATGGCGAACACTACCGCAGCGGTGCGCGCCTTGATTACCGCGAGGCTGGCAACGAACAAACTGTGGGCGACGCCGGTGCAGAACACCCCGAGCAGACCGATCCACAACCAGTCGATGGCGCGCACTTCGCTCAGTTGCGGCGCCGCCACCGGCAGCACACACAGTGCCACCACCACGTTCTGACACAGTGCCGCCTGCACCGCCGGGATGCGCCCGGAGCTGGCGCGGTTGGTCAGGGACAACAGGGAAAACAGCAGGCCGGACAGGATCGCCCAAAGCAGGCCGGTGGTCGCGCCGCTGGCCAGATCGAACGCCGGGGTCACCAGCACCAGTCCGACACTGACCAGCACCACCAGTACGATTTCATTGATGCGGATGCGTTCGCGAAAGATCAGCCCTTCGAGGATCACCGTGAAGGCCGGGAAACTGGCGAAACCCAGGGTCGCAATGGCGACGCCCGCGACCTTGACCGCAATGAAGAAACTCACCCAGTGCCCGGCCAGCAGCACGCCGCTCAGGGCCAGTCGTCGCCAGTCCACGGCCTGCAGTTTCTGCCAGCCGCCCTGTTGGGCGAAGCGGGCGAAAAACGCCAGGGCCAGCACGGCAAACGCGGCGCGTCCGAACACGATGACGGCGGGCGTTGCGGCCGCGAGTTTGCCGAAAACACCGGTCAGGCCGAACATCAGTGCGCCGATATGCAAGGCGCCGAGGGCGGTACGGGGAGTCATTGCAGTCCTTTTTCCAAACACCATTACAGGCACACATTGAAACGTGTAACGGCCGAAAAGTCTGTCGGCAGGCTATCGACTTTTGTCGTCAGCCTCGCGTCGCAATTGTGTAGGAGAGGTACCAAATTCACGCAGGACGGCGGCCGAGAACGCACTTTGCGAGTTGTAGCCGACACGGCTGGCCACTTCACCGACAGGCAGCGTGGTGTTGCGCAACAGCGCTACAGCTTTGTGCAGACGGCGACTGCGAATGTAGTCCATCGGTGTCTGCCCGCATTCGGCGACGAACCGCGCATGCAGCCGGGCGCTGGACAATCCGGCGACACGCGCCAGATCCGCGACTTGCAGCGGATAGGCCGCGTACTGCTCGATGTGCGCGTCGAGTGCCGCGTAGGGCAGGCGGCGCGCGACGATTTCGGCGGGTGGCACGTGGTTCAGGCTCGCCAGCAGCAACACCGCGCCCTGTTGCGCAATCAGCGGATCGTCAACCGGACTGTTCGCCAGCCAGCTGACCAATTGACCTTGCCCGGCATCCAGCGACAACCGCGCGGCGTTATCCAGCAGACGGCGGCTGGCATCGGCGTGATTACCCAACGAGCGCGTCAGCCATTGCTCGTCGGGCACATCCAGCACCAGACAGCGGCTGCCCTTGGGACTGCCGCACGCGTGATGCGCGCCGGCGGGGATCACCACGAAGCTCTGCTGCAATACCTGGCTGCCACGCCCTTCGACTTCGAAATCCAGCGCGCCGGACAGGCCGAACACCAGTTGCGCGTGGTCGTGGCTGTGGGCGATCAGGTCGTGGCTGTAATGGCGCAGGGTCAGGATCGGTTGCATGGCGGTCTCCGGGCGAGCCGCCAGTCTACACCGGCGCAGGGGCGACGCGTTTGTCACACGACTGACGCATACCTGTCATGGTCGATTAACCGGGCGCGCGCAGAGTGGCGAAAACATCGCAGAGGGTTGCCCATGACCAGCGCCGAGCTCGCCAGACCCAGCCGTAAACAACGGGTTCGCACCCTGTGGATCTCCGACGTGCACCTGGGCACGCGGGATTGCCAGGCCGAGCATCTGTCGCAATTTCTCAAGGGCTATCACGCCGACAAGATCTACCTGGTCGGCGACATCATCGACGGCTGGAAACTGCGCGGCGGCATGTACTGGCCGCAGGCGCACACCAACGTGATCCGCCGTTTGCTGACCATGAGCAAGCGCGGCACCGAGGTGATCTACGTCACCGGTAACCATGACGAATTCCTGCGCCGCTATTCAAAACTGATTCTGGGCAATATCCAGCTGGTCGACGAGGCGGTGCACGTCACCGCCGATGGCCGGCATCTGCTGGTGATTCACGGTGACCAGTTCGACGTGATCACCCGCTATCACCGCTGGCTCGCGTTCCTTGGCGATTCAGCCTACGAGTTCACCCTGACCCTCAACCGCTGGCTCAATCACTGGCGGGCGAAATACGGTTATGGCTACTGGTCGCTGTCGGCCTATCTCAAGCACAAGGTGAAGACGGCGGTCAGCTTCATCAGCGACTTCGAAGAAGCCATCGCCCATGAATGCGTGAAGCGCGAGTTGCACGGTGTGGTCTGCGGGCACATCCACCACGCCGAGATCCGCAAGGTCGGCGAGGTGGATTACCTCAACTGCGGCGACTGGGTGGAGTCATGCACGGCGCTGATCGAGCACTGGGACGGCACGATCGAGCTGTATCGCCTGGCCGATGCGCAGGCGCGGGAAGCGGAATTGAAAGCGGCGAAGGTGGCCGAGCTGGCCTGAGTTTTCAAGTCAACTCAGGCCGGGCTGTGCTCTTCCATCGCCGCTTTGTAGATCGAGTTCTTCGGCTGGGCGAACAGCCTTTCCATCATCGGCTCGAAGAAGCTCAGCGGCAGGGTGTCGTACTCGGGGTCGAACGCTGCCGCGTCATATTTGGCGCAGAACTCCGCGGTCGCCAGAAACTGCGGGTGGTCGCTGAATTGCTCGCGCAGGTGCCGATCCATGCCCAGGTGATGGAAGAAGTAGTAGCCCTGGAAGATCCCGTGCTTTTCCACCATCCACAGGTTCTCGGCGCTGACGAACGGCTTGAGGATGGCGGCGGCGATGTCCGGGTGATTGTAGGAACCGAGGGTGTCGCCGATGTCGTGGAGCAGGGCGCAGACCACGTATTCCTCGTCGCGGCCGTCGCGAAAGGCGCGGGTGGCGGTTTGCAGCGAGTGGGTCAGGCGATCCACCGGGAAACCGCCGAAATCGCCTTCGAGCAGTTTCAGGTGGGCCATGATCCGGCCCGGCAACTGACGGGCGTAGGCGCTGAAATCCGCCGCAATGATCGCCCAGTCGTCCTGTGTGCCGTCCTTCATGTGGGTGAAACGGGCAGTGGCATTCATCGGCAGTCCTCTTGTCGGAATTTCTAGAACGGCACGCGGCCCAGGATCATGTCGCGGTACATGACGAAGTCGCCGAGCAGGCTGTAGAACGGGTGCTGGAAGGTGGCCGGGCGGTTTTTCTCGAAAAAGAAATGACCGACCCAGGCAAAGCTGTAGCCCGCCAGCGGCAACGCAAGTAAAAGCAGCCAGGCGCCCTTGGCGATGGTCAGGGCGAGAATGAAGATCACCAGCGTCGTGCCGATGAAATGCAGGCGACGGCAGGTGCTGTTGCCGTGCTCGCTGAGGTAATACGGATAGAACTCGGCGAAGCTGTTGAAATGCTTGATGGTTTCCACGACTGCGATCTCTGTGGTTATTGTTCTGATTGCAAGTTGTTCGGCGGGTAGCTTATTTGAGTCTAGAGTGATCAATGGCGTCGGCCAGTGACAATCGGCGCCACTTTACTATCCTTGGGAAATCGGCCGTAGTATGCGGCTCACCATGTCATCCAAGAAAAAACGCCATGAGCGAACGAACGACTTCTGCAAGCTGGGCGATGGGGATTGTCAAAGCACTGGAAATGGACGGCCTGGATTGCCGGGTTTTGTTCAGACAGCTGGGGCTCGACTACGCGGCGCTGGAGGACCCGGACGCACGCTTCCCGCAGGATTCCATGACCCGACTCTGGCAACGGGCGGTCGAGCTGTCCGGCAATCCGGCGATCGGCCTGAATATGGGCAAGGTGGTGCGGCCGGCTTCGTTTCATGTAGCGGGCTATGCGCTGATGTCCAGCAATACGCTGGCGGAAGGTTTTCAGCGACTGGTGCGTTATCAGCGGATCATCGCCGAAAGTGCCGACCTGAGTTTTCGCCTGCTCGACGAAGGTTATGCGCTGATTCTGACGGTACACGGCGATCATCTGCCGCCGACCCGGCAAAGTGCCGAAGCCTCGCTGGCCTGCGCGCTCGCGTTGTGCGGCTGGCTGACCGGACGCACGCTGCACCCGCGCAAAGTGCTGGTGCAGGGCGACCAGCCGGATGATCTTGAACCCTATAAACGAGCCTTTCATGCACCGCTGGTGTTCAACGCGCCGTATGACGCGCTGATCTTCGAGCGGGCCGACATGGAAGCGCCACTGCCCACCGCCAACGAGGCGATGGCGCTGCTGCATGACCGGTTTGCCGGGGAATATCTGGCGCGGTTTTCCGAAAGCCGCGTGACCCACAAGGCGCGTCAGGTGTTGTGCCGCCTGCTGCCGCAGGGCGAACCCAAACGCGATACGGTGGCGCAGACCCTGCACCTGTCCCAGCGCACCTTGCAACGACGCTTGCAGGAGGAGGGCACCAGTTTTCAGCAGTTGCTCGACGACACCCGCCGCGAACTCGCCGAGCAATATCTGGCGCAGCCGAGCATGACCTTGCTGGAGATTGCCTATCTGCTGGGCTTTGCCGACCCGAGCAATTTCTTCCGCGCCTTCCGCCGCTGGTTCGACACTACGCCCGGCGATTACCGGGCGCGGTTGCTCGAGGCGCCGAAGGCGATCAGTGACGCCAGAACGCCGGAATACACAGTACAAACACCGTAATGATCTCCAGTCGGCCGAGCAGCATGCCGAACGACAGAATCCACTTGGCCGCATCCGGCAGGCTGGCGAAGTTGCCGGCCGGGCCGATGGTCTCGCCCAGGCCCGGGCCGACGCCGGAGACGGTGCTGGCGGCACCGGTCAACGCCGTCATCCAGTCCACGCCCAACAGCGACAGCAGCAGGGCGATCACGCAAATGGTGATCGCGAAGAAGAACGAGAACGTCAGAATCGACCGGACGATCTCTTCGTCGAGGCGATGACCGTTGTACTTCTGCTTGATCACCGCACGCGGGTGAATCAACTGGTTAAGGTTGGCCTTGAGCAAAATGTAGGCGACCTGGAAACGGAAGATCTTGATCCCGCCCGCCGTCGACCCGGAACAGCCACCGACGAAGCCCAGATAGAAGAACAGCATCAGCGAGAAGTTGCCCCACAGGCTGTAGTCGCCCAGCGCGAAACCGGTGGTGGTGACCACTGACGTCACGTTCAGCGCCACATGCCGCAGCGCGTCCAGCCAATGCAGGTTGGTGGTCCACCAGTACCAGGTGCCGAGCACCAGCCAGGTCGCCAGCAACATACCGAGCAAACCCTGCACCTGTTGATCCTTGATCAACGCCCGGCGGTTGCCGCGCAGCGTCGCCACGTACAGGGTGAACGGCAGGCTGCCGAGAATCATCACCACCACCGCGACCCAGTGCACCGCCGGTTGCGTCCACTTGGCCAGTGACTGGTCGGAGGTCGAGAACCCGCCGGTGGAAATCGCCGACATCGCGTGGTTGATCGCATCGAACGGGCTCATCCCGGCCCACCAGAACGCCAGGCTGCCGAAAATCGTGATGCCGACATACGCCGCCACGATCAGCCGCGCCACCATGTGCGAGCGGGGCATGACCTTTTCCGAGCGGTCCGAGGATTCGGTCTGGAACAGGCGCATGCCACCGATGCGCAGCAGCGGCAGGATCGCCACCGCCATGCCGATAAAGCCGATACCGCCGATCCAGTGCAGCAGCGAGCGCCACATCAGGATGCCGGGGGACATGTCGTCCAGATGGTTGAGCACGGTCGACCCGGTGGCCGTGATGCCGGACATGCTTTCGAAGAACGAGTCGGTGTAGCTGATGTGCTGTGTCAGCAGAAAAGGCAGTGCGGCGAAAATGCACACCACCAGCCAGCTGCTGACGGTCAGCAGGTACATGTCCCGGGGGCGCAGGTGAATGTGTTCCGGACGACCGGGAATCACCAGCGCGAGGCCGGCGAGGAAGGTGATCATGCTCGCCCAGAGGAACGACGGCAGATCGCCGGTGCGCTCGAAAATCACCAGGGTGGCCATGGGCACGACCATGGCGATGGCCAGGGTGATCAGGAAGATGCCGATGATGAAACCAATGATCCGTAAGGTCGGCAACGCCATGAAGTCCGCTCGGGCTGATGTGGGAAGGGCGCCATTCTACCTGCGGTGCAAGGCATGTAAACCGACGCGTCTGGATCACTTGCAGCTAGAATAGCCGGACATTTTTTTCAGGAGGTGGCCGATGCAGGCTCTCGACGCTTTGCTCAACCGTGTTTCCGTTCCACGACTGATCGATCCGGCCCCCACCGCCGAACAGCGCGAAGTGCTGTTCACCGCCGCGACCCGCGCACCGGATCACGGCCATTTGCAGCCGTATCGCTTCCTGACCGTCGAAGGCGCGGCGCGTGAGCAGATGGGCGAGTTGCTGGCCGAAGCTGCAAAAATGCAGGAAGGCGAAGTCACCGAAGCGATGATCGACAAGGCCCGCAACGGCCCGCTGCGGGCGCCGCTGGTGGTCGTGGTCATCGCCAAATTGCAGGAACACGTCAAATACCCGAAGGCCGAGCAGTTGCTGGCGGCGGGCTGTGCGGCTCACGGCATTCTGCTGGCGGCTTACGCGCAGGGGATTGGCGCGGTGTGGCGCACGGGTGATCTGGCTTATTCGAAACATGTCGCCAAGGGTTTGGGCCTGACGGATGACGAAGAGGTGATTGCCTTCCTTTACCTCGGCACGCCGCAGAAAGAACCGCGGGTGGCCGAGAAGGTTGATCTGGCGGAGTTTGTCAGTGCCTGGCCGGGTAAGGCTTAAAGGGCCTTAAAAGCTTAAAAAGCGCCCTCACCCTAACCCTCTCCCGGGGGGAGAGGGGACTGATTGGGGGATGCTTCAGAGGTTCACCGACCTGGAAGAGCTTTGCCGAGTCCGGAATTGACTCGGTTCACGTGCTTGGCAGATCCATAATCGACTCAATTTTTCAGGTCGATGTTTAACGCAAGACTACTCGGTCGGCTCCCTCTCCCTCCGGGAGAGGGCTGGGGTGAGGGCAGCTTTTTAGGGCTGGACAATCGCCCCAGGCTCCAGCGGTAACTCAAGACTGGCCACAAACCCGCCCTGCGGGTGATTGGCCAGCACCAGTGTCCCGCCATGCCGCTCCGCCGCCCGCCGGGCAATCGCCAGCCCCAGGCCATGACCCGCAGCGGTCTGCCCCGGCGCCCGATAAAACGGTTCGCCCAACTGGCTCAGATGCTCGGCCAGCACCCCCGGCCCATGGTCACGCACGCTGACCACGATCCGCTCGCCCTGACGTGAGGCCCGCATTTCAATCGACTGCCCCACCGGGTTGAAGCGCTGGGCATTGCGCAGCAGGTTGTCCACGGCGCGTTCGATCATGGTCGGCCAGCCCGTCAGATTGAGCGCAGGCTCGGCCTCCAGACGCACGGTCTGCTCTGGCGAGCCCAGCTGCGCGTCCTTTTGCAGGGTGGCGAGCAAGGCATTCAGATCCACGTCTTCGGCGCTGGCGTTGTCGGCATCGACCCGCGCCAGCACCAGAATTTCACTGATCAGCGCTTCCAGCCGATCACACTCGCGGGTCAGGCGAGGCCAGAGTTTTTCCCGTTCTTCCGGGCTGGCCCGTTCGGCCAGTGCCAGGGCGATGCGCAGGCGTGCCAGCGGCGAGCGCAATTCGTGGGAGACATCACGCAGCAACTGACGCTGACTGCCGATCAGGCTTTGCAGACGGGCACCCATGCGGTTGAAGTCATTGGCCAGCACACCGAATTCATCCCGACGGTTGGCCAGTTGCGCCAGGCTGTTCTGTTGATAGGTGGTCTGGCCGAGGTCATGCACTGCACCGCGCAGGCGACTGAGCGGGCGAGTGATGGAAAACGTCACCAGCAGGCTGAACAGGGTCAGCACCACCAACGCAATGCCCAGCGCACTCAATGGCCAGAGTAGGCTTTCGCGGTGCCAGGCGTCGAGTTCGGGGTGCGGGATGCGGTAGATGAAGAGGTAGGTGTCGCCGCTTTTGTCGCTGGTGAATTCGTCGGTCAGACGGCGCCATGGCAGGCGACGGTCATCGTTGTTCTGCCGCGCCTCGAAGGCGGCCGCGCGCCGGGGGAAGGTGCCGCGCACCACCGGGTCGCCGGTTTCGTTCAGCACTTGCACGTCGATGTGGTACTGGCGCTTGCGCTGTTCGAGGATGTCCTGGGCGGCGTTTTCGCCCTGGGCTTCGTAAGTCTGCGTCCATTCGGCGGCCAGAGTGTTGAGGCCCGGATGGCGGCTGAGGATCCACGCGTCCTGGTTGAGCATGTGCCCCAGCAGAATGGAAAGCCCTGCAACCAGAGCGATGGCCAGCCAGAAGCTGGCGAGGATACGCCAGAACAATGAACGCACAGAAAATCCTCAAGCAAAGAAAACCCAACGGCGGTGAGCCGTTGGGTCGGGGCGTGACGCTAGAACATTATTGCGCCTTTTGCGGCTGTTGCGCTTTCCAGGCTTTGAACTCGGCCCATTCGGCGCGACGCTCGGCCTGTTTCTTCTGGATCTCGTCGAATTTCTTCTGTTGATCCGGTTTCAACACGGCGCGGACATCGGACTCGGCTTTCTTGTGGTTGGCCGCCATCTCGTCCTTCATGGCTTTCTGGTCGGCTGGCGAGAGTTTCTCCAGGTATTTTTCGACCGTCTGCTTACGCTCGTGCATCTGCTCGCCCATGATCTTGCGGATCTGCTCGCGCTGTTCGCGGGACAGGTCCAGCTGGCTGTACGGGCCTTTGCCGTGCATGCCGTGCATCTGACCGCCATGGCGCGGGCCGTCCAGCGGGCCACCCATCGGGCCGCCATCCTGTGGCATGGCCATGGCGACGGTCGGCAGGGCAGCGGCAAACATCAGAGCGATAAGAGTCTTGCGCATGGTGAATCTCCTTTGTCTCGTTCCCGGTACGTTCCGGATGAGTACAGATTACGGAGATCAAGGTCAGCGGCGGTCAGCGCTGTGTAAAGCTTGGGTAAACACGTTTTCGCGCCGACCTGACAAAACTGACAGACGATCAGAGGCTGTAGTAGTAGCCACGACTGCGCAGGGCAACGATGCGCGGGCGGCCGTCGGGGTGCGGGCCGATCTTTTTGCGCAGGTTGCTGACGTGCATGTCGAGGCTGCGGTCGTACAGGGTCAGCTTGCGACCGAGGGCGATCTGCGCCAGTTCCTGTTTGTCCAGCGGCTCGCCCGGTTGCTTGAGCAGGGCTTCGAGCAGGCGACTTTCGGACACGGTGAGGGTGAATTCCTTTTCGTCGATACTGACCACGCCGCGCACCGGGCTGAAGCTCAGGTCGCCCAGTTCGAGCTGGGTCGACACGGCGGCCGGATGACTGCGGCGCAGCACGGCGCGCAGGCGGGCGGTCAGTTCGCGCGGATCGCAGGGTTTGGCCAGGTAATCGTCGGCGCCCAGTTCCAGGCCGAGGATCCGGTCCAGCGGCTCGCCCCGGGCCGAGAGCATCAACACCGGCAGGTCGGCGTGATCGCTGCGCAATTGCTTGAGCAGTTCCAGACCGCTGCCGTCGGGCAGCATCACGTCCAGCACCACGGCCGCCGGCGCGGTTTCGGCCAGCGCCTTGCGGGCGCTCTGACCATCGTGGCAGGCCCGGACCTGAAAGCCTTCCTGGCTCAGCCAGCTACTCAGGAGTTCGCACAACTCCTGGTCATCATCAATCAGTAACAGCTCGCTCATGACTCACTCAATTTAGCCATTGCCGACGTTTTCGGCTTGCTCCACTGGCAAAGATACCGCAGAGCAGCGCCAATAGCGCTACCCCGGCCCCGGTGACGAACCATTGCTGCTGTTCGGTCAGCAGGCGCGGCAGCGGGCTGGCCTGGGCTTCCTTGAGTTGCAGCTTCAGACGCTGGTTCTCTTGGCGCAGCCGGGCGAGCTGGGCGCTTTCGCGGGTGTTGTCGGCATTTTGCAGTTGTTTGCTCAGTTCTTCCCGTTGCTGCTCGCTGGCCTTCAGGCGCTGCTGCAACTCGGTGATCTGGCTGCCGGCGCTCAACGAAAGCGGTGTGGAGCTGCCGCCTTCGGTGCTTTCTTCACCATGGGCGGGCGCCACGATCGACAACGTGACCAACATCAGACACAACGGACCCTTGCGCATCGCGACTCCTGTTTCCAAATGGATATTGGGCAGGTTGTCGGCCGGCAAACGAGAATAATGAGCGATTGAGAACGCGATGAACCGACAAGGTTCATCGCGTGGGGGGATCAGCGGGGGAGGTTACGGCAGGACTTGCTTGAACGGCTTGACGATCACGTTGGCGTAAACGCCGGCGGCGATGTACGGGTCGGCATCGGCCCAGGCTTGCGCCGCGCTCAGGGAATCGAATTCGGCAACGATCAGGCTGCCGCTGAAACCTGCTGCGCCCGGATCATTGCTGTCGACCGCCGGGTGCGGGCCGGCCAGCACGATGCGGCCTTCGCCCTTGAGCACTTGCAGGCGTTCAAGGTGTGCCGGGCGCGCAGCGAGGCGGGCTTCCAGGGAGTTGGCGACGTCGGTGGCAATGATGGCGTAGAGCATGTCAGTCCTCGGTTTTTGGCGTTGTGGTATCGGCGTCGTGCAGGTGACGGGACAGGTAGATGCCTTGAGCGACCAGGAACAGCACGGTCAAGCCCAGGCTGCCGAACACCTTGAAGTCCACCCAGTAGTCCTGGAAGGTGAAGGCGACGAACAGGTTGGCGGCACCGCAGAACAGGAAGAAACCGATCCAGGCGATGTTCAAACGGGTCCAGACCGGATCCGGCAGGGTCAACGCGTGGCCCATGATGCGCTTGATCAGCAGGCGGTCACCGATGAAATGGCTGCCGATGAAGGCCAGGGCGAACAGCCAGTTGACCACCGGGGCTTTCCATTTCAGAAAGGTTTCGCTGTGAAAGGCCAGGGTCAGGCTGCCGAACACGAGGCAGGCGACCAGCGTCAGCCACTGGCTCTTCTCCAGCTTGCGCTGCTTGATGAAGATCGCGCCGTACACCACCAGGGAGCTGATGATCAGCACGGCGGTTGCACTGTAAATGCCGCCTACCGTCAGTTCATGGCCGGCAACGTCGACGGTGCGTGGATCGAGTTTGTAGACGATGAAGAACAGCAGAAGCGGGATGAAATCGATGAATTGTTTCACAGTGAGAGCCAGAAGCTGGATGTGGCGGCATAATAACAAACATATGGGCGCGCGATAGCGCCAGCTGATTTGAGGTTACACATCCCCGTGAATGTTGATTTGCACTGCCACAGCACGGCCTCCGACGGCGCCCTGGCGCCTGCGGCACTGGTTGCGCGTGCGTTCGAGAACGGCGTGCGAGTCCTGGCCCTGACCGATCACGACACCCTAGAAGGCCTCGCCGAAGCGCGCACGGCCGCCGAGGCGCTGGGCATGCAACTGGTCAACGGCGTCGAGTTGTCCTGCACCTGGGGCGGGGCGACCATTCACGTACTCGGCTACGGTTTCGACGTCAACGCCGCGCCGCTGGTCGAGGCGATTGCCCAGTTGCACGACGGCCGCTGGCTGCGGTCTGAGGAAATAAGCCGCAAGCTCGCCCTCAAGGGCATGCCGAATGCGCTCGACGGCGCGCGGCAGATCCAGCAGGAACTGGGCGACAGCGGCAACGCGCCGGCCCGCCCGCATTTCGCCGACTGGATGGTGCGTGAAGGTTTTGTAAAGGATCGCGCCGAAGCATTTCGCAAATGGCTCGGCGCAGGCAAGCTGGGAGACGTCAAGCTGCACTGGCCGACCCTCGAAGACACCGTCGGTACGCTGCGCGCCGCCGGCGCCTGGGTCAGCCTAGCGCATCCGTGGCACTACGATTTCACCCGCAGCAAGCGCCGAAAGCTGATTGCCGACTATATTCAAGCGGGCGGGCAGGCGATCGAAGTGGTCAACGGTCATCAGCCTGCGGAACAGGTGGGCAGCCTGGCAATCCTTGCCCGTGAGTTCGGTCTGCTGGTCAGCGCCGGCAGTGATTTCCATGGCCCTGGTGGCTGGTCCGAGATCGGCCAGTACCGGTCGGTGCCGGAGGACCTTCCACCCCTGTGGTGTCGGTTCAAACATGACACAGTTATTGCCGCCGTCTGAACAGGTAGAGAATGTGAGTCAATTTTTCCAGATTCATCCGGAAAACCCGCAAGCGCGCCTGATCAAACAGGCGGTCGAGATCATCCGCAAGGGCGGAGTGGTGGTCTATCCCACTGACTCCTCCTACGCAATCGGCTGCCAGATCGGCGACAAGAACGGCATCGAGCGCGTTCGACGCCTGCGTCAGCTCGACGAAAAGCACAACTTCGCACTGATCTGCAGCGACCTGTCGCAGTTGGGCAATTACGCCAAGATCGACACCGGGACCTTTCGAATCCTCAAAGCCCACCTGCCGGGGCCTTACACCTTCATTCTCAACGCCACCCGCGAAGTGCCGCGCCTCTTGCTGCATCCGAAGAAGCGCACCATCGGTCTGCGGGTGCCGAGCCATCCGATCGCGCTGGCGCTGCTGGCCGAACTGGGCGAGCCGTTGATGAGCGTGACCCTGATCATGCCGGGCGATGAAGACCCGTTGAGCGATCCGTACGAAATGCGCCAGTTGCTCGAGCATCAGGTCGACCTGATCATCGACGGCGGTTCCGGCGGTATCAAGGCCTCCACCGTGATCGACCTCACGGGCGATGATCCGGAAGTGATCCGCGTCGGTTGCGGCGATCCTGCCCCATTCATGGTCGAGGCCTGAATGTCCGCAGTGGAAAACGTAGATCCCCAGGCCGGTGCCCAGCAGGAACTGCCGTTTGCCATGGTCTATGGCCAGGCCGTCACGGAAATGCCGCTGGACCTGTACATCCCGCCCGACGCGCTGGAAGTCTTCCTCGAAGCCTTCGAAGGCCCGCTCGATCTGCTGCTGTACCTGATCCGCAAACAGAACATCAACATCCTCGACATCCCGGTGGCGGAAATCACCCGCCAGTACATGGGTTATGTCGAGCTTATGCAGTCGGTGCGTCTGGAACTGGCCGCCGAATACCTGGTGATGGCCGCGATGCTGGCCGAGATCAAGTCGCGGATGCTGTTGCCCCGGGCCGAAACCGTCGAGGACGAAGAGGACGACCCGCGCGCCGAGCTGATTCGTCGCCTGCAGGAGTACGAACGGTTCAAGGCTGCCGCCGAAAGCATCGATGGCCTGAGCCGGGTCGGTCGCGACGTGATCGTGCCCAAGCTCGACGCCCCGGAAGCCCGCGCGCGCAAACTCTTGCCCGACGTGGCGCTGGAAGAAATCCTGATGTCCATGGCCGAGGTGCTGCGCCGGGGCGACATGTTCGAAAGCCATCAGGTCAGCCGCGAGGCGCTGTCCACCCGCGAGCGCATGAGCGATGTGCTGGAGCGGCTCAAGGGCGGCGGATTTGTGCCGTTCGTCGAGCTGTTCACCGCCGAGGAGGGCAAGCTCGGCGTGGTGGTGACCTTCATGGCGATCCTTGAACTGGTCAAGGAATCCCTGATCGAGCTGGTGCAGAATGAGCCGTTCGCCGCGATCCACGTGCGAGCCCGAGCCGAATAACGAGTCCCGATATGAACCTGACTGAACCCCGCGAGCTGGCGTCCCTGCTTGAAGCCTTTCTGTTGGCCTCGGGAAAGCCGCAATCCCTCGAGCGCCTGTATGAACTGTTCGAAGAAGGCGAGCGCCCGGAACCGCCGGTCTTCAAGAAAGCCCTGACCCTGCTCGGCAAATCCTGCGAAGGCCGGGCGTTCGAGCTCAAGGAAGTCGCGTCGGGCTATCGCCTGCAAATCCGCGAGAAGTTCGCGCCGTGGGTCGGCCGGTTGTGGGAAGAACGTCCGCAACGTTATTCCCGAGCATTGCTGGAAACCATGGCGCTGATCGCCTATCGCCAGCCGATCACCCGGGGCGAAATCGAGGACGTGCGGGGCGTGGCGGTCAACACCAACATCGTCAAGACGCTGATCGAGCGCGAGTGGATTCGCATCGTCGGTTACCGCGACGTGCCGGGCAAACCGGCGATGTTCGCCACCACCAAGGCGTTTCTCGATCACTTCAACCTGAAGAACCTTGACGACCTGCCGCCGCTGGCCGAGTTGCGCGAAATCGAGGCGGATCCGGTGCTCGACTTCGACGACGCTCCCGTGCCACCGGGCTTGCAGGAGCTGGCCGACGCCAGTGCCGAGCCGGATGAGCCGAAGGAAGAAACCAGTTTCCACACCCTTCTGCTGGAACTGGACAGCATGGAGGAGGGGATCAAGACCGACTTTGACGACTTGCTGCGTGACGGGGCGGGCGGTGAATCGATGCCGACCGGGGTTGAGTTCGATCCGGTCGAGCCGCCGGTTGAGGATGAGTTCGAAACTGAATTTGAGCATGAGCCTGAATTCGAGCCCGAGCCTGAGCAGGAAGACGATGTGCTCGGCGTGGCCGAAGCCCGGGAAAAGCTGCTGGCCGCCGTCGCCCGGCTTGAACAGCCCGAACCGGAACCCGCCGCCGAGGAAGAGTTGAGCGAAGAAGAAGCCGAGGCCCGCGCCCTGGCCGAAGCCATCGAAGCCGAACGTCGCGAGTTCGAGGATTGAGCATGAGCTCGACCAAAGACCCGTGCATCAGCGTCTGCAAGTTCAGCGACGACATCTGTCTGGGCTGCGGCCGCAGCAAGCGCGAGATACGGGCCTGGAAGAAACTCGACAAGGACGACAAGCGCACTGTGCTGGCCGAAGCCGCGCTGCGTCTGATCAAGCTCGGGGCCACCGGTCGGCGGAAAAAGAAATAACCTTGCCCTGATCGACTAGTCTCTGATGCGCGCGCGGCCACATCCGCGTATGATTCGCGACCCTTCGGCGATCCCTTCGCCCGAAAACCCAGATTTCAACGCTTCAGCGGCTCATTCAGCGCCGCTGAACAGACCACACCGGGAGGTGCCCAGATGAGTGACATCAATCAGAAAGACGACCAGGAAATCGGCCCAGCAGGCGAAAAGCTGCAGAAAGTCCTCGCCCGTATCGGCGTCGGCTCGCGCCGTGATGTCGAATCCTGGATCGCTGCCGGCCGCATCAAGGTCAATGGCAAAGACGCCACCTTGGGCCTGCGTGTCGACATGCACGACGCCATCACCATTGATGGCAAAGTCATCAAGCGCGAAGAAGCCGCCGAGTCGGTGCGCCGCGTGATCATGTACAACAAGCCCGATGGCGAGATCTGCACCCGTGACGACCCGGAAGGCCGTCCGACCGTGTTCGACAAGCTGCCGCGTCCGAAAGAAGGCCGCTGGATCAACATCGGTCGTCTCGACATCAACACCACCGGTCTGCTGATGTTCACCACCGACGGTGAGCTGGCCAACCGCCTGATGCACCCGTCCTACGAGATGGACCGTGAGTACGCGGTGCGTGTGCGTGGCGAAGTCGATGACGAGATGATCGAGCGCCTGAAGGCCGGCGTTGTGCTGGAAGACGGCCCGGCGCGCTTCACCGACATTCAACAGGCACCGGGCGGCGAAGGCTTCAACCACTGGTATCACTGCGTGGTGATGGAGGGCCGTAACCGTGAAGTGCGTCGTCTGTGGGAATCCCAGGGCCTGGTGGTCAGCCGCCTGAAGCGCGTGCGTTTCGGCCCGGTTTTCCTCAACTCCGACCTGCCGATGGGCCGCTGGCGCGAAATGAGCCAGTACGAAGTCGACGTGCTGAGCGCCGAAGTCGGCCTGACCCCGGTGGCCATGCCGCAACTGAACGCCAAGAGCAAAGACAAGCTCGACCGGATGCAGCGCAAGTCGTCGCGTCCGATGGCCCGTACCGAGCGCGTGCGCACCCTGCGTCCGGCCAACGGTGCACCGATTGGCGCCGGTCCACGTCCGGTCCGCGAGCCGCAGATCGAAGGCGAGCGTCCAGGCCGCAAGCCGGCAGCGCGTCCGGATGGCGAGCGCGGTCCACGCACTCCGCGTCCGGCCAATGGCCGTACCGAGCGGGGCGAAGGTCGCGGTACGCCGGTGGCGGATCGTCCAGCCGATACCAAGCGTCCGGCCAAGCCGGCGCCGAAGCGTCCAGGCATCAAGCTGGCTGACGATGACAAGCCGTCGGGCAAGCGCCGTGGCGCACCGGCCGGTTCCGGCCAGCGTCCGGGTTTCGGTCGCAAGAAGCCGGAATAACGCGGTTGTAAGCTTCGAGCGGCAAGCTTCAAGCTGAAAAACAGAAACGCCAACCTTAGGGTTGGCGTTTTTTTTTGGACTTTTTATTTCTTTTTTCAGGCGTGTTTTTCTTGTTTTAAAACAAAAAACTTAACGCCTTTCAAATAGTTAGTCAGCTAGCGTCAATCGCTGCTCCGGGCTTCGATGGGTCTGGAGTGGAAACTTTACGTTACGCACTGTCAGTGAATATTTACGAAAAGGCCGTCGCAGACCCTTAAATCGGGTGTCTTTATCAGACTGTAAGGAAAATCTGCCGGAGCCAGTCCCGCCGGGCCTTGCGCGGCGCTCTGGCGCGCTTGTTTCAGCGACGTTTGGAAGGTGAGATGCGCTGCATGCCTGTCGTGCAGGTGCATAACAAGAAGGAGGCGCAATGAACGCCGATATCCATTTTCACTTCTCCACGTGGGGCGGATTTTCCATCGTCCACGCCGATGGCCTGCAAAGGCCTGACTCAATTTTTGCAGCCGCCCGGGCCTCCCGGGGTGGACACATGCAATCCCGGCAACCGACACGCTGATCCGGCGAGGTCTGGCAGCAGGGGGTTAGCGGTGTACAATGCGCCGCGTTTTAACTGTGACCCTCTGCGTAATCGCGCAAACCTCAAGGTTTATCCGCCTTGTTCACTCCGCCGCGTCACAAGCGTGTCGGGTTCGATTTCGTCACAGATAAAAACAAACAGGTGACGCATGACCGTTGTAAAAAAGCTGAATTCCTGGTGCCTGCGCTGGGGTTTGATCAAGGTTGGCTGAAATCGCAACCTTGCAGCAACGTCTACTGAACATCATCAAACCTTGCGTGAGACCTTTTTCATGAGTGGACAAAACTCGCAATCAGGCGAGCTGAAACGCGGCCTGAAAAATCGCCATATTCAACTGATCGCCCTCGGTGGCGCGATCGGTACCGGATTGTTCCTCGGCTCGGCCGGGGTGCTGAAATCCGCCGGCCCGTCGATGATCCTCGGCTATGCCATCTGCGGCTTCATCGCCTTCATGATCATGCGCCAGCTCGGCGAAATGATCGTCGAAGAGCCGGTGGCCGGCTCCTTCAGCCACTTTGCGCACAAATACTGGGGCGGTTTTGCCGGTTTCCTGTCGGGCTGGAACTGCTGGATCCTGTACATCCTGGTGGGCATGTCGGAGCTGACTGCGGTCGGCAAGTACATCCACTACTGGGCGCCGGAGATCCCAAGCTGGGTCACTGCTGCCGCGTTCTTCGTGCTGATCAATGCGATCAACCTGGCTAACGTCAAAGTCTTCGGTGAAGCCGAATTCTGGTTCGCGATCATCAAGGTCGTGGCGATCGTCGGCATGATCGCCCTGGGCAGTTATCTGCTGGTCAGCGGCCATGGCGGCCCGCAGGCTTCGGTCAGCAATCTGTGGTCCCACGGTGGCTTCTTCCCGAACGGCGTCAGCGGTCTGGTAATGGCCATGGCGATCATCATGTTCTCCTTCGGCGGTCTGGAGATGCTCGGTTTCACCGCAGCCGAAGCCGACAAGCCGAAAACCGTGATCCCGAAAGCGATCAACCAGGTGATTTACCGGATCCTGATTTTCTACATCGGCGCACTGGTGATCCTGCTGTCGCTGACCCCGTGGGACAGCCTGCTGGAAACCCTCAACGCTTCGGGCGATTCCTACAGCGGCAGCCCGTTCGTGCAGGTGTTCTCGATGCTTGGCAGCAACACCGCTGCGCACATCCTCAACTTCGTGGTACTGACCGCGGCATTGTCGGTGTACAACAGCGGCACCTACTGCAACAGCCGCATGCTGCTGGGCATGGCCGAGCAGGGCGATGCGCCGAAAGCGCTGGCGAAGATCGACAAGCGCGGCGTGCCGGTGCGTTCGATCCTGGCGTCGGCGGCCGTGACCCTGGTGGCGGTGCTGCTCAACTACCTGATCCCGCAACACGCGCTGGAACTGCTGATGTCGCTGGTGGTTGCAACGCTGGTGATCAACTGGGCGATGATCAGCTTCTCGCACTTCAAGTTCCGCCAACACATGAACAAGACCCACCAGAAGCCGCTGTTCAAGGCGCTGTGGTACCCGTACGGCAACTACATCTGCCTGGCGTTCGTCCTGTTCATCCTCGGCGTGATGCTGCTGATCCCGGGCATTCAGATCTCGGTGTACGCGATCCCGGTGTGGGTGGTGTTCATGTGGGTCTGCTACGTGATCAAGAACAAGCGCAGCGATCAACGCGCGGTGCTTGGGGCCGCGGCCAAGTAGGCAACGGACGACAACAAAATAGCCGGCTTCCGCCGGCTTTTTTGTGGCCGGTCCTACGCGAAGTGACGATAGACTGCCGGCGCCAATTGAATCGCGAAGGAGTCGGGCATGGATCAGGTGCAAACGCACTACGAGGTCGAAGGAGACGCGCTGACGCGTGATGATGTGCAGGCGTTGATCGCGTCCCAGCGCTTGCCGCTGCGGTTTATCGGGGTGGATTTCACCGATGTCGATCTGTCGCGACTGACGCTGGATCGCGCCGATTTCCAGCGCTGCATTCTGCTGCGCACGCAATTTCTCGGTGCTCGCCTCGAAGCGACTCAATGGAAGGGCTGTCGGGGTGCCCACGCAGTGTTCGAAGCGGCCCAATTGCTGGAGGCCTCGTTCAGCAATTGCGATTTGAACAACACACGCTGGCAGCGGGCGAAACTGGCGCAGGTCGCTTTCACCGGCTGCAAGCTGACCGGTGCCAACTTCAGTCACACCTCCAGCCTGGGTCTGTCGTTCAGTGAGACCCGACTCAACAGCGCATTTCTGGGCGGCATGTCGTTCGCCCGCACGACGTTGAACGGTCTGGATTTCTCCGATGCGGACTTGAGCGATGCCGACTTTCGCAAGGCCGAGTTCATCGAGTGCAGCCTGGCTCACGCACGGATCAATGGCGCCAGGTTTACCGATGCCGACCTGCGCGGTGCCGATTTGAGCGGTTTTCGGCTCAACGATGCCAAACTGTTCAAAGGGGCGGTGATTTCCCGGGCCCAGGCCTCGATGCTGTTGTCCGAACTGGGGTTGTCTGTCGCTTAGCGACTTGAAGGTAGAGTTTCCATGCTGGTGATTTCCAACAATGTGCATCTGCCGGACGCAGAGATCGAACTGACGTACATCCGCGCCCAGGGCGCCGGAGGGCAGAACGTCAACAAGGTCTCCAGCGCCGTGCACCTGCGCTTCGACATTCCGGCCTCGTCCTTGCCCGAGTTCTACAAAGAGCGGCTGCTGGCGCTGCGCGACAGTCGCATCACCGGCGACGGTGTGCTGATCATCAAGGCCCAGCAATACCGCACGCAGGAACAGAATCGCGCCGATGCGCTGGAGCGTCTGACCGAGCTGATTCTCAGCGCCACCAAGGTCGAGAAGAAGCGCCGGCCGACCAAGCCGACGCTGGGTTCAAAGAAGCGTCGGCTCGAATCGAAAACCAAGCGCGGCAGCATCAAGGCCGGGCGCGGCAAGGTGGATTTCTAGTCTTCGCGGTACTTAGCCGTGTAGCGGTACAGATAGACGCTCAATGCCAGACCGCTCAGCGCGGCGAGGGCGGCGAACAGGAAGATCGAGGCAAAACCGAAGCCCGCTGCAATCGCACCCGCCAGCGGCCCGGTGATCCCCAGCGACAAGTCGATGAACAACGAATAGGCCCCGACTGCCGCGCCTCGGCTGGAGGCCGGCACCAGGTTCACGGCTTCCACGCCCAGCGCCGGGAACACCAGCGAGAAACCGAAACCGCTCAATGCCGCACCGGCCAATGCCCAATGCGCGTCCGGCGCCAGCCACAACAACAGCAGACCCAGGGTTTCCACCGACAGGCAGGCAATCGCCACGCGAAAGCCGCCGAGGCGGTTGATCAGGTTGCCGAACAGCAGCCGCGCACCAATGAAGCTGGCGCCGAACAGGCTCAGGCACAGCACCGCGTTATCCCAGTGCTGCGTGGCGTAATACAGGGTGATGAAGGTGGCGATGGTGCCGAAACCGATCGAGCCCAGCGCCAGTCCGCAGCCGTGCGGGAAGACGCGACCGAGAACGTGCATGAATGGCAGACGCTCGCCGGCCACGATCGGCGCGGCGGTTTTCGGCCAGGCCAGCAGCAATCCCAGGCTGGCGAGCAGCAGAATGCTTACGCCCATGCTCCACAGACCGAAACGGCTGACCAGCCATACCCCGAGCGGCGCACCGACCGCCAGCGCACCGTAACTGGCGATGCCGTTCCACGAGATGACTTTGGCGGTGTTGGCGGCACCGACGCGGCCGATGCCCCAACCGATCGAGCCTGAGCCGACCAGGCTTTCAGCGCTGCCCAGCACCAGACGGCCGACGAACAGGCTGATCAGGCTCAGCAGCGGCAGGTGGGGCGTCCACGCCGAAATCAGCATGAACACACCGCTCAAGCCACACCCGGCCAGACCAATCATCACCGCACGTTTACTGCCCTGGTTGTCGATGATCTTGCCGGCATACGGGCGACTGAGCAGCGTGGCGAGGTATTGCACGCTGATCACCAGCCCGGCGATGACCGCGCCGAAGCCCAGGTCGCTGTGCACGTAGCCCGGCAGCACCGCCAGCGGAATGCCGATATTCAGATAACCGATGAAGGTGAACAGGACGATGGAAACGACTTGCAGCGTGACCGCCAAGGGGCGCTGGGGTTCTGGCATAGAGGACGACATGAATTACGATCCACGGGAAGAGCAGAATAGATAGGCTGCTCATGATACCGATGCGGACGCGTCTGGAGCGGGGAAAAGTAAAACTATTTGGCCGGGGCGACCAATTGCGTGGTGACCAGTGCGGCCAGCGCGTTTTCCTCGCTGCCGAAACGGGCGAGCAGGGCGGCCTGTTTCTCGGGCGAGAGACGGCTCCAGATCTCGATCATCTTCTCGGTGGCACCGATCAGGATCTCGGCCTGTTGTTCATCGAATTCTTTGGACATGGCGGCTCAGGTTTCAGGCAGTGTGGAAAGCGCATGTTAGCGCTTTCCACACGGTCTGTACGGCGGGTGTTGCTTACTCTTCGCTGTCGGCCGGACGGCTGTCGGCGGCTTCTTTCGGCTCGGGCTGTTGGGCACCGGCTTGTTGCGTGGTCGTCTGCTCAGTTTCGTGCAGGCTTGGGAAGGGGAGATTCGGAATCTCGTGCATGGTTGCGCTCCTCGCTAAGTCTGTTGATAGATCTGGTAGATCCGCGCTTTCAGAAAGCCTGCGAAGGATACAGCAGGAAAAGTGACAAACAGATTTTTAAATCCATTTGTTTCGACGGGCGGGATTGTCTAGACAAGTGCGACAGGGTGACGCAGGGCAAATGTGGGAGCGAGCCTGCTCGCGATGAGTGCGCCAGATCGTTCCCACGCGGAGCGTGGGAACGATCAAGACAAGGGGGAGTTATTTGCAGACGTTGGCGATCGCTTCTGCCAGCAAGTCGAGACGCGTCGCATCAATCCCGGCAACGTTGGCCCGGCCCGAGCTGACCATGTACACGCTGTGATGCTCGCGCAGGTTTTTCACCTGTTCCGGCGACAGACCGGTGTAGGAAAACATCCCGCGTTGCACGCCAATGTGTGCAAAACGCTCGCGCAGGCCGTGCGGTTCCAGCGCTTCCACCAGACCGCTGCGCAATTGGGCGATGCGCAGGCGCATGGCTTCCACTTCGTCGGCCCAGCGGCGTTTCAGCTCCGGGTCGGCGAGGATCGTGGCGACGACAGCCGCGCCGTGATCCGGTGGCGTCGACCACAGGTTGCGGGCGATGTGCGCCAGCTGGCTGCGGATGTCGATCAGCTTGTCAGCGGTTTTCGCGCTGACGATCAGCGCACCGGTGCGATCGCGGTACAGGCCGAAGTTCTTCGAGCAGGAGCTGGTGATCAGTAGCTCGGGCAACTCGGCGGCGAACAGTCGGGTCGACCACGCATCCTGCTCCAGACCGTCGCCGAAGCCCTGGTAGGCAAAGTCGATCAGCGGCAGCAGATCGCGGCGACGGACCACCTCCAGCACCCGCTGCCAGTCGTCGTGGCTCAGGTCGAAACCGGTCGGGTTGTGGCAGCACGCGTGCAGCAGCACCACATCGCCTTTCGGCACTTCATTGAGCACGGCGAGCATCGCATCGACGTCGAGGCGGTTGTCGCTGCCGACGTACGGGTAATGGCTGATCTTGACCCCGGCGGCCGCGAAAATCGTTTCGTGGATCGGCCAGGTCGGGTTGCTCAGCCACACGCCTTTGCCCGGCAGGCATTGCGCGATGAAGTCTGCCGCCAGACGCAGGGCGCCCGTGCCACCCGGGGTCTGGGTGGCGCCGGCGCGTTGCTCGGCGATCAGTGCCGAATCGGCACCGAGCACCAGCTCGTTGATGACCTTGCCGAACAGCGGATTGCCGTGGCCACCGATGTAGGTCTTGGTGTCCTGGCTCTCGACCAGACGCGCCTCGGCGATTTTCACCGCCTCGGGGATTGGCGTCAGGCCCTGGGCATCCTTGTAGACGCCCACGCCGAGGTCGAACTTGCGCGGGTTGGAGTCCTGCGCGTAGGCCTCCATCAGGCCGAGGATCGGGTCGCCGGGCACCCGGCCGATGGCGTCGAAGTGCATTACTTGCGTCCTTCTGCGGTCTTGGCCACTTCGTCAGTGCGCGCGGCCATGATGAAGTCGTTGCGGTGCAGGCCTTTGATCGAGTGGCTCCACCAGGTCACGGTGACTTTGCCCCACTCGGTCAGCAGGCCCGGGTGGTGACCTTCGGCCTCGGAGATCTCGCCGACGGCGTTGGTGAAGGCCAGCGCGTGCTTGAAATTCTTGAACAGGAAGACTTTTTCCAGCTGCATGATGCTGTCGCGTACTTCGATGTTCCAGTCAGGGATCTGCTTGATCAGGATCGGCAGCTCTTCATCGCTGACTTGTGGGGCATCTGCACGGCAGGCTTCGCAATGGGCTTGGTTCAAAGTGGACATGGTGGACTTCCTGAAATCTGAAGGTGTTTTTTTATATTGGCGGTCAGTGTCGCCACGCTAAACCAAAGTGGCGACGACGGACAGACTCACTTGTAAGCAAAAGTCGCGGGTCACGCGGCTTTTGGTTTTGGCGGAAACTTCGGTGCGTGCAGACCCAGCTGCATGCCTTGCTTGACCATGGCCATGATGTCTTCGTGGGCCAGGTCGAACAGGCGCTTGAGGTTCGGCAGGACGAAATACAGCGGTTGCAGGATGTCGATGCGATACGGCGTGCGCATTGCTTCCAGCGGATCGAAGGCTTGATGCTCGGGCTCGTCCGACAGCGAGTAAACGGTTTCTTTCGGCGAAGACAGGATGCCGCCACCGTAGATGCGTTTGCCTTGCGGGGTGTCGACCAGGCCGAACTCGATGGTCATCCAGTACAGGCGCGCCAGATAAACGCGTTCTTCCTTGGTCGCCTGCAGGCCGAGCTTGCCGTAGGTGTGGGTGAATTCGGCGAACCACGGGTTGGTCAGCAGCGGGCAGTGGCCAAAGATCTCGTGGAAAATGTCGGGTTCTTGCAGGTAGTCCAGTTCTTCACGGGTGCGGATGAACGTAGCCACCGGAAACTGCTTGCTGGCGAGCAATTCGAAAAAGGTCTGGAAAGGGATCAGCGCGGGAACTCGGGCAACCTGCCAACCGGTGGTCTCGCCGAGCACCTTGTTGATCTCGCCCAGTTGCGGAATGCGGTCGTGGGGCAGACCGAGTTTTTCGATACCGTCCAGGTATTCCTGGCACGCGCGACCCTCGATCACTTTCAACTGGCGGGTGATCAGCGTGTTCCACACCGCGTGTTCTTCGGCGGGGTAGTCGATAAAACCTTGCGCATCGGGCTCGCGGGCCACGTATTGCGTCTGCTTCATACTGCTCTCCTGCGAGGGGAATTTCGTTCTTGTTATGTCCTGCGATGAACTGAGAAATACCCCGGAACGTTCGTTGTTGCAGCAGGTTGAAGACTGCTGGAGTAGGAAAAGTCTCTTTAATTCGTAAAATTTTCGTTACGCTTCGTGCGATAAGTCGTGTTTGCGGTGACTGTCGGGTTTGAAAAGGCCGATGGCTGTCACATAATCTTGACGACTATCTTGCGCGCTGCGCAGAAAATTCCGGCGCCAGACCGCCTCTTCACCTGTTTCGGGCCTTTATATGCGTATCAAAGTCCACTGCCAGAACCGCATCGGCATCCTGCGCGACATTCTCAATCTGCTGGTGGAGTACGGGATCAACGTCGCCCGTGGCGAGGTGGGCGGTGAGCATGGCAACGCGATCTATCTGCATTGCCCGAACCTGATCAACATTCAGTTCCAGGCGTTGCGACCGAAGTTCGAGGCGATTGCCGGGGTGTTCGGCGTCAAGCGGGTAGGGCTGATGCCTAGCGAGCGGCGGCACATGGAGTTGAATGCGCTGCTCGGTGCGCTGGAGTTTCCGGTGCTGTCGATCGACATGGGCGGCTCCATCGTGGCGGCCAACCGTGCGGCGGCGCAGTTGCTCGGGGTGCGGGTGGACGAGGTACCGGGTATTCCATTGTCGCGTTACGCCGAGGATTTCGACCTGCCGGAACTGGTGCGCGCCAACAAATCGCGAATCAACGGCATGCGGGTCAAGGTCAAGGGCGACATCTTTCTGGCCGACATCGCGCCGCTGCAATCGGAACACGACGACAGCGAGGCCATGGCCGGTGCCGTGCTGACCTTGCACCGCGCGGACCGCGTCGGCGAGCGCATCTATAACGTGCGCAAACAAGAGTTGCGTGGCTTCGACAGCATCTTCCAGAGCTCGAAAGTGATGGCGGCGGTGGTGCGTGAAGCACGGCGCATGGCACCGCTGGATGCACCGCTATTGATTGAAGGCGAAACCGGCACCGGCAAAGAATTGCTGGCACGGGCCTGCCATTTGGCGAGTCCGCGCGGACAGTCGCCGTTGATGGCGCTCAACTGCGCGGGGCTGCCGGAGTCGATGGCCGAGACCGAACTGTTCGGCTACGGCCCCGGTGCCTTTGAAGGCGCGCGCGCCGAAGGCAAGCTCGGGCTGCTGGAGTTGACGGCGGGCGGCACGCTGTTCCTCGATGGCGTCGGCGAAATGAGCCCGCGCTTGCAGGTGAAATTGCTGCGCTTCCTGCAGGACGGCTGCTTCCGGCGGGTGGGCAGCGATGAAGAGGTTTACCTGGATGTGCGGGTGATCTGCGCAACCCAGGTCGACCTGTCGGAATTGTGCGCACGAGGTGAGTTTCGCCAGGACCTGTATCACCGCTTGAACGTGCTTTCGCTGCACATCCCGCCACTGCGCGAATGCCTCGACGGTTTGACGCCGCTGGTGGAGCACTTCCTCGATCAGGCCAGCCGACAGATCGGCTGCCCGCTGCCGAAACTGGCGCCGGCGGCGATGGACCGGCTCAGTCACTACCATTGGCCTGGCAATGTACGGCAGCTGGAGAACGTGCTGTTCCAGGCGGTTTCGCTGTGCGATGGCGGGACGGTCAAGGCCGAGCACATTCGCCTGCCGGATTACGGCGTGCGTCAGCCGCTTGGCGATTTCTCCCTCGAAGGCGGGCTGGACGAGATTGTCGGGCGCTTCGAGAAGGCGGTACTGGAGCGACTGTATTCAGAGCATCCGAGCAGCCGGCAACTGGGCAAGCGGCTCGGGGTTTCGCACACCACGATTGCCAACAAGCTGCGTGAGTATGAAGTCGGCAAGGACGCGTCCGAGTGATCACGGCTGGATCGGGTGTTTGCCGCCAAGCGGCATGACACCGCCGGTTTTTCGACTTCGATACATTTCCCTCATCCTCGCAAAATCCCTCAAGTCCTTTGTTTACCGGGCCCTCAGCCGCCAGAAAAAAGTTGGTCTGCAAATTGCTTATGGCTCAGCAGTACAGCGGTGGGCGGCAAACGTCCGGCATGCAGAGGAAAGAGTGTGGACAAGTACCTTTATGTGGCAATGACCGGCGCCAGCCAGAACGCACTGGCGCAAAAGGCTCATGCCAACAACCTGGCGAACATCTCCACCAATGGTTTTCAGCGCGACCTGGAGCAGGCGCGTTCGATGCCGGTGTTCGGTGACAGCTTTCCGGCGCGTGCGTTTGCCATGAGCGAACGGCCCGCCACCGACTTCACGCCGGGCTCGCTGGTGCAGACCGGCCGTGACCTCGACGTCGCCGTGTCGGGCAACGGCTGGATCGCCGTGCAGAACCCTAATGGCGGTGAAAGCTACGTGCGCACCGGCAGCCTCAATATCGATGCCCTCGGCGTGTTGCGTGCCGGCAACGGCATGCCGGTCATGGGCAATGGTGGACCGATCGCCGTGCCGCCGGAGCAGCAGGTGGAAGTCGGTGAAGACGGCACCATCAGCATCCGTGCGATGGGCGAGGGTCCGCGCGTCATGGCCGAAGTCGACCGCATCAAGCTGGTCAACCCGGACATCAAGAACATGAACAAGGGCCTGGACGGTTCGATTTACACCAAGGACGGCCAGCCTGCGCCGGCCGATGCCAACGTCAAACTGGTGTCGGGTTTCCTGGAGTCGAGCAACGTCAATGCCGTGGAAGAGATGACGTCGGTGCTGGCCCTGGCCAAGCAGTTCGAACTGCACGTCAAGATGATGAATACCGCCAAAGACGACGACCAGGCCATGGCTCGGGTCTTGCAGATCAGCTAATTATCAGAACGTCGCGCCGTAAAACAGGCGCACGAGGAGAATCGAATGCTTCCGGCTCTATGGGTTGCCAAAACCGGTCTGTCCGCCCAGGACACCAACCTGACCACCATTTCCAACAACCTGGCGAACGTGTCGACCACGGGTTTCAAACGTGACCGCGCCGAGTTCCAGGACCTGCTGTACCAGATCAAGCGTCAGCCAGGCGCCCAGTCGACCCAGGACAGCGAACTGCCGTCAGGTCTGCAAGTGGGTACCGGTGTGCGCATTGTCGGCACCCAGAAAAACTTCACCGCCGGCAGCCTGCAAACCACCGAGCAGCCGCTGGACATGGCCATCGACGGTCGCGGTTTCTTCCAGATCCTGCAGCCGGACGGCACCACGTCCTACACCCGTGACGGTACTTTCCACCTCGACTCCAACGGCCAGATCGTCAACGCCAGCGGTTTCGCCCTGGAGCCGGCGATTGTCATTCCGAACAACGCCCAGACCTTCACCGTAGGTCGTGACGGCACCGTGTCGATCACCGTTGCCGGCAACGCCGCGTCGCAAGTGATCGGCAACCTGCAAACCGCCGACTTCATCAACCCGGCCGGTCTGCAAGCGGTGGGCAACAACCTGTTCCTGGAAACCGCCGCTTCCGGTGCACCGCAAGTCGGTACTCCGGGCCTGAACGGTTTCGGCACCACCCTGCAGAACACCCTGGAAACCTCCAACGTCAGCACCGTGGAAGAGATGGTCAACATGATCACCACCCAGCGCGCGTACGAGATGAACTCCAAGGTGATCTCCACCGCCGACCAGATGCTCTCGTTCGTAACGCAGAATCTGTAATCAAGTCTATGAGGCGGCCATGAGGTCGCCTGCAACACCGTGAGGTAAGGGTCATGAAGCGCTTTGTATCTGTTGTGGCATTGAGTGGGGTCGTCTCGCTCGCGGGCTGCGTCGCTCCGACGCCCAAGCCCAATGATCCTTACTACGCCCCGGTGTTGCCGCGCACACCGTTGCCGTCGGCCGCCAACAACGGCTCGATCTATCAGGCCGGTTTCGAACAGAACCTGTACAGCGACCGCAAGGCGTTCCGGGTCGGCGACATCATCACCATCACCCTGAACGAGAGGACCCAGGCCAGCAAGAACGCCAACTCGCAGGTGGCCAAGAACAGCAAGACCGGCATCGGTCTGACGTCGCTGTTCGGCAGCAGTGCGACCACCAACAACCCGATCGGCAGCAATGACCTGAGCCTGAGCGCCAGCTACGAAGGCGACCGCGCGACCAAGGGTGACAGCAAGGCCGCCCAGGGCAACACCCTGACCGGTTCGATCACCGTGACCGTCGCCGACGTGCTGCCCAACGGCATCATCGCCGTGCGTGGCGAGAAGTGGATGACCCTCAACACCGGCGACGAGCTGGTGCGGATCGCCGGTCTCGTGCGGGCCGATGACATCGCCACCGACAACACCGTGTCCTCGACCCGGGTCGCCGATGCGCGCATCACCTACTCGGGCACCGGCTCGTTCGCCGATGCGAGTCAGCCAGGCTGGTTCGACCGTTTCTTCCTCAGCCCGCTGTTCCCTTTCTAGGTGGCTACGTTGAATTTCAGAAGTCTCATGATGGCCGCGTTCCTGTTGTCGGCGGCCTTCAATGCACAAGCCGAACGGTTGAAGGACATCGCCAGCATTTCCGGCGTGCGTTCCAACCAGTTGATCGGCTATGGCCTGGTGGTCGGTCTTAACGGCACCGGCGACCAGACCACGCAGACCCCGTTCACCCTGCAGACCTTCAACAACATGCTCTCGCAGTTCGGCATCAAGGTGCCGCCGGGATCTGGCAACGTGCAGCTGAAAAACGTTGCGGCGGTATCGGTGAGTGCCGATCTGCCGGCGTTCGCCAAGCCGGGTCAGCAGGTCGATATCACCGTGTCGTCCATCGGTAACTCCAAGAGCCTGCGCGGCGGCACCCTGTTGCTGACCCCGCTCAAGGGTATCGACGGCAACGTTTACGCCATAGCCCAGGGCAACCTGGTGGTTGGCGGTTTCGACGCCGAAGGTCGTGACGGTTCGAAGATCACCGTCAACGTTCCGTCGGCCGGTCGCATCCCTGGCGGTGCGTCGGTCGAGCGTTCGGTGCCGAGCGGTTTCAACCAGGGCAACAGCCTGACGCTGAACCTCAACCGTTCCGACTTCACCACCGCCAAGCGCATCGTCGACAAGATCAACGACATGCTCGGCCCTGGCGTTGCCCAGGCCATCGACGGCGGTTCGATCCGTGTGACCGCGCCGCTCGATCCGAGCCAGCGTGTCGACTACCTGTCGATCCTGGAAAACCTCGAAGTCGACCCGGGTCAGGCCGTGGCGAAAGTCATCATCAACTCGCGTACCGGCACCATCGTCATCGGCCAGAACGTGAAGGTATCGCCGGCCGCCGTGACCCACGGCAGCCTGACCGTGACCATCACCGAAGACCCGATCGTCAGCCAGCCAGGCCCGCTGTCCAACGGCCAGACCGCCGTGGTACCGCGCTCGCGGGTGAATGCCGAGCAGGAAGCCAAGCCGATGTTCAAGTTCGGCCCGGGCACCACCCTCGACGAGATCGTCCGGGCGGTGAACCAGGTCGGCGCAGCGCCGGGTGACCTGATGGCCATCCTCGAAGCACTGAAGCAGGCCGGCGCGTTGCAAGCCGACCTGATCGTGATCTGAGGACGGCGACCATGGATATGCGCAAAAGCGGTCTGGTCAGCAGCAGCGATTCGGGTTCGTACTCCGACCTCAATCGTCTGAACCAGCTGAAGGTCGGCGACAAGAACAGCGACGGCAACATGCGCAAGGTTGCGCAGGAATTCGAATCGCTGTTCCTCGGTGAAATGCTCAAGTCGATGCGTTCGGCCACCGAAGCGCTGGGCCAGGACAACCCGCTCAACACGCCGGCCGCCAAGCAGTATCAGGAAATGTACGACCAGCAACTGGCGGTTTCCATGTCCCGCGAGGGCGGTGGTATCGGTCTGGCCGACGTGCTGATCAAGCAGATGTCGAAGAACAAACCGATGGCGCCGGGCGAGGCTGCGGCCGCATCCGCCGCCAAGCAGGAAGAAGCCAAAGCCAAGGCCGCTGCCGTAGCCACGCCGATTGCCGCCGGCACCGTGGCCACCAATGGCCCGTTGTCGCGACTCAACGGCGAGCGTCCACTGTGGGCGTCGCGTTCGGTGCATGCGCCGAACACCGAACTGACCCATCGCAATGACATGGAAATGATCAACCAGCGTCGTCTGGCGTTGCCGCCGAAACTGGCGGATCGCTTGCTCGCAGGTCTGGTGCCGTCGGCCACGCCGGCAGCGGCCACTCAACTGCCGCAACGCGCCACGACCGCCGCTGTCACCGGTTCCGGCCCGCTGTACAACGGCGACTGGCTGGACCGTGCCGAGGCAGACAAGGCTTCCGGCGGGCAGATGCAGATTTACGGCCGAGCCATGGCGCAGATCCCGCTGGCACCCGCCAAGCGCGCGTTCAGCAATGCCGACCAGTTCGTCAACACCATGCTGCCGATGGCCGAGGAAGCCGCCGCCCGCATTGGCGTCGATCCGCGTTATCTGGTGGCTCAGGCTGCACTGGAAACCGGCTGGGGCAAATCGGTCATGCGCGCCCAGGACGGCAGCAGCAGTCACAACCTGTTCGGTATCAAGGCGAGCAGCAACTGGAAGGGCGATTCGGCCCGGGCGATCACCAGCGAGTTCCGCAACGGGCAGATGGTCAAGGAGACGGCCGAGTTCCGTTCCTATGCCTCGTACAAGGACAGCTTCCACGATCTGGTGACTTTGCTGCAGAGCAATAATCGCTATCAAGATGTGCTGAAGTCGGCCGATAACCCAGAACAGTTTGTACGCGAATTGCAGAAGGCCGGTTACGCGACCGACCCGAACTACGCGACGAAGATTTCGCAGATTGCCAGGCAGATGACGGTCAATCAGAACTACGCTGCGGCCGGCGTTCCAACAACGCCCTTATAAACACAAGGTAAGGTTTGAATCATGAGTTTGCTCAATATCGGGATGTCGGGGTTGAACGCGAGTTCTTCCTCTCTGGCTGTGACAGGTAACAACATTGCCAACGTCGACACCGCCGGTTATTCACGCCAGCAAACTGTGCAGGGCACCAAGTCCTCGATTCAGTACGGTAACGTGTTCATCGGTACCGGTACGACCCTCGCCGACGTGCGTCGGGTGTACAACTCCTACCTCGAATCGCAGCTGCACACCGCCACCTCGCTGAGCAGCGAAGCGGCCGCCTATGGCGCGCAGGCGACAGCGCTGGACGGCTCGCTGTCCGACACCAACACCGGCCTGACCGGCGTGTTGCAGAAGTTCTTCACCTCGATGCAAGGCGTATCGACCTCGGCCACCGACGACACATCCCGTCAATCGGTGCTGACCGGCGCGCAAGCCCTGACCAGCCGCTTCAACGCACTGGCCAAGCAGCTCAACGACCAGAACACCACGCTCAACGGCAACCTTGGCGACATGGCGGCCCAGGTCAACAAACTGGCCACCTCGATTGCCAATCTCAACCAGAAAATCGGCGAGATTTCCACCAGCGGCGGCCAGCCGAACGATCTGCTCGACACCCGTAACGAAGCCGTACGCCAGCTCTCTCAGCTGGTCGGCGCGCAGGTCGTCGAGCGCGGCACCAGCTTCGACGTCTACGTCGGCAGCGGGCAGCCGCTGGTTGTCGGTAACACCACCAATACCCTGAGCACCGTGCCGAGCAAGGATGACCCGTCGCGCATGGGCATCCAGATGGATCGCGGTTCGAGCACCATCGACATCACTTCGGTGATCAGTGGCGGCGAAATCGGCGGTCTGCTGAGCTATCGCAAGGAAGTGCTCGACCCGTCGCTCAACGAGCTGGGTCGTGTGGCGCTGGTGATCGCCGATCAGGTCAACCGCCAGCAAGCCCAGGGCATCGACAAGAACGGTGACTTCGGCGCAGCGATTTTCAACAACATCAACAGTGCCGCGCTGATCAGTCAGCGCAGCATTGCCCAGGCGGGCAACAGCGCGGGTTCGGGCAACCTTGACGTGACCATCAAGGACACCGGCAAGCTGACCACCAACGATTACCAGGTCACCTTCACCAGCGCGACCAACTACACGGTCAAGCGCTCGGACGGCACCGACATGGGTTCGTTCAGCACCACGACCACGCCGCCTCCGGTGATCGACGGTTTCACCCTGGCCCTCAATGGCGGTGCCCTGAGCGCCGGTGACACCTTCAAGGTGACTCCGACCCGTGGCGCGGCCTCGAGCATCCAGACCGTGCTCACCGACCCGAAGAAAATCGCGGCGGCGGCACCGTTGACCGGCGTGGCCAGCACCAATAATTCCGGCACCTACACCCAGCCGACGCTGACCGACACCATCGATATCTACAACCCGACCTCCCAGGCCGAGTTGCAGAACGCGCTCAAGTATTCGACTCCGGTCAAACTGGTGTTCGGTGCGGTCGCCAGTGGCAGCCAGTCGTACAACATGGTCGACGCCAAGGGCAACACCATCGGCACCGGGACCATCGTGCCGGGGCAGGCCAACACCCTGAACCTGAAGATCGGCATGGTCGACTCCACCGGCGCACCGGTGATGGATACCAGCGTCACGCCGAACGTGCAGAAAACCTTCACCGTGCAGACCACCGTGGGCGCGACGCCGAAAGCCGGCGAAACCTTCACCATGAGCCTGACCGGCGCGGCGTCTTCGGACAACCGCAACGCCCAGGCACTGGTTGGTCTGCAGACCAAGCAGACCGTGGACACCGGCTCGGGCAGCAAGGGCATCAGCCTGACCGACGCCTACAACAAGCTGGTGACCAACGTCGGTACCAAGGCCGCTCAAGGCAAGTCCGACATCGAGGCCACCACCGCCATTCTGGATCAGGCGCAGGGCGCGCGTGATTCGCTGTCTCAGGTCAACCTGGACGAAGAGACCGGCAACCTGGTCAAGTACCAGCAGTACTACACAGCGTCTTCGCAGATCATCAAGGCTGCGCAGGAAACCTTCGCCACGCTGATCAACAGTCTTTAAGGAGTCGTAATTCATGCGCATTTCCACCGCTCAGTATTACGCGACGCAAGCTGCTCAATATCAGCGCAACTACAGCAAGGCTGTCGCGACCGCGAACGAAGCCAGCAGCCTGCAGCGCATCAACACCGCCGCCGACGATCCGATCGGCGCCGGTCGCTTGCTCAAGCTCGGTCAGCAGGCCGCGATGCTTGATCAGTACAAAGGCAACATCGACACCACCAAGAGCGCGCTGACCGTTCAGGAATCCACACTGAACTCCATCACCACTGCTTTGCAGCGCGCGAAGGAAATCGGTCTGGCCGCCAACAACGGCATCGCCACCGATAAGGACCGCCAGGCTTACGCCGCCGAACTGAGCCAGATCCAGCAACAAGTGCTGGGCCTGATGAACTCCAAGGATGCCAACGGCAATTACCTGTTCTCCGGTTCGAAGACCGACACCGCGCCGTACTCGCAGAACGCCGATGGCACTTACACCTACAACGGTGACCAGACCCAGATCAACCTGGGCATTGGCGACGGCCTGTCGGTAGCCACCAACACCACCGGTTGGGACGCGTTCCAGCAGACCATCAACACCAGCCGCACCCACACCACAATGACGGCTCCGGCCGTCGATGACGGTCGCGTGGTGCTGACCAACGGTACGGTCGGCACCGCCGCCACCTACAACGCCAAGTTTACGGCCGGTCAGCCTTACACCGTGGACTTCATCAGCAGCACTCAGCTCAAGATCACCGATGCCCTGGGCAACGACGTGACTTCCGAGGCCAGCCAGAACGGTCTGATCAGCAACAGCAACGGCGCCAACCAGACGGTCAGCTTCCGTGGCGTCGACATGAAGTTGAACATCAACCTCAAGGCTGGCGATACCAACCCGGACGCGGTCATTGCCGGTCATAGCTTCCAGCTGTCGGCTTCGCCGGACTCGTTCACCGCTTCGCGCAGCCCGGGCAACCCGTCGACCGCGGTCATCACCGGTTCCAGCGTGACCAACCAGGCAGCCTACGACGCGGCTTTCCCGTCGGGTGGCGGCGCAGTCCTGAAGTTCACCAGCGCCACCGCGTTCGACCTGTACGCGGCGCCTGTCACTGCCGACAGCAAGCCGATCTCGTCGGGTACCGTGGCTGGCGGCAACGCCACGGCAGCGGGCGTGACCTTCGCCCTCGGTGGTACGCCGGCGGCCGGTGACCAGTTCTCGATCCAGTCCAACAATCACCAGACCCAGAACGTGCTCGACACCCTGGGCCAGATGGTCACGGCGCTGAACACCCCGATCGACGGTGATCCGGTGGCCAAGCAGAAATTCCAGGGTGCCATGGAAGCCGGCCTCGGCAACATCGACAGCGCCGCCAATCAGATCGGCAGCGCGGTGACGTCCATCGGTGCCCGTGGGTTGTCGCTGGATGACCAGAACACCACTAACGAGAGCCTGCAGCTTGCAAACTCCACCACTCAGGGCACGATCCGTGATTCGGATCCGGCCGAAGTGATGACCCGCCTGACCTTGCAGCAGACCATGCTGCAGGCCTCGCAACTGGCGTTCAGCAAAATCTCTCAGTTGGGCCTGTTCAACAAGATCTGAAGCCTGAGCGGGCGCGCAAGCGCCCGCTTGCTCTGACCGCTCTGTATCAATCGTCTTTTTTTGCGGTTTCAAAGGGCTCGCTGTTCCGGGCGGGTTCCCGCCGCTTGCGAGTCCGCCGTGAATTCACTCCCCCTTGTCAGCCTCGTCATCCCTGCCTTCAATCCGCGTTTTTTCGAACGGGCCTTGAACAGTGCCGTGAGCCAGAATTACGGCAATCTCGAAATCATTGTGTGCGATGACAATCGCGGCAACGAGATCCAGGACATCACAGCGTCAGTGAGCGAGCAGACAGGCGTGGCCGTACGCTACGTGCGCAATCCACGGACGCTGGGGCTGGTCGACAACCTCAAGGTCTGTCTTGAGCAGGCACAGGGCGAATTCATCAAGTTCCTGTGCGATGACGATTTGCTCTATTCGGCTTGCATCGAGCAGCAGGTCCATGAAATGCGGCATGCCGAAGTCAGCCTGGTGGTGGCTCAGCGGCTGCTCTGGGATGCCAACGACATCATTCTGCCGGCGCGTATTGAAAACACCCCGTTGTCGCCAGTCAGCGCACTGCTCAAGGGCGACGATGTCCTGGGCATTTTTGAAAAATTCCCGGTCAATGTTCTCGGTGGATTCAGCAGTGCGCTGATGCGCCGCGCCGACGTTGTCGAGCTTTTGCCGGCGTTGACCGAGGAGGGTGCCTGCTTCGTCGCGACGCTGGATTTTGCCCTGTATGTCTGTCTGCTGCGGCGTGGCAACCTGGCGGTTTCCAATAACGTACTCAGCGCCGAACGTCTCTACCCGGAGCGTTTGAGTGCGCAACAACCGATGAAGGATGCGGCAGAAGTCGAGCGCGAATGGATTTCGCAAATGCTCAAGGCGCGCAGTGGTGAGTCGGCGCCTGCACCGGGGTGGGTGCGTTATGTTCCGTTGACCCGTGTCGAAGAGTCGCCACGGGTGTGGCAAGAGCTGCCCCTGAGCCGAACCCTTGGCTCCAAACAGAGCCGTCAGGAGTGGGGCGTAGGCGTCAACAGCTTCAGCTTCGGCGAACTCTACGCACAGTGGCTGGCATGCCGGGTGCTCACCGAGCAGCAGCGCCACTGGTTGCCGGAAACGCTCGCCAGCTGGCCGCAGCAGCCGCGAATCGTGCCGATCATCATTGACCGGCAGGGCAGTCGCGATGGTCTGGAGCGCACACTGGAGGCGCTCGCTGCCCAGGATTACCCGCCGGAACTGATCCTGGTGCTGTCCGTTTCGTGTCACGAGGCGACCCTCGACGGGCGCGTGTTTCACATGCCGTTGCAGGATGACGGACTGGAACAGATCAACACACTGCTGCCGCAGCTCGAAGGCGCCGACTGGTTCTATCTGTTGCAGCCAGGTGATTGCCTCGTTGCGCCGGCGTTGTTGGTCATGGCCGACCGGATCGCGCACAGCCAGACCCTGACCTGTCTTTACAGCGACGAGGGTAGCCTGCGCACCGGCGAATCGGCGGAGCCTGCGTTCAAGCCGGACTTCAATCTGGATCTCATGCGCAGTTATCCCTACGTCGGGCGCGCCCTGGCGTTCAAGCGCGAGCGCTTTCTGGCGCTCGGCGGCTTTGCACCGGCGTTTGCCGAGCTGGCCCCCCATGATGTGCTGTGGCGGATGGTCGAGAGCGACGGCCTGAACGTTGTGGGACACATTGCTGAAGTGCTGCTGGAGTCCAAATTCGATCTTTCCCAATGGCTGACCGAATCGGGTGTCGTCGCGCAAAGTCCACGAATTCTCGAAGCGCATCTGCAACGGCTGGGGATTGTCCATGAAATCCGTCGTGGTGGCAGCGAGCTGCTGAATCGCGTGGATTATCACCACGCCCGACGCCCGCTGGTGTCGGTGGTCATTGTCACTCAGGACCAGACTGCTGCCGTGCAGCGCTGTGTGGAAACGCTGCTGGAAAAGACCGCTTATACCGAGTACGAATTGCTGCTGGTCGACAACGGCAGCGAAAGCGCTGAAGCGCGGGTATGGCTGGACGGCATGGCGCAACTGGGCAGCGACCGGATCCGCGTGCTGAGCTATCCGCAACAGGGCAATGCCGCCGCTGTGCACAACTTTGTGATCAGCCAGGCGCGTGGCGAGTATGTGTTGCTGCTCAACGCCTTTGCGGTGATTACCCAGGCCGACTGGCTCGATGAACTGCTCAACCATGCGCAGCGCCCGGAAGTCGGGGTGGTCGGTGCCAAGCTGTTCAATCCCGACGGCGGGGTGCTGCATGCTGGCCTGATTCTCGGTTTGAACGGGCCGGTCGGGCTGCCGTTCTATGGCCAGCCCATGCAGTCGGACGGGTACATGTTCCGCCTGCAGGCGGTCCATAACCTGAGTGCTGTCGGCGGCGATTGCCTGATGATTCGCAAGTCGGTTTTCGACGCTGCGGGTGGGCTCGACGAGCAGGACCTGAAGCAGTCGCTGAATGTCGTGGATCTGTGCTTGCGGGTTGGCCGCGAAGGCTACCTGGTGGTGATGAGCCCCCATGCCGTGCTGGCGGTGGGCGCGCGCCCAAGCGTTGCGGCGACGGCGGAAGACGAAGCGCTGCTCGCCGAGGAAAGGGACACGTTCTACCAGCGCTGGTTGCCGACCATTGCACGCGACCCGGCCTACAACACCAACCTGACGCTGCAGGGTGTGGGTGCCACCAACTTCAGTCTGGAACCTGGCTTGCGTACTGGGTGGAGTGCCTTTTCCAGGGCGCAGTTGCCGAATGTGCTGGTGGTGCCGATCAACGCCTCTGCCATCGGGCACTACCGCATGAGTCAGCCGATGATCGAGCTGCAGGCGGCCAACCGGGTCGAGGGGCGCATTTGCTACGGCTTGCCGTCGATCATCGATATCGAGCGTCAGTCGCCCGATGTGATCGTGTTGCAAGGGCGCTATTCGGAACACGCCATCGATGAAATCCCTCCGCTGAAAAAGTATTTCAATGCGCGGCGCATCTTCGAGCTCGATGACTATGTCATCGACGTTCCCCATCGCAATGCGCATATCCGCAACATGCCGAGCAAGCAGGACATGGAGCGTATGGTGCGACGCGCCATTGGTCTGTGTGATCGAGTGGTCGTGTCGACCCAGCCATTGGCTAACGTGCTGTCGGACATGCATCACGACATTCGTGTCGTACCGAACATGCTGTCCAAGGACTTGTGGAGTCACTTGCGCAGTCAACGCCGTACCTCGAAAAAACCGCGGGTCGGTTGGGGTGGCGGTACCAGTCACCACGGTGACCTGGCCGTCATCGCCGATGTGGTGCGCGAGCTGGCCGACGAAGTCGACTGGGTTTTCTTCGGCATGTGCCCGGACGATCTGCTTCCGTACATGCATGAATTTCACGGCGTGATCGATCTGGAGATCTACCCGGCGAAACTGGCCAGCCTGAACCTTGACCTGGCCCTGGCGCCGCTGGAATTCCACGTATTCAACGACTGCAAGAGCAACCTGCGGCTGTTGGAATACGGTGCCTGCGGTTATCCGGTGATCTGCACGGACACCGAAGCGTATCGCGGTTATCTGCCTTGCACCCGGATCAAGACCAACAGCACGGACGAGTGGTTGCAGGCGATCCGCATGCATCTGGCCGACCCGGATGCCAGCTACCGCATGGGTGACGAGTTGCGCGAGGTGGTCCTGCGTGACTACGTGCTGCGCGGCGATAACCTGCGGTATTGGGAGTACGGCTGGCTGGCGGACTGAACCGCGCTCGACAACCAAAAAAGGCGACCTGAAGGTCGCTTTTTTTTCGGCCGTGAAATGCGTATTTACATTAAATGCCGATGGATTTGCGCGCGAATTAAAGCTTTGGTTTTTCCCTGTCGATATCAACGTATTCCGCGACTTATCAGTGGGCTGTGGCGGGGTGTGATCGCCACGCACGCAGGGACAGATTCATAACAAGGCAAGGAAGAAGCAAATGGCAATCGTAAATGGATCGATTGAAGCAGATGTCCTGATTGGCACCCAGGACAATGACGAACTCTATGGAATGGAGTCGGATGATCAACTGTTGGCCAGCGGGGGATCGGACGTGCTGGACGGCGGTGAAGGGTTTGATACGGCGACCTATTACGGCATGAGTTCGGGAGTCGGTGTCGAGGTTGGCGCTGGCGCCGTTACGGTCACCGGGGCCGATGGCAAGGTCGACACGCTGGTGTCGGTGGAGAAGGTGGTCGGCAGTTTCTACAACGACACCTTTACCTCTTCCGTGGGTGGCGTGACGCTGGACGGCAGTGGCGGTGATGACGTGTACAACGTCACTGCCGAAGGCGTGTCCCTGATTGAAGAAAACAACGGTGGCTACGACGAACTGCGCACCAGCCTGAATACCGCCAAGATGGACCCGTTCATCGAGAAGCTTACCTTCACCGGTACCGGCGATTTCAAGGGTTACGGCAATGCCAGTGACAACGAGATCATCGGTGGCGCGGGTAATGACTGGCTGTGGGGTGGCGCCGGCGCTGATCACTTCGTGGGTGGCGAAGGTTTCGATACTGTCAGCTATTCCGACAGCCTCGAGGGTGTGAGAGTCCAGGACTTCGAGAACTACGACGCATTGACCATCGCCGCTGGCGACACCTTCACCGGCATCGAGGCGATTCAGGGATCGAATTTCGATGACGTGGTGTATCTGCTCGATAACGCCATGATCGTGGATGGCGCCGATGGCTACGACACCGTGAGCTACCGTCACTCCTTTGATGGCGTCAGTATCGGCATTGGTCAGCAAGCAGGTGCGGATGTCACGTTGCTGAATGTCGAGAAAGTCATCGGTACTTCGTTCGATGACCGATTCACCGCCAACGTCGCGGGCGTGACGCTGGAAGGCGGAAGAGGCGACGATGTGTACATCATCAACAGCGCCGGTGTGAGCATCGTCGAGACGGACCTCTTTGGTGGTACCGACCACGTGTACACCAGCCTGTCGTCGATGCACATGGATCCGTTCATTGAAAAAATGACGTATACCGGCACCGCAGACTTCACGGGCTACGGTAATGACGGGGACAACGTCATCGTGTCGGGCGCCGGCAATGACGTCCTGTACGGCGGCGCGGGTGCCGATCGCTTCGAAGGCGGAGCCGGTGTCGACACCGTCAGCTACGAAGACAGCAATGAGGGTTTGAGCGCCTCCCTCGGCTGGGGCCCGCAGAGTGGTATCGCCCTCTACGACACGTACATCGACATCGAAAACCTGCGTGGCAGCCATTTCAATGACGTGCTGCAAGGTGATTGGGGCGACAACATTCTGGAAGGCGGAGCTGGCGACGATTTCATTCAGGGTGGCGGGGGTGCGGACATTCTTTATGGTGGCCTGGCATCCGGTCTGGATGGCGAGACGCCGCAGAACGATACGCTGATTGGTGGCGATGGCGATGACACCTATGTGGTGAATGCCCCCGGCCTGGTATCCATTCAGGATATGGCCAGCAGCTACAACGACACCCTGATCATGAACACCATTGCCAACCTCAGCCAGTTGAGCGTTACGCGTGTCGGCGACGATGCCTACCTGCACGGTGCCAATGACGGCAGCAGCGGTGTGCCGGCCAATGGCGTGAAGCTGGTGGACTGGTATGTGGGTGGGTACAACAACATCGAGCATCTGCAGACCGCTGACGGCCAGGTCTATGACCTGCCGGCCATGATCGATGGGTTCGCGATGTTTGGCTGATCCGCCCGATTGATTGAAGTAGCTTGATGAAGGGATGATTCCGGCAACGGACTCATCCCTTTTTCATGTCCGGATGTCCCGCCGACGCAGGGCTGGCGGAGCTGGCGCGTTTCCTGCAAGTCCCCCTCAAATCGCCATAAAACGAGCGCTCGCGGTCATTCACCTGCGCCCGGACTGGCAAAGGTTCAGCCGCAAAGGCCTGCAACAGCGAGGCCAAGCCCTGTGACGTAGAAGAGGGGAGACGATGAAGGCAGTTATTTTGGCGGGTGGCCTCGGCACGCGCATCAGTGAAGAGTCGCACCTCAAGCCCAAGCCAATGATCGAGATCGGCGGCAAGCCAATTCTCTGGCACATCATGAAGCAGTATTCCGCCCACGGAATCCACGACTTCGTGATCTGCCTCGGCTACAAGGGCTACGCGATCAAGGACTTCTTCGCCAACTACTTCCTGCACACCTCCGACGTCACGTTCGACATGCGCAACAACCGCATGGACGTTCACCAGAACTACAGCGAGCCGTGGAGCGTCACCCTGATCGACACAGGCGAGGAAACCATGACCGGTGGCCGTCTGCTGCGTGCCGGCCGTTACCTCAAGGATGAAGAGGCGTTCTGCTTTACCTACGGCGACGGTGTCTCCGACATCAACATTGCTCAACTCGTTGACTACCACAAGGGTCACGGCCGTCTGGCGACCGTCACCGCCGTGCAGCCGCCGGGCCGCTACGGCGCCCTCGAACGGCATGGCGATCAGGTCCTCGGCTTCACCGAAAAACCGCGCGGCGACGGCGGCTGGATCAATGGCGGCTTTTTCGTGCTGTCGCCAAAAGTGCTGTCGTACATCGCTGGCGACGAGACCACCTGGGAAGCCGAACCGCTGGCTCAGTTGGCCCAGGACGAACAACTGAAAGCCTTCGAGCACGAAGGCTTCTGGCATCCGATGGACACCCTGCGCGACAAAAACCACCTCGAAGCGCTGTGGCAGAGCGGGGAGGCCCCATGGAAACAATGGGCCTGAGTCCTGAGTTCTGGCGTGGCAAGCGGGTTCTGATTACCGGTCACACCGGTTTCAAGGGTAGCTGGCTGACCCTGTGGCTGCAAAGCCTTGGCGCGCAGGTCAGCGGTTTTTCCCTCGACCCGTCGACCGAGCCGAGCCTGTTCGAACTGGCGCGCGTGAGCGAAGGCATCAACGATCAGCGCGGCGACCTGCGTGATCTGGGCGCCTTGCTCGAGATCATCGCCGACACCGAGCCGGAGATCGTCCTGCATCTGGCGGCCCAGCCGCTGGTGCGTGAGGGTTATCGTGATCCGCTCGGCACTTATTCGAGCAACGTCATGGGCACCCTCAACCTGCTCGAAGCGATTCGCCAGGTCGGTTGCGTGCGGGCCTGCGTGCTGGTGACCACCGACAAGGTCTACGCCAACAAGGAATGGCTGTGGCCGTACCGCGAGGACGAAGCCCTCGGTGGACACGACCCTTACAGCAGCAGCAAGGCCTGCTGCGAGTTGCTGGCGCAGTCTTACGCGGCATCGTTCTTCCCGGCGGACAAGTACGCCGAGCACGGTCTGGCCCTGGCCACCGCGCGGGCCGGTAACGTGCTGGGCGGCGGTGATTTCGCCCCTGAACGGCTGATTCCCGACGTGCTGAAAGCCTGGTCCGCAGACGAGCCGGTGACCCTGCGTTACCCGCAAGCCGTGCGCCCGTGGCAGCACGCGCTGGAGCCGCTGGCCGGCTACCTGCAATTGGCCGCCGGCCTTTATGAAGAAGGCCCGGAATACGCCGGAGCGTGGAACTTCGGCCCGGGTGAGGCGGACATGTGCAGCGTCGGCGAAGTGGTCGAACTGCTCTCCAACCGCTGGCCTCAGGCCCGTGGCCTGCGCCTCGAAAAGAGTGACCTGCACGAAGCCGGTCTGCTGCGCCTGGACAGCAGCCGCGCCCGTCAGGTGCTGGGCTGGCAACCGCGCTGGACGTTGCAGCAATGCCTGACCCAGACCCTCGACTGGCATCTGGCGTGGCAGAACGGTGACGACATGCGCACCGTGACCCTCGGCCAACTGAACCTGTACCGGGGCGCGCTGTGAGCGAGTTTTCCTTGAAACCGTTGCCGCTGGCCGGGTTGTTCAGCGTCCAGCACAAACGCTTCGAAGATCAGCGCGGGCACTTCGCCCGGCTGTTCTGCGAGGGCAGTTTGAAGGCGTTCGGCAGTGAATTTCACATCCGCCAGATCAACCATTCCTGCACCCGCGAAAAGGGCAGCGTGCGTGGCCTGCATTATCAGAATGCCAACGCGCCGGAAGCCAAGTTGATCACCTGCCTGCGCGGTGAGGTGTGGGACGTGGCGGTAGACCTGCGCCCGGACTCGGAAACCTTCCTTCACTGGCACGCCGAGCACCTGAAGGCCGGTGACGGACGCAGCCTGCTGATTCCGGCCGGTTTCGCTCACGGTTTCCAGACCCTCACCGAAGACGCCGAACTGCTTTATCTGCACAGCGCCGATTACGCGCCGGAGCATGAGGGCGGCCTGTCGGTGAACGATCCACGGCTGGCGATTGCCTGGCCGTTGCCTGTCAATAATTTGTCAGCGCGTGATTCCAGCCATCCCGCGCTCGATCAACACTTTGCTGGAGTGCGTCTATGAACTGCCGTGGGTGCGCCGCACCGTTGAGCCTGCCGCTGATCGACCTCGGCACCTCGCCACCGTCCAACGCCTACGTGCATGCCGATCGGCTGGAGCAGGCCGAACAATGGGTGCCGCTGAAGGTCGCCGTGTGCCAGCAATGCTGGCTGGTCCAGACCGAGGATTACACCTCCGCCGACAGCCTGTTCGATGCCGAGTACGCCTACTTCAGTTCGTTCTCCAGCACCTGGCTGGCCCACGCCGAGCGTTATGTGGCCGAGATGGTCGAGCGCTTCGGCCTGACCGCTGACAGCCGCGTGGTGGAAGTCGCGGCCAACGACGGCTACCTGCTGCAATACGTGGCTGGTCGCGGCATCCAGTGCCTGGGCGTGGAGCCAACCCGCAGCACCGCGCAGGCAGCACGGGAAAAAGGCCTGGAGATTCGTGAACTGTTCTTCGGTCGCGACACCGCCGCACAGCTGAAAAGCGAGGGCTGGGGCGCCGACCTGATGGCCGCCAACAACGTGCTGGCTCACGTGCCTGACATCAATGACTTCCTTGGTGGTTTTGCCGCACTGCTCAAGCCGACCGGCGTCGCTACCTTCGAATTCCCGCAACTGCTGACGCTGATGGCTGGCGCACAGTTCGACACGCTGTATCACGAGCACTATTCCTACCTGTCCCTGACCGCCGTGCAGACACTGTGTGAACGCAACGGTCTGGAAGTGTTCGACGTCAGCCAGTTGACCACCCATGGCGGATCGCTGCGGGTGTTCGTCCAGCGCAAGGACGGCGAACGCCGCGCCGTGCAGCCAGCGGTGCAACAGCAGTTGCAGGCCGAACTCGACGCCGGGGTGAAAACCACCGGGTACTACGCGACGCTGGCGCCGGCTGCCGAACGTATCAAGCATGATCTGCTGCGTTTTCTGTTGCAGGCCAAGGCCGACGGCAAACGTGTGGTCGGCTACGGCGCCGCTGCCAAGGGCAACACCTTGCTCAACTACGCCGGGGTCAAACCGGATCTGCTGGCCTGGGTCGCCGATGCCAATCCGCACAAGCAGGGCAAGTACCTGCCGGGCAGCCGCATCCCGATTGTCGCGCCGGCGCAGATCGATATCGAGAAGCCGGATTACGTGCTGGTGCTGCCATGGAACCTGTTGCATGAAGTCAGCCAGCAGCTGGCTCAGGTGCGTCAGTGGGACGGTCGCTTCGTGATCGCCGTGCCTGAGTTGAGCGTGCTGTGAAGGTTCTGGTCACCGGGGCCACGGGCTTCGTCGGTCGCCATCTGGTTAGCGCATTGCTGGCCCGTGGCTGCACGGTGCGGGCGGTTGCACGCGACGCGCAGAAAGCCGCGGACATGCCGTGGATCAAGGACGTCGAGTTCGTGAGCGCGGATATTCACGCGGCGGATCTGAATGTCGCGGCGCTGACCGAGGGTGTCGATGCACTCGCGCACCTGGCGTGGCCGGGGTTGCCGAACTATCGGGCGTTGTTCCATTTCGAGCACAACCTGATGGCCGACTATCGCTTCATCAAAGGCGCGGTAGAGGCGGGCGTGAAGCAGGTGCTGGTGACCGGCACCTGCTTCGAGTACGGCATGCAGAGCGGTCCGTTGAGCGAACAGAACGACGCGCAGCCGGCCAATCCTTACGGTCTGGCCAAGCACACCCTGCACCTGTTTTTGCAGAATCTGCAACAGGAGCATCCGTTCACCCTGCAATGGGCACGGCTGTTCTACCTGCACGGCGCCGGGCAGAACCCCAACAGTCTGTTGGCCGCGCTGGACCGGGCGATTGATGCCGGCGATGCGACGTTCAACATGTCGGCGGGTGAGCAGCTGCGCGATTTTCTGCCGATTGAAACCGCTGCCGCTCATCTCGCCGCGATCCTGCACAAGCGCGATTTCGACGGCGCAATCAACTGCGCCAGCGGCCAGCCGGTTTCGGTGCGGGCGCTGGTCGAACAGCGCGTGCGTGAGCGCGGCGCGACCATTGGCCTGAACCTCGGCCACTATCCGTATCCGACCCACGAGCCGCTGGCGTTCTGGGCGGTGACCGAGCGCTTGCAACAGTTATTGGGAGAGTCGCAATGAGGCACGAGTTGTATCGGGTCACCGACCTGCCGGTGCTGCAGAACCGCACCTTTGCCGATCCCGAATCGGCGAAGGCATCGGCCCGCGCCGACATGTTGCTGGTGCAGGATGAGCGCAGCGGTCTGATCTTCAATGCGGCGTTCGACGCCGACAAGCTCAGCTACGACGCCGACTACCAGAACGAGCAGGCGCATTCCGGCCAGTTCCAGAAGCACCTGAGCGATGTCGAAGGCATCATTGCCCGGCACTTCAAGGGTCAGGAACTGATCGAAGTCGGCTGCGGCAAAGGCTATTTCCTGGAGCTGCTCAAGGGCCTGGGTTATCGCATCACCGGCATCGATCCGGCCTACGAAGGCGAGAACGCCGACGTGATCAAGGCCCCGTTCACCCGAGGCCTGGGCCTGGAGGCGGACGCCATCGTGCTGCGTCATGTGCTGGAACACATTCAGGATCCACTGGGTTTTCTGGCGGTGATCGCCGAAGCCAATCAGGGCGGCGGGCAGATCTACATCGAAGTGCCGTGCTTCGACTGGATCCTCGAACACCGCGCCTGGTTCGATCTGTTCTACGAGCACGTCAATTACTTCCGCCTCGATGATCTGCGCCGGATGTTCGGCACTGTGCACGAGGCCGGTCACCTGTTTGGTGGCCAATACCTGTACATCGTCGCTGACCTCGCCACGTTGCGCCTGACCCCGGAACAACCGGTGCCACGCCTGGCCTTGCCGGACGATTTCACCGCCAGCCTCGAGCGCGCGGTGCAGATCATCCAGGGCGCGCCCGAGCAGGGTTCGGCGATCTGGGGCGCCTCGTCCAAAGGCGTGATCTATTCGCTGTTCCTGCAACGCGCCGGCGTGGCGGTGGATCGCGTGGTCGATATCAACCCGGCCAAGCAGGGGCGTTACCTGCCCCTGAGCGGCGCCCGGGTGTCCTCGCCGCAAGAGGCGATGGACGCCTTGCCCGAGGGCGCCAACCTGTTTGTGATGAATTCCAATTACCTCGAAGAGATCAAGCGGATGACCGGTGGACGTTACGTCTATCACGCCGTCGACAGCGCTTCGTTCCAGTGACCCTTGAGATTTTGAAAATGACCGACAACAGCATCAACAAAGCTTTCGAAGCCGAATGCCGCGAGCAGATCGCCCAGCAGGGTGACGACCAGAAACTGACGGGCCTGGCCCGCGATTTCTTCAACGAATCGGCCAAACACAAGTACAGCTACCACTTCTCGTGGATGGGCCGTCCGATCATCCAGCTGCCGCAAGACATGATGGCCATGCAGGAAATCATCTGGCAGGTGAAGCCGGATCTGGTCATCGAGTGCGGCATCGCCCACGGCGGTTCGATCATCTACTACGCCTCCCTGCTGGAACTGCAAGGTCACGGTGAAGTGCTGGGCATCGATCTGGACATCCGTCCGCACAATCGCGAAGCCATCGAAAGCCATCCGATGAGCAAGCGCATCAAGATGATCGAAGGTTCGAGCATCGACCCGGCCATCGCTGCCCAGGTGCGCGCGGCTGCCGAAGGCAAGAAAGTCATTCTGGTGCTCGATTCCAACCACACCCACGACCACGTGCTCGAAGAGCTGCGCCTCTACGCGCCACTGGTTTCGGTCGACAGCTACTGCGTGGTGATGGACACCGTGGTTGAAGACATGCCGGCCGATTTCTTCCCGGATCGTCCATGGGGCCCGGGCGACAACCCGAAGACCGCCGTGTGGAAATACCTGGAAGAGAACAAGGATTTCGAGATCGATGTTCAGCTGCAGAACAAGCTGCTGATCACCGTGGCGCCGGACGGCTATCTGCGTCGCGTTCGTTAATTCGCAACATCACCAAAGCGTTGTCTCGGCGAGTCGCCGGTTGTGGAGAGAAGTTATGCAAGGCAAGTTCGGTTCTGAATTGACGCTACCGCTCAACGAGCTGTTGACCGTGGTGCTGATTACGCACAATCGTCCGGCGTTCCTGCGTCGGGCGGTGAAGTATTACAGCAGCTTGCCCTGCAAAATCATGGTGCTGGACTCCACGATCGAGCGGCCCGAGGGGGATTTTTCCCCCGTTGATTATCACCACGTGCCGCAGTTTGCCTACTGGGGCATGCAGGCCAAGCTGGCTTACGGTGTCGAGCGACTGACCACGCCGTACATGGTGCTGGCAGCCGATGACGACTTCATCCTGCACGATTCGCTGGCCGAGTCCGTGAGCTTCCTGCACGCGAACCAGGACTATGGCATGTGCCACGGCTATTGCCTGATGTACCTGACGCTGACCAACGGCGTGAACTACTACCGTCGGGACAAGAAGGTTCAGGAAGACTACGCGTCGGAGCGGGCTCAGGATCGGGTTATCGATTACATGAGTCAGTACATCCCGCCGTTCTATGCGGTGACGCGTACCGACCTGATGAAAACCTGGCACTCGGCATTGCCGGCCGGCACCAATTTTCAATGGCAGGAAATCGGCCACGTGTATTTCCTGCTGGCCAGTGCCAAGGCACGGATTCTGCCGATTCCCTATGTGGTCCGCGAGATCAACTACGGCGTCTCCGAGCACAACACCGATGTGTTCCATTCGCTGACCTACGTCGATAGCAAATCGGTCGCCGAGCGAGAGGCCTTTGCCGAGTTCCTCACCTCGTTGCCTTGCGCTATCGAAGGGCTGGACGCCATGCAGGCCAAAGCGTTTGCGCTGGAAAGTTTCGACGCGATGGCCGAGAGCCTGCGCAGCGGTCGTGCACTGACCGCGGAACTGATTTTCGAATCGGTCTGGAGTCAGGAAAAGAAGGTGCCGGATCGTCGTTTCGGGCCGCTGCAGTACGTCGAAATGCCCTTCTACAACCAGGCGTTTTTCGACCGTCTGGAACAGTTCGAATTCATGCTTCACGCCATGCCGGCCGGTCGCATTCAGCTGGAAGGGCTGGAGGGCGTATGGACGCGTCAGGCGCACTTGCTGCAGGCGCGCAATAACGACACGGCAGAAAGCGTGACTGACCGGTTGTGGCAGGCGCACGACCTCAATGCGTTCAACCAGACGGTCGTCAAACGCCTGTCGACGCAACTGCAGGCGTCGGATGAGGACGAAGCGGCGCATGCCCTGAACGACTGGATCGCTCGCCTCGAGGCGTTTGCGGACGATGACCAGCAGGCCATGTTCGACAAAACGAAGTCCGGTCGCCTGCTCAAGTGGCTGGCTGCCCGCGAGCCGTCCGCCGAACAATCGCAGGCGATTGCCCGTCACCTGGCGGTCAACGGCGGCGGCCCGCAGTTCGGTATTTTCCTGCTGGACCTGGATAACGACATCGACAAGTTGCAGGTCTCGCTCGACAGCCTGCTTGAGGGCCACTGCAAAGCGTTCAGGATTGTCGTGTTCACCACCGGTGAAGCGCCGAGCGCGACCACCGCGCAGAACACCCTGCACTTTGTCCGCGTGACCCAGAGCAACTTTGTCGACAAGCTCAATCAGAGTGCCCAGCAGTCGCCTTGCGACTGGCTGTTGCTGGCACAGGCCGGCGATCAGTTCACCGCCAGCGGCTTGTTGCGCGCCAGCCTGGAACTGATGGACGCGGCCCAGATACGTGCAGTCGCCACCGACGAGATCCAGCGCCAGGAGAGCGGCGCGCTGGTTGACGTGTTCCGCCCGGGTATCAATCTTGATCTGCTGCAAAGCGTGCCGTCGCTGATGGCGCGTCACTGGCTGGTCCGTCGCGACGTCCTGCTGGATGCGGGTGGCTATCAGGCCGACTTCAACAAGGCGCTGGAACTGGACTTGCTGCTGCGCATCATCGAGCAGGGTGGTCTGGACGGTCTGGCACACCTTGACGAACCCTTGCTGATCACTCAGGCAGTGGCCCCGGAAGAGAATGCCCACGAGCGTCAGGCCTTGCTGCGCCATCTGGGTAATCGTGGCTACAAGGCCAAGGTCAACTCGACCCTGCCGGGTACCTGGCAGATTGATTATCGTCATGCCGAGCAGCCGCTGGTGTCGATCATTGTGCCGGTCATCGATGATGTGCGTGCGTTGCAGCGCTGCCTGGAAAGCGTGGTGCTCAAGACCCGCTACAGCCGCTTTGAGGTCCTGGTGGCGGCCAATCCGAATACGTCCGCCGAGGTCAACGATTGGCTGGGCTCCCTGCAGCACGCCAAGGTGCGCGTGCTGCGTGCCGATCAGCCGTTGTGTGACTCAGCGCTGTGCAACGCCGCCAGCGAGCAGGCGCAAGGCGATTATCTGGTGCTGTTGGCGGCGGACAGTGAGGTGGTCAACCCGAACTGGATCGACTTGCTGCTCAACCACGCACTGCGGCCGGAAGTGGGCATCGTCGGTGGCAAACTGGTGAGCCGCGACGGCAAGGTTGCTCAGGCCGGCTTGATCCTCGGTCTCAACGATGGCGTCGGTTCGCCGTTCATCGGCGAGAAGCACAGCGCCGAGGGTTACATGCAGCGCCTGGCCGTCGAGCAGAATTACTCGGCCGTGTCCAAGGTCTGCCTGATGATCGGCAAAGAGCTGTTCAATGCGCTGGGCGGTCTCGATGAAGTGACGTTCGCTGATGGCTTCAGCGATGTCGACCTGTGCCTGAAGGCGGGTCAGGCCGGCTATCTCAATGTGTGGACGCCACTGGTGCAGGTGCTGCACACCGGCGAGCTGCCGCAGGCACCGCAAGCCCTGGCGGCCTTGCGTGAAAAATGGAGCACGGCCTTTGCGCAGGATCCGGCCTACAACGCCAACCTGGCGCTGAACGGCAAAGGCTTTACCCTGGGCGAAAATACCTCGATCAACTGGGCACAGTTGCTCGCTTGAGCCTGCCGGGCAGGGAACAGGAATCAGAACATGTTCAACGGTAAGTCGATTTTCATCTCCGGTGGCACCGGCTCGTTCGGGCGCAAGTTCATCGCGCGCCTGCTCGAGCAATACCAGCCCAAGCGCGTGGTGGTGTTCTCCCGGGATGAGCTCAAGCAATACGAAATGCAGCAGACGTTCAACGCGCCGTGCATGCGTTACTTCCTCGGTGATGTGCGCGACGCCGATCGCCTGCGCCAGGCCATGCGCGGCATCGATTACGTGGTGCATGCCGCGGCGTTGAAGCAGGTGCCGGCGGCGGAATACAACCCGACCGAATGCATCCGCACCAACGTCAACGGCGCGGAATACATCATCGCCGCTGCCATCGACAACGGCGTGAAGAAAGTTGTCGCGCTGTCCACCGACAAGGCCGCGAGCCCGATCAACCTGTACGGCGCCACCAAGTTGCTGTCGGACAAGTTGTTCGTCGCGGCCAACAATATCGCCGGTGAACAGCAGACGCGTTTCGCCGTGGTGCGCTACGGCAACGTGGCGGGTTCGCGCGGGTCAGTGGTGCCGTTCTTCAGCAAGCTCATCGCCGACGGCGCGACAGAGCTGCCGATCACCGATGAGCGCATGACCCGGTTCTGGATCACCCTCGATCACGGTGTGCAATTTGTGCTCGACAGCTTTGCGCGGATGCACGGCGGTGAAGTGTTCGTGCCGAAGATTCCGTCGATTCGCGTGGTCGATCTGGCGCGTGGCATGGCCGAGCATCTGCCGCACAAGAACGTCGGCATTCGTCCGGGCGAGAAGCTGCACGAGTTGATGGTGCCGCTGGACGATGCGCGGATGACCCTGGAGTTCGCCGATCACTACACCATCCAGCCGTCGATTCGCTTCACCAGCGTCGATGTGGATTTTGCCGAGGACAAACTCGGTGAGCGTGGCGTACCGGTTGGCGAAGACTTCGAGTACCGCTCCGACACCAACCCGCACTTCCTCTCGGTAGGACAGATCGCCGACCTGCACGCGAAGCTGTCGGTATGATCCCCTACGGTCGGCAAAGCCTCGACCAGGCGGACATCGACGCGGTCGTCGAGGTGTTGCAGTCCGACTGGTTGACCCAGGGCCCGACTATCGAGCGCTTCGAGCAGGCGATGGCCGAGCGTTGTCAGGCCGACTTCGCCGTGGCGGTGTGCAACGCCACGGCGGCGCTGCACATTGCCTGTCTCGCGGCGGGGCTCGGCGCGGGCGACCGCTTGTGGACCACGCCGAACACCTTTCTCGCGTCGGCCAATTGCGGCCGTTACTGCGGCGCCGACGTTGATTTCGTGGACATCGATCCGCTGACCTGGAACCTCGATGCCGAAGTCCTGGCGAGCAAACTCGATGCTGCCGAACGGGACGGCACGCTGCCCAAAGTGCTGGTGGCGGTGGCGTTCTCCGGGCAGAGCTGCGACATGCGGCGGATTGCCGAACTGGCCGAGCGCTACAACTTCACGGTGATCGAAGACGCTTCCCACGCGGTCGGCGCAAGCTATGCCGGGCGTCCGGTGGGCTGCGGTGAATTTGCCGCGATGACCGTGTTCAGCTTCCACCCGGTGAAGATCATCACCAGCGGCGAAGGCGGCATGGTGCTGACCAATCGCCCGGAAATGGCCGAGCGCCTGCAACGCCTGCGCAGCCACGGCATGACCCGCGATCCGCAGCAGATGACCGAGCCCAGCCACGGCCCGTGGTACTACCAGCAGGTCGAGCTGGGGTTCAATTACCGGATCACCGATCTGCAAGCCGCGCTGGGCCTGTCGCAATTGAGCAAGCTGGACGAATTCATTGCCCGTCGACGGGAGCTGGCCGCGCGTTACGACCGCTTGCTGGCGTACTTGCCGGTGACTGTGCCGAGCCTCCAGCCGGAGGCCGAATCGGCCTGGCATCTTTATGTGGTGCGTTTGCAGACCGAGCGCATCAGCCTCAGTCACCGTCAGGTGTTCGAAGGCTTGCGTGCCGCCGGCATCGGCGTGAACCTGCACTACATTCCGCTGCATCTGCAGCCGTACTATCGTGACCTGGGTTTTGCCGAAGGTGACTTCCCCGAAGCCGAGCGTTATTACGCCGAAGCGATCAGCCTGCCGCTGTTTCCGTTGCTGAGCGATCAGCAGCAGGACTATGTGGTCGAGCAATTGCGTCGGTTGACTGAATGATTGCCGCCGTGGCGGTGGATGGAAACGGTAATGCGTGATCTGAGCGAGCAGGAACAATTCTGGCAAGGCGAATTCGGCAACCAGTACGTCGATCGCAACGTCGGCCAGCCACTGGTGGCGGCCAATCTGGCGTTGTTCGCCAAGGCGCTGACCCGGGCCGGACGGATCGACAATTTGCTGGAACTGGGCACCAACGCCGGCAACAACTTGCAGGCGTTGCGTCAGTTACTGCCCAGGTGCGAGCTGTTCGGCGTCGAAATCAATGCCAGCGCCTGTGCCCAGGCCCAGGCGCTGGAGATTGCGAACATCTGGCACGGTTCGCTGTTCGACTTTCCCCGCGAGCGCCAATACGACCTGACCCTGAGCAAAGGCGTGCTGATCCATCTGGCGCCGGAACTACTGGCGACGGCGTATGCGCAGTTGTATGCGTTGAGTTCGCGCTACATCCTGATCGCCGAGTACTACAATCCGTCGCCGGTGGAAGTGTCCTATCGCGGCAACAGTGGAAAACTGTTCAAACGCGATTTTGCCGGGGAAATGCTTGACCGTTATCCTGATCTGCAACTGCTGGATTACGGCTTCGGGTATCGCCGCGACCCGCAATTCCCGGTCGACGACATCACTTGGTTCCTGCTGGAAAAACGTCCTTGAACAACGTCGCAATCATCCCGGCCCGTGGGGGCAGCAAGCGCATCCCGCGCAAGAATCTCAAGCCGTTCGACGGTGTGCCGATGATTGTCCGTTCGATACGCACGGCCCTCGATTCAGGGTTGTTCGAGCAGGTGATGGTCAGCACCGACGACGCAGAGATCGCGGACGTGGCGCGTGCCAACGGTGCTCAGGTGCCGTTCATGCGTCCGGCGGAGCTGGCCGATGATTTCACCGGCACCGCGGCGGTGATCGCGCATGCCTTGCAGCAACTGCCGGCCTTCGATTATGCCTGCTGTGTGTACGCCACGGCGCCGCTGTTGCAGGCGCGGTTTCTGCGTCAGGGCCTGGAGTTGCTGGCGCAGCATCCGGACAAGTCCTTTGCTTTTTCAGTCACTGATTTCGGCTTTCCGGTGCAGCGCGCCCTGACCCTGGACGGGAAGGGCGCGCTGACGGCGTTGTACCCCGAGTTTCGCAATACTCGTTCGCAGGATCTGCCGGCTGCCTTTCAGGATGCCGGCCAGTTCTATTGGGGCCGCAGCGAGGCGTGGCTGGGTGGGGAGGTGCTGTATTCGCCGGCCAGTCTGCCGGTGATCCTGCCCCGGCATCTGGTGCAGGACATCGATACCGCCGAAGACTGGAAGCGTGCCGAGTACCTCTACGCCGCCCTCAAGGCTGGCGGAGAGTTGCAATGAGAGTGCTGATCCGCGCCGACGCCTCGCCGACCATTGGCAGCGGCCACATCGCCCGGTGCCTGACGCTGGCGCGAGTGCTGCGCACCCAAGGCAGTCATGTCGCGTTTGCCTGCCGTCGTTTGCCGGGGCATCGGCTTGATGCGTTGCGGAGCGAAGGCTTCGAGACCTTCGCGTTGCCGGAGCGCTACGCCGGTGAAGACCCGGAGCAGGCCATCGAATCGATGCTGCCGTGGCAGGCGGATATCGATGCACTGGCGACGCAGCTGGAAGGGCGGACCGGATTTGACTGGGTGATCGCCGACCATTACGGCCTCGACCATCACTGGCAGACCGCGGCCCGTCGCTTCGCGCCACGGATCGCCGCCGTCGATGATCTGGCGACTCGCCGCTACAGCGTGGATCTGCTGCTCAATCAGAACCTCTCGGGGCTCAGCGAAAACTATCAGCCGCTGCTGCCGACCGGTTGTCGAACGCTGCTCGGTCCACGCTTTGCCATGCTGCGCGAAGAGTTCAGTGGCCCGGCCATCGAGATCAAACCGGTGGCGCGCCGGGTGCTGGTGAATTTCGGCGGCTTCGATGCGGCGCGCCAGACCCATCACGCGATGCTGGCGCTGACGGATTTTTCGGCGCTTGAAGTGGATTTCGTCGCCGGTGCCGACAACCCGGCCTGGGCAGAGATGCAGGCGTTGGCCGAAACGCGGCCGCGCTGGCGGCTGCACAGTTTTGTCAGCGATTTTCATCGGCGCATGACCGAGGCCGACCTGTTTATCGGTGCCGGCGGCGGCACCAGTTGGGAACGCGCGGCCCTGGGCCTGCCGACGATTTGCATTGCGGTGTCGAACAACCAGCAGGCCAACGGCGAGGTGATGGCGGCGGCCGGCGCGCATGTGTTCATGGGCGCGCGGGAGCAGGTCGGCGTCGAGCAACTGCGCGATGCCATCGGCTTTGTCGTGGGCAATTTTTATCTGCGCCAGAGCTTGGCCGAGCGTTCGCGGCATCTGGTCGACGGGCGCGGCGCGTTGCGGGTCGCAGCTGCACTGGCCGGTGCGGTGCTCAAGTTGCGTCTGGCGACGCCGGATGACGCGCAGTTGCTGTTCGAGGGGCGCAATGCAGAGGCGGTGCGCCGCTGGTCACTGGACAGCGGGGCGATTGACTGGACGCAACATATGAACTGGCTGGGCGCGAGCCTGCGCAATCCTCAGCGGTTGCTGCTGGTGGCCGAGGCGGATGACGGCCCGGTCGGTGTCCTGCGCTACGATCTGCGCGGCTTTGAGGCGGAGGTTTCGCTGTATCTGTTCGAAGGGCGTCTGGGGCTCGGCTGGGGCAGGGCGCTGCTGGCGCAGGGGGAGACTTTTGTGGCTGCGCACTGGCCGCAGATGACCGCCATCACCGCCCAGGTATTGCCGGCCAATCAGCCCTCGATGAATGTTTTTCGTGACGCCGGGTTTACCCAGAGTGCCTGCGCGTTCAGCAAGGTTTTGAAGGAATCCCGTCAATGAGCAGTTTCAAGATCGGCAACCGCCGGATCGGTGCCGATGCGCCGCCGTTCATCATCGCTGAAATGAGCGGCAACCATAACCAGTCGCTGGACGTCGCCTTGCAGATTGTCGAAGCGGCGGCAAAGGCCGGTGCCCATGCCTTGAAGCTGCAAACCTACACCGCCGAAACCATGACCCTGGATCTGGCGGAGGGCGAGTTCTTCATCAAGGATCCGAACAGTCTGTGGGCCGGTACTTCGCTCTACGACCTGTATGAAAAGGCCCACACGCCCTGGGAATGGCATGCGCCGATCTTCGCCCGGGCCAAAGAGCTGGGCATGCTCGCGTTTTCGACGCCGTTCGATGACAGCGCCGTGGACTTTCTCGAAAGCCTCGATGTGCCGGCCTACAAGATCGCCAGTTTCGAAAACACCGATCTGCCGTTGATTCGCCGTGTCGCAGCGACTGGCAAACCGCTGATCATTTCCACCGGCATGGCCAGCATCGCCGAACTCGACGAAACCGTGCGCGCCGCCCGTGAGGCCGGCTGCAAGGATCTGGTGCTGCTCAAGTGCACCAGCACCTACCCGGCGACGCCGATCAACAGCAATGTGCGCACCATCCCGCATCTGCGTGAGTTGTTTGGCTGCGAGGTCGGGCTGTCCGATCATTCGATGGGCGTTGGTGTGTCGGTGGCAGCGGTGGCGCTGGGCGCGACGGTAGTGGAAAAACACTTTACCCTCGACCGTGCGGCCGGTGGCGTGGACGCCAGTTTCTCGCTGGAGCCGGCGGAACTGGCCAGCCTGGTGGTCGAGACCGAGCGCGCCTGGCAGGCCATGGGCCAGGTCCATTACGGCGTGACCGAGGCCGAGAAAAAGTCGCTGGTCTACCGCCGGTCGCTGTACGTCACGGCCGATATGGCGGCCGGTGAACCCTTCACGGCGGCCAATGTGCGCGCGATTCGTCCCGGTCTCGGTCTGCCGCCCAAGCACACCGATGCCGTCCTCGGGCGCCATGCGCGCCAGCCGATCAAACGCGGTACGCCGCTGGGCTGGTCATTGGTCGAATGACCCGATCTGTCACCGATTCGGCAAAATAGCGTGACCTGCGAGTCATAACGCGCATCTTCACTGTATTGTAATGACCGGGGAGATGGCGCCTGGCCCGATTTCGGTTCCAGTGATAGCCCTTTGCGCTTCCCGTGGCTGCCCGTTGTGGCGGCCGTTTTCTGTTTGTCGGCGCCCCTCGAATCCTTGCGAGCGGTGGTATTGGGCTGTTTATTATTGGGAAGCCGTAATGATTGGCATAAAAAGCATTGCGAGCTACGTTCCTGTAGCCGGCGTGGACAATTACGCACAAGGTGCAAAATTCGAGAAGGATGAGGAATTCATCCTCGGCAAGATCGGTTCGGCCTTCCTCCCACGCAAAGACGCGGAACAGGAAACCTCCGATCTGTGCGTTGAAGCGGCCAATGCGCTGTTTGCCAACAACCCTGAACTGAAACGTGAATCCATCGATGCGCTGATCGTCGTCACCCAGAACGGTGACGAGGAAGGCCTGCCGCACACCGCGGCCATCGTCCAGGACAAACTCGGCCTGCCGACCAATGTCGCGGCGTTCGATATTTCCCTGGGCTGCTCCGGTTACGTCTACGGCATCTACGCGATCAAAGGCTTCATGGAAGCCGCCGGCCTGAAGAATGGTCTGTTGATCACCGCCGACCCGTATTCGAAGATCGTCGATCCGGAAGACCGCAACACCACCATGTTGTTCGGTGATGCCGCCACTGCCACCTGGATGGGCGAAGACCCGGTCTGGGCGCTGGGCAAGGCCAAGTTCGGTACTGACGGTTCCGGCGCACCGCACCTGAAAGTCACCGATGGCGTGTTCTTCATGAATGGTCGTCAGGTGTTCAACTTCGCGCTGCTCAAAGTGCCGGCGCACTTGCACGAACTGCTCGACGATTCCGGTCTGAAAGCCGATGACATCGATGCCTTCTGCATTCACCAGGGCAGTGCGGCGATTGTCGATGCCGTGGCGCGACGCTTCGAAGGCGAGCCGGAGAAGTTCATCAAGGACATGGTCGAGACCGGCAACACCGTGTCGTCAAGTGTGCCGCTGCTGCTGGAAAAACACGTGATGGATTCCGACTGGAACCGCATCGCGATCAGTGGTTTCGGTGTCGGTCTGTCGTGGGGTTCGGCGATTATTTATCGTCCTTGAATCCGCTAAGAACGACGGATACAAAAATAGCGTTCAAGGGTTAACCTTGAACGCTATTTTTTTGCCTGAAGGGAGCGCGAGGCGCCATGAGTGAGTTTTTCCAGGCCAATGCTGAAGTCGTCGAGCGACGCTGGCCGGCGCTGTTCGCACGATTGCTGAACGAAGACAGTTCGGCGATTGAGGCCGAACTGACGCAAGGGCTGGGCTCGACGCTGAGCATTGGCGGCATTCAGCTCACCAGCCGGCATGATCGTGTCCGCGAGGCGCAGATACAGGCCGCCAGCCTACCGGCGGACAAGCCGCAACTGCATGTCTACGGCACCGGCCTCGGGGATTTGCCCGCGGTGCTGCTGGAGCGCGCCGGGCTTGAGCGCTTGTATGTGCACATCCTCAATGGCGCGCTGTTTGCCCTGGTGCTGCAACTGCTCGATCAGCGTGAGTGGCTGCAGGATCCGCGAGTTGAATTGCTCTACGCCGGCAACCTGCCCGACATCTGCACGCCATTCTTTGCATTGCCTGCCGAAATGCTGCTGGCCGATGACTTCAACGCGAAGATTCGTGATCGACTGGTCAGCGAAGTGCACTTGAGCTTCAACAACCGTGAGTTCGATCCGCAGTCACCGTTCATTCAACAGCGTCTGCAGGACTGCTTGCCGGTATTGCTTGCCGACGATGATGTGGCGACGCTGTTCGGCACCTGCACCGGTCGGGAGATCTATGTGATCGGCACCGGGCCGACGCTGGAACAGCATTTCGAACGTCTGGCCGCGATCCGCGAGCGGGCCGAGCGTCCGTTGTTCATTTGCGTCGATACCGCCTACCGGCCGCTGCGCGAGCACGGGATCGTGCCCGACTATGTGGTGAGCATCGATCAGCGCATCAGCTTCCGGCATTTGCCTTTCGAGGACTCCGACGGCATCCCGCTGGTGTACCTGCCCATGAGTGATCCCGAGGTGCTGAGGGCCTGGAAGGGCAAGCGTTACGGCGGCTACTCGGCCAGTCCGGTCTATGCGGCATTGCGTGAACAGCACCCGAGGGCGCTGCTGCATGTGGGTGGCAGTGTGATTCACCCGGCCGTGGACCTGGCGGTGAAGATGGGCGCTGCACGCATCACGCTGTTCGGTGCCGATTTTGCTTTCCCGATGAACAAGACCCATGCCGGCTGGAATGACGGTGACCTGGGGCCGTCGGTGAATCAGGCGCGGCACTGGGTGCGTGACGGGTATGGCGAGCGCGTCAGTACCCAGCTCAATTTTCGCGGTTATCTGTGCGTGCTGGAGCGATACATCGCCAGTCAGCCGCAGGTGGCATTTTTCAACAGCAGCCGGGCGGGTGCGCAGATTGCCGGAACAGCGTTCAATCAGGAGTTTGTGCAATGACTGCACTGCAAAGCTGGGTAGACGAATGCCATCAGTGCGCCGGGTTGTTCCGCCTGGGACGTGATGTCGAGGCGGCGTTGACCATGGTCGATGTGTTCGAGGGCGCGCAGCAGTCATTGCTGTCGGCCGGCACGCAGACGCAGCAAGTCTGGGCGCAATTGCTCGCACAAATGCTCGAGTGCCAGGAGCGTCAGGACTGGCTGGGACTTGCCGATTTCATGGAGTACGAGTTGATTCAATTGCTGGAAGAATCGTCCGCCTGAAGAGGAGCGAAGGCGCTGGCCCGCCGGTTTGCGCCACGGACGGTTTTATGACGTCATTTTTTCGAAGGTGAAGTGCTGCTAAGTCTTTGTTTTCTAGGGGGTGGCAGGGTGATGGCAAATTTTTTCAAAAAAGCCCTCAAGCAACCTGCAAACCCGACGATAACTATTACGAAGGTTCTCTAGGCCATACCCGGCGGTTGCCAGGGCCGGAAGCCGCAGTACCCAACCAACGAGGAATTCGTCATGGCTTTAACAGTAAACACCAACACCACGTCGTTGAACGTTCAGAAAAACCTGAACCGCGCTTCCGACGCTCTGTCGACTTCGATGCAGCGCCTGTCTTCCGGCCTGAAAATCAACAGCGCTAAAGACGACGCCGCTGGCCTGCAGATCTCCAACCGTATGTCTTCCCAGATCCGCGGTAACACCCAGGCAATCCAGAACGCCAACGACGGTATCTCCGTTGCCCAGACCGCTGAAGGCGCTCTGCAAGCTACTACCGACATTCTGCAGCGTATGCGTGAACTGGCTGTTAAAGCACGTAACGGTACCAACGGCACTGCTGACCAGACCGCTACCAACGCTGAATTCGCTCAGATGTCCGACGAGATCACCCGTATCTCGGCTTCGACCAACCTGAACGGCAAAAACCTGCTGGACGGTTCGGCTGGTACTGTAACCCTGCAAGTGGGTGCAAACACCGGTTCGGCTAACCACATCGACCTGGTACTGAGCTCCAAGTTCGACGCCGTCAGCCTGTCGGTTGGTAGCGGTACTCTGTCCCTGACCGGTGCTACCGTAACTGGCGCTTCGCAGAACATCGACAACGCGATCACTGCAATCGACGCCGCTATCGCTGCAATCGGTGCAACTCGTGCCAGCCTGGGTGCTTCGCAAAACCGTCTGACCAGCACCATCCAGAACTTGCAGAACATCACCGAGAACACCACTGCTGCACAAGGTCGCGTACAAGATACCGACTTCGCCGCAGAGACTGCTAACCTGACCAAGCAGCAAACCCTGCAACAGGCTTCGACCTCTGTTCTGGCTCAAGCCAACCAACTGCCTTCCGCTGTACTGAAGCTGCTTCAGTAATTTCGGAATGAGTTTTAGCGGGGGAGTGCGCTTGCGTGCTCTCTCGCTTTTTACGTTATGAGGTGATGAGCATGGACATGAGCGTCAAGCTTAACGTGTCTTATCCGGCTCCCAAACCAGCCAATACCGTTACCGACAAGCCGTCGGAAACCAAGCCTCAGACCGTTGATGCTGTTCCTGCCTCGAAAAAGAGCCAGGAAGCAGATGAAACCAAGCTGAAGCTGGCGGTGCAGGAGATCGAGAAGTTCGTTCAGTCGATCAAGCGCAATCTGGAATTTTCGATCGACGAGCATTCCGGCAAGGTCATCGTCAAGGTGATCGCAAGCGAGACGGGCGAGGTCGTACGACAGATCCCCTCCGCAGAAGCCCTGAAGCTGGCAGACAGCCTCGCCAACGCAAGTCACGTGTTGTTCGACGCCAAAGTCTGATAGCTGGCATGAATAGTGTTTGAAGTTCTTTAGGCGCAGGTATTGGTCAAAAGACTGGCAACAACCCAAGGGAGATGCACATGGCAAGTCCAATTTTACCGGGTTCGGGCCTGGGTTCCGGCCTGGACATCGGTGCGATCGTTACTGCGCTGGTCAACGCTGACAAATCGCCGAAGCAGACGCAGATCGATAACCAGACCAAAACCAACACGCTGAAAATTTCCGGTGTGGGTGCTCTGAAGAGCGCGCTGACCACCTTTCAGGCGGCATTGGCCACTCTGGGCAGCAAGACCAATCCCGCATTCGCCGGCTACACGGCGACATCGAGCGTGCCTGGAACGCTGACTGTAACTTCCGATAACACTGCGGTTTCGGGCTCTTACAGCGTTGTCGTGAAAGAACTGGCTACCGGTTCGAAGGTCGCCTCTGCAGCCTTTGCCGGCGGTGCATCCAGTGCCATTCCGAGTGGTACCCTGAAAATCAGTCAGAATGGCACTGATTACAATGTCACCATCCCGGCCAATGCGACCTTGCAGAGCACGCGTGATGCGATCAACAAGGCTCAGGGCAGTAATGGTATTTCCGCCAACATCGTGACCGACGCCACTGGCGCCTCTCGTCTGGTGATCGGTTCGAACAAGACCGGTGCGGGTTCCGATCTCACTGTCAGCGGTATTGCCGGTCTGGAAATCGATGGCACCAAAGTCATGTCGGCTACGCCGGCGGCAGGTGATTCCGGTTCCGTGGGCGCGCTCGCCAAGGATGCGTCCCTGACCATCGATGGCCTGGCAGTCACCAGCAAGAGCAATACGGTTACCGGTGCGATCAGCGGCATGACCCTGAATCTGGTCGCTGCCAGCGCGACGCCGTCCACGGTTACCGTTGATACCAATACCAAAGGGCTGCAGACGTCGCTTCAGCAGTTCGTCGATGCCTACAATTCGCTCAAGACCACCGTTGACAGCCTGTCCAAGGCCACGCCGGATGAAGACGGCAAGCTGACCGTGCAGGCGGCGTTCACTGGCGATTCCTTGCCGCGTTCGTTGATTGCGAGCATTCGCGCCGAGTTTACCGGCGCGGGCGCGGGTGGCTCGATGGCCTATCTGTCGGAAGTGGGCATCATGACCGACTCCATTACCGGTAACCTGAAGCTCGACACCACTGCCTTCAACAAGGCCATGGCGGCTCCGGGGGCAACGGGTCAGGTACAGCAGTTGTTCAGTGGTACCAATGACACCAACGGTCTGCTGGCGCGCATGAGCAAGGCGGTTGACCCGTATCTCAAGACATCGGCCGACGGCAAGACTCAAGGTCTGCTGGATCAGCGACTGACGATCCTGAATGCCAATAGCCGGACGATTACCGATCAGCAAAAAGCCCTGGATGTCCGTGTGGCCAACCTGACCAAGACGTTGACTGCCAAGTACAACGCCATGGACTTGCTGGTAGGGCAGATGAAGGCGACGGCGAGCAACATTACGTCGTTCTTCAGCTCGCTGAACGCTCAGCAATCCGCGAAGTAACATGCAAAAACGACAAAAACCCGGCTACGCTTTCGAGCGTGCGCCGGGTTTTTGTCTTATGGTCTAAAGTTTTTCGACTCGCTGGCGATACACTGTTCATACGAGTCATTGTGGCAAATGAGGTAGAACATGAATCCGATGTTAGCCCTTCGGCAATACCAGAAAGTAGGTGCGCACGCTCAGACCTCTGAAGCGAGCCCTCATCGCCTGGTGCAAATGCTGATGGAAGGCGGTCTGGACCGTATCGCCCAGGCCAAAGGTGCGATCGAGCGCAAGGACATTCCTGCCAAGTGCACGTCGATCAGCAAGGCCATCGGCATCGTCAGCGGGCTGCGTGAAGGACTGGATCTGGAAAATTCCGCGGATACGCTGGCTGATCTGGACGGTCTTTACATCTACATGATGAAGCGTCTCGCCGAGGCGAACATCAGTAGCGATCCGCGTATTCTTGATGAGGTTGCCGGCTTGCTGAGCACCGTCAAAGAAGGCTGGGATGCGATCGCGCCTGCGCCCGCTCCGCAGTTCTGAGGAGATCACCATGAGTCTTGTATTGCAGCGAATCGAAGAAACCCGGGCAGCGTTGGTCGGAGCACTGGCCGAGCGCAACTGGGAGGCCATCGGTCAACTGGATCTCGATTGCCGTTCCTGCATGGAAGATGTCTTGAGTGAGGCTTCGGTGGACGAGGTCGCATTGCGCGACAACCTCGAGGAGTTGCTGCATGTCTACAAGCAGCTGCTTGAAGTCGCCATGGGTGAGCGTCAGGCGATAGTCGACGAGATGTCGCAGATCACCCAAGCGCAGAACGCGGCAAAGGTTTACCATCTGTTTGGTTAATTAACCCCCAGTTAATCCAGACATGTGCGCCATAAATTTGACTGTGCACGGTTTTTTGACTTAACTAGTGGCTGTTTTCAGATTTCAGGCGTCTACAGGCACAAGGTGTCCTGCAAGCGTCTCGCTTGCCCCTCATTTTGGGCATTGAGTTGACTAGGGAAGTTGCTATTGCATGTGGCGTGAAACCAAAATTCTGCTGATCGATGACGATAGCGTCCGCCGCCGCGACCTGGCGGTGATCTTAAATTTTCTTGGCGAAGAAAATTTACCCTGCGGAAGCCATGACTGGCAGCAGGCAGTCGGCTCTTTGTCGTCTAGTCGTGAGGTCATTTGCGTACTGATCGGGACGGTCAATGCTCCTGGTGCGCTTTTGGGCTTGCTAAAGACACTCTCAACCTGGGATGAGTTCCTTCCGGTTTTGCTGATGGGCGATAATTCTTCGGTGGACCTGCCCGAAGACCAACGCCGCCGGGTACTTTCAACCCTCGAAATGCCGCCGAGCTACAGCAAGCTGCTGGACTCCCTGCACCGTGCCCAGGTCTATCGCGAGATGTACGACCAGGCCCGAGAGCGCGGCCGCCATCGCGAACCCAACCTGTTCCGCAGCCTCGTCGGCACCAGCCGCGCGATCCAGCACGTGCGTCAGATGATGCAGCAAGTGGCCGACACCGACGCCAGCGTGTTGATCCTCGGCGAGTCCGGGACCGGCAAGGAAGTGGTTGCGCGCAACCTGCATTACCATTCCAAGCGTCGTGACGCGCCATTCGTACCGGTCAACTGCGGGGCGATCCCGGCCGAGTTGCTGGAAAGCGAACTGTTCGGCCACGAGAAGGGCGCCTTCACCGGCGCGATCACCAGCCGTGCCGGCCGCTTCGAGCTGGCCAACGGCGGTACGCTGTTCCTCGATGAAATCGGCGACATGCCGCTGCCGATGCAGGTCAAGCTGCTGCGCGTGTTGCAGGAGCGCACCTTCGAGCGCGTGGGCAGCAACAAGACCCAAAGCGTCGACGTGCGCATCATCGCCGCGACTCACAAGAATCTCGAAAGCATGATCGAGATCGGCACCTTCCGCGAAGACCTCTACTATCGCCTGAACGTGTTCCCGATCGAGATGGCGCCGCTGCGTGAGCGCGTCGAAGACATTCCGTTGCTGATGAACGAGCTGATCTCGCGCATGGAGCACGAGAAGCGCGGTTCGATCCGCTTCAACTCCGCCGCCATCATGTCCCTTTGCCGCCATGGCTGGCCGGGCAACGTCCGCGAGCTGGCCAACCTGGTGGAGCGCATGGCGATCATGCATCCGTACGGGGTGATCGGCGTGGTCGAGTTGCCGAAGAAATTCCGCTACGTCGACGACGAAGACGAGCAAATGGTCGACAGCCTGCGCAGCGACCTGGAAGAGCGCGTGGCGATCAACGGCCACACGCCGGACTTCACCGCCAACGCCATGCTGCCGCCGGAAGGTCTCGACCTGAAGGACTACCTCGGTGGTCTGGAGCAGGGCTTGATCCAGCAGGCGCTGGACGACGCCAACGGCATCGTTGCCCGCGCCGCCGAACGCCTGCGCATTCGCCGCACCACGCTGGTGGAGAAGATGCGCAAGTACGGCATGAGCCGTCGTGAAGGTGATGAACAGGCGGATGATTGACGCCTGTTTTTCAACTGCTTCATTTATAAGCGGTTTTTTTTAGGCACGGGTATTGCTACGTCCCTCGCAACGTTCCGTTTAACTGACGGTCAGCCAAGCGAGAGAGCACAATGCCCCAAGCCTCCCAGATGTCTTCTGTTCCCGAGTCCTCGGGGCAACTGCCGTCCGTAGAGCAGGCGAGCCGCCAGGGGCTTGAGCAGGCATTCGCCCTGTTCAACCAGATGTCGAGCCAGTTGACCGACTCCTATAGCATGCTCGAAGCCCGGGTCACCGAGCTCAAGGGCGAGTTGGCCGTAGTCAGCGCCCAGCGCATGCAGGAACTGGCGGAAAAAGAACGCCTGGCCAACCGTCTGCAAAACCTCCTCGATCTGTTGCCCGGCGGCGTCATCGTCATCGACGGTCACGGCATCGTGTGCGAGGCCAATCCGGCCGCCATCGATCTGCTGGGCCTGCCTCTGGAAGGCGAGCTGTGGCGCCATGTCATCGCCCGTTGCTTCGCGCCTCGTGAAGATGACGGCCACGAAATTTCCTTGAAGAACGGTCGACGCCTGTCGATTGCCACCCGCTCGCTGGATGCCGAGCCGGGGCAGTTGGTACTGCTCAACGACCTGACTGAAACCCGTCACTTGCAGGATCAGCTTGCGCGCCACGAGCGACTGTCTTCCCTGGGTCGGATGGTCGCTTCGCTGGCTCATCAAATTCGTACGCCGTTGTCCGCCGCCTTGCTGTACGCCAGTCATTTGACCGAGCAGGAACTGCCGGTCGCCACCCAGCAGCGCTTCGCCGGTCGCCTCAAAGAGCGTCTGCACGAGCTCGAGCATCAGGTGCGCGACATGCTGGTGTTCGCTCGCGGAGAATTGCCGCTGACTGATCGCATCACGCCCAATACCTTGATGCAATCGTTGCAGGCCGCGGCGCTGACCCATGTGCAGGATCTGCCGATCCGCTGGCAATGCGACAGCCATGCCGGCGAGTTGCTGTGCAATCGCGACACGCTGGTCGGGGCGCTGCTCAATCTGATTGAAAACGCGATTCAGGCGAGTGCCGGTGAGGTGCGTCTGAAGGTGCATTGCTATACCCGCGACAACACTCTGCGTTTGTGTGTCAGTGACAGCGGCAGCGGTATCGATGCGACAGTGCTGGCGCGGCTGGGCGAGCCGTTTTTCACCACCAAAGTCACCGGGACCGGCCTGGGCCTGACCGTGGTCAAGGCCGTGGCGCGTGCGCATCAGGGAGAATTGCAGCTGCGTTCGCGGGTCGGGCGCGGTACGTGCGCGCAGGTCATCCTGCCGTTGTTTTCTGCTGTACAGGGAGCTGAGTGAAGGTCATGGGCATCAAGGTTCTGCTGGTCGAGGATGACCGCTCGTTGCGCGAAGCGCTGGCCGATACGCTGTTGCTGGCCGGTCACGACTATCACGCGGTGGGTTCGGCCGAAGAGGCGCTGAACGCCGTCGAGCGCGAAGCGTTCAGTCTGGTGGTCAGCGACGTCAACATGCCGGGCATGGATGGTCATCAATTGCTCGGCCTGCTGCGCGCGCGACAACCGCAATTGCCGGTGCTGCTGATGACCGCCCATGGCGCGGTCGAGCGCGCGGTCGATGCGATGCGCCAGGGCGCGGCGGATTATCTGGTCAAGCCGTTCGAGCCCAAGGCTCTGCTGGATCTGGTGGCGCGCCACGCCTTGGGCAGCCTTGGCGCCAGTGACGCCGAAGGGCCGGTCGCGGTCGAGCCGGCCAGTGCTCAATTGCTGGATCTGGCGGCGCGGGTTGCGCGCAGCGATTCTACCGTGCTGATTTCCGGCGAGTCCGGCACCGGCAAGGAAGTGCTGGCGCGCTACATCCACCAGCAATCCCATCGCGCCAGTCAGCCGTTCATTGCGATCAACTGTGCAGCGATCCCGGACAACATGCTCGAAGCCACCCTGTTCGGTCACGAAAAAGGCTCGTTCACCGGCGCCATCGCGGCCCAGGCCGGCAAGTTCGAACAGGCGGACGGCGGCACCATTCTGCTCGATGAAATTTCCGAAATGCCTCTGGGCCTGCAAGCCAAGCTGCTGCGGGTGTTGCAGGAGCGGGAAGTGGAGCGGGTCGGCGCCCGCAAGCCGATCACTCTCGATATTCGCGTGGTGGCCACCACCAACCGCGATCTGGCCGGTGAAGTGGCGGCGGGGCGGTTCCGTGAAGACCTCTATTATCGTCTGTCGGTATTTCCGCTGGCCTGGCGTCCGTTGCGCGAGCGCACCGCCGATATCCTGCCGCTGGCCGAGCGTCTGTTGGCCAAACACGTCAATAAAATGAAGCACGCGATGGCGAAGTTCTCGCCCGAGGCGCAAGCGTGCCTGATCGGTTATCCGTGGCCGGGCAACGTGCGCGAGCTGGATAATGCGGTCCAGCGGGCCTTGATTCTGCAGCAGGGCGGGTTGATCCAGCCGCAGGATTTCTGTCTCTCCGGGCCTGCGCTGTTCGCCCCGTTGCCGTCGGTTGTGCCGGTTGCGCCGGTCATTTGTGAAGTCGAAATCGAGGCGGATTCGGCCGGTGCGCTGGGCGATGACCTGCGTCGCCGCGAGTTCCAGATGATCATCGACACCCTGCGTACCGAACGCGGTCGACGCAAGGAAGCCGCCGAAAAACTCGGCATCAGCCCGCGCACCCTGCGTTACAAACTGGCGCAAATGCGCGATGCGGGCATGGATGTCGAAGGCTACCTGTTCGCCACCTGACGGGTGGCGCAAACGTTTGAAACGGCTTTTCTGAAAGCGGTGCCCATGAGCTGGCACCGTTGTTGCTAACACCTGAGTACCCGCCGAGTGAGTGTCAAAAAATTGCGGGCCGCCCAAGAGAGTAGACCATGAGCCAAGGTATTGAATTTAATCGGTTGATGATGGACATGAAGGCCATGCAAATGGACGCCATGTCGAAGCCGAAATCGATTGCCGCTGCCCCTGAAGTGGCAGGCAGCAGCTTTTCCGACATGCTCGGTCAGGCCATCAACAAAGTCAGTGATACCCAGCAGGCGTCGACTCAGTTGGCCAACGCATTTGAAATCGGCAAGAGCGGCGTCGATCTGACGGACGTGATGATTGCCTCGCAAAAAGCCAGCGTGTCGTTCCAGGCTCTGACCCAGGTGCGCAACAAGCTGGTTCAGGCTTATCAAGACATCATGCAGATGCCGGTTTAAGGACGAGATTGAGTCATGGCAGAAGCAGTCGCCGATAACGTTCCGGCCAAGGCCACCCCGATAGACGGCAAACCGCCGTTGTTCGGCCTGTCCTTCCTGGAAAACCTCTCCGAGATGACCGTGCTGCGTCAGGTGGGCCTGTTGGTCGGCCTGGCCGCGAGCGTGGCGATTGGCTTTGCCGTGGTGCTGTGGTCGCAGCAACCGGACTACCGGCCTCTGTACGGCAGCCTTGCCGGCATGGACGCCAAGCAGGTCATGGACACCCTGGCCTCCGCCGACATTCCCTACACCGTCGAACCGAATTCCGGCGCCTTGCTGGTCAAGGCCGATGACCTGTCCCGTGCGCGGCTCAAGCTCGCGGCCGCTGGTGTCACTCCCAGCGACGGCAACATCGGTTTTGAAATCCTCGACAAGGAACAGGGTCTGGGCACCAGTCAGTTCATGGAAGCGACCCGTTATCGTCGCGGCCTCGAAGGCGAACTGGCCCGCACCATTTCCAGCCTGAACAACGTCAAGGGCGCGCGCGTTCACCTGGCGATCCCGAAAAGCTCGGTGTTCGTGCGTGACGAACGCAAGCCAAGCGCTTCGGTACTGGTGGAGCTGTATTCCGGTCGTTCGCTGGAGCCAGGCCAGGTCGTTGCCATTATCAACCTGGTGGCAACCTCTGTTCCCGAGCTGAGCAAATCGCAGATCACCGTCGTCGACCAGAAGGGCAACCTGCTGTCGGATCAGGCGGAAAATTCCGAAATGACCATGGCCGGCAAGCAGTTCGACTACAGCCGCCGCATGGAAAGCATGCTCACCCAGCGCGTGCACAACATTCTGCAACCGGTACTGGGCAACGATCGCTACAAGGCTGAAGTCTCGGCCGACGTCGATTTCAGTGCCGTCGAATCGACCGCCGAGCAGTTCAACCCGGATCAACCGGCGCTGCGCAGCGAGCAGTCGGTCAACGAACAACGCACCGCCAGCAATGGCCCGCAAGGTGTGCCGGGTGCCCTGAGCAACCAGCCACCGTCGCCGGCTTCGGCGCCGCAGACCACCGGTGGCGCAGCCGCCCCGGCGAGCATGGTGCAACCTGGCCAGCCACTGGTTGATGCCAACGGTCAGCAGATCATGGACCCGGCTACCGGCCAGCCGATGCTCGCGCCGTACCCGGCGGACAAGCGTCAACAATCCACCAAGAACTTCGAACTCGACCGCTCCATCAGCCACACCAAACAGCAGCAAGGTCGCCTGAATCGCCTGTCGGTGTCGGTGGTGGTGGACGATCAGGTCAAGATCAACCCGGCCAACGGTGAAACCACCCGTGCGCCGTGGAGCGCGGACGAATTGGCGCGCTTCACTCGTCTGGTACAGGACGCCGTCGGCTTCGACGCCAGCCGTGGCGACAGCGTCAGCGTGATCAACATGCCGTTCTCCGCCGAGCGCGGCGAAGTGATCGCCGACATTCCGTTCTACTCCCAGCCATGGTTCTGGGACATCGTCAAACAAGTGCTGGGTGTGTTGTTCATCCTGGTGCTGGTGTTCGGCGTGCTGCGTCCGGTGCTCAACAACATCACCGGTGGCGGCAAAAGCAAGGAGCTGGCCGGTCTGGGCGGCGACATGGAACTCGGTGGCATGGGCGGTCTGGATGGTGAACTGTCCAACGATCGCGTCAGCCTCGGCGGCCCGACCAGCATCCTGCTGCCGAGCCCGAGCGAGGGTTATGACGCTCAGTTGAACGCAATCAAGAGTCTGGTGGCAGAAGACCCGGGTCGTGTGGCCCAGGTCGTGAAAGAGTGGATTAACGCAGATGAGTGATAACCGAGCCGCCGTCGCCAAACTGTCCCGGGTCGATAAAGCCGCGATTCTGCTGCTGTCCCTGGGTTCGACCGATGCCGCACAAGTGCTGCGCCACATGGGCCCCAAAGAGGTCCAGCGAGTCGGCGTGGCCATGGCCCAGATGGGCAACGTCCACCGTGAGCAGGTCGAGCAGGTCATGAGCGAGTTCGTCGACATCGTCGGCGATCAGACCAGCCTGGGCGTCGGCTCCGACGACTACGTGCGCAAAATGCTCACCCAGGCCCTGGGTGAAGACAAGGCCAACGGCCTGATCGACCGCATTCTGCTGGGTGGCAACACCAGTGGCCTCGACAGCCTGAAATGGATGGAGCCGCGCGCCGTTGCCGACGTGATCCGTTACGAGCACCCGCAGATCCAGGCGATCGTGGTCGCGTACCTCGATCCGGATCAGGCCGGTGAAGTGCTGGGCAACTTCGACCACAAGGTGCGTCTGGACATCATCCTGCGCGTCTCGTCGTTGAACACCGTGCAGCCGGCCGCGCTGAAAGAATTGAACCAGATCCTCGAGAAGCAGTTCTCCGGCAACTCGAACGCCTCGCGCACCACCCTGGGTGGCATCAAGCGGGCGGCGGACATCATGAACTTCCTCGACAGCTCGATCGAAGGCCAGCTCATGGACTCGATCCGCGAAGTCGACGAAGACCTGTCCGGTCAGATCGAAGACCTCATGTTCGTGTTCAACAACCTGGCCGATGTCGACGACCGCGGGATCCAGGCGCTGTTGCGCGAAGTCTCTTCCGACGTACTGGTGCTGGCTCTCAAGGGTTCGGACGAAGGCGTCAAGGAGAAGATTTTCAAGAACATGTCCAAGCGTGCCGCCGAACTGCTGCGCGACGACCTCGAGGCCAAGGGCCCGGTGCGCGTCAGCGACGTGGAGACCGCGCAGAAGGAAATCCTCACCATCGCCCGCCGTATGGCCGAAGCCGGAGAAATCGTGCTCGGTGGCAAGGGCGGCGAGGAAATGATCTAAGCCCATGGACAAGCATGACGACGATGTGACGGACCTGATCCGTGCCCGGGACGTCCGTGGTTTCGAATCTTGGGCGTTGCCCAGCTTCGACCCGCCGAAACCTGAGCCCGAGCCGGAACCGGAGCCTGAACCGCCGGAAATGGAAGAGGTGCCGCTGGAAGAGGTCCAGCCACTGACTCTGGAAGAACTCGAAAGCATCCGTCAGGAGGCCTACAACGAGGGCTTCGCCATCGGCGAAAAGGAAGGCTTTCACAGCGCCACCCTCAAGGTGCGCCAGGAAGCCGAAGTGGTCCTGACGGCCAAGGTCAACAGCCTTGAGCAGCTGATGGGCCACCTGTTCGAGCCCATCGCCGAGCAAGACACCCAGATCGAAAAGTCACTGGTCGACCTCGTGCAGCACATCGCCAAGCAGGTGATTCAGCGCGAACTGGCCATCGACTCGACGCAGATCGAACACGTCATGCGCGACGCCCTCAAGCTGCTGCCGCTGGGCGTGGGCAATGTGCGGCTGTACGTCAATCCACAGGATTTCGAACAGGTCAAAGCCCTGCGCGAACGTCATGAAGAAACCTGGCGCATCGTCGAAGACGAATCCCTGCTGCCGGGCGGTTGCCGGGTCGAGACCGACCACAGCCGGATCGACGCCAGCATTGAAACCCGCGTCAGCCAGGTCATGGCCAAGCTGTTCGACCAGTTGCACGAACAGGCCCTGCACCCGGCCGCGCCGGACCTGAGCCTGGACCTGCCGGAAGCGCCGAAACCGGCACCGGTCGCAGAAGAGCCGCTCGCGGACGCCCCCGATGCGCCTTGAACGCACCAGTTTCGCCAAGCGCCTGAGCACCTACGCCGAGGCCACCGAAATCGCCGGTGCGCCGATTCTCGAAGGGCGGCTGCTGCGCATGGTCGGCCTGACGCTGGAAGCCGAAGGCCTGCGCGCCGCCATGGGCACCCGCTGCATGGTGATCAACGACGACACCTATCACCCGTCCCAGGTTGAAGCCGAAGTCATGGGTTTCTCCGGCAGCAAGGTGTTCCTGATGCCGGTCGGCAGTGTGGCTGGCATTGCCCCGGGTGCCCGCGTGGTGCCGCTGGCCGACACGGGTCGCCTGCCGATGGGCATGAGCATGCTCGGTCGCGTGCTCGACGGCGCCGGACGTGCGCTGGACGGCAAGGGCGGCATGAAGGCCGAAGACTGGGTGCCGATGGACGGCCCGACGATCAACCCGCTCAACCGTGACCCGATCAGCGTGCCGCTGGACGTCGGCATCCGTTGCATCAACGGTTTGTTGACGGTCGGTCGCGGCCAGCGTCTGGGTCTGTTCGCCGGTACCGGTGTCGGTAAATCGGTGCTGCTCGGCATGATGACCCGCTTCACCGAGGCCGACATCATTGTCGTCGGCCTGATCGGTGAGCGGGGTCGAGAAGTTAAGGAGTTCATCGAGCACATCCTCGGTGAAGAAGGCCTCAAGCGTTCCGTTGTAGTGGCGTCGCCTGCGGACGATGCGCCGCTGATGCGTCTGCGCGCGGCGATGTACTGCACGCGGATCGCCGAGTATTTCCGCGACAAGGGCAAGAATGTCCTGTTGCTGATGGATTCCCTGACCCGTTTCGCCCAGGCCCAGCGGGAAATCGCCCTGGCCATCGGCGAGCCGCCGGCGACCAAGGGGTATCCGCCGTCGGTTTTTGCCAAATTGCCGAAACTGGTGGAGCGCGCCGGTAATGCGGAGAAGGGCGGGGGTTCGATCACCGCGTTCTACACCGTATTGTCCGAAGGAGATGACCAGCAGGACCCGATCGCCGACTCGGCGCGTGGTGTGCTCGACGGCCACATCGTGCTGTCGCGACGCCTGGCCGAAGAGGGTCATTACCCGGCCATCGATATCGAAGCCTCGATCAGCCGGGTGATGCCGGCGGTGGTGTCGCCGGAGCACATGCAGCGTGCGCAATACTTCAAGCAGCTGTGGTCGCGCTATCAACAGAGTCGCGATCTGATCAGCGTCGGCGCCTATGTCGCGGGCGGTGACCGCGAGACTGACCTTGCCATCAATCTGCAGCCGCAACTGGTCAGATACCTGCGTCAGGGTCTCAACGACAACATCAGCCTGGGTGAAAGCGAAGCGTATCTCGGCACGATTTTCGCCCCGGCGGCCGGCGGGTAACCGGTCATGGCCCTGAGTCGAGCCGCGCGTCTGGCGCCGGTGGTGGACATGGCCGAGAAGGCCGAGAAAACCGCCGTGCAGCGCCTGGGTTACTTTCAGGGGCAGGTGAAGGTGGCCGAGAGCAAGCTCGCCGACCTGCATGCCTTTCGTCTGGATTACTCCGAGCAGTGGATCGTACGCGGCAGCACCGGCGTGTCCGGGCAGTGGCTGCTGGGTTTTCAGGGCTTTCTGGCGCAACTCGACACCGCCGTCGATCAGCAGCGCCAGAGTCTGCAATGGCACCAGAACAATCTGGACAAGGCCCGCGATGCCTGGCAGCAGGCATTCGCCCGGGTCGAAGGTCTGCGCAAGCTTGTACAACGTTATCTGGATGAAGCGCAGCGCGCCGAAGACAAGCGCGAACAGAAGCTGCTGGACGAGTTGTCCCAGCGTTTGCCGCGCCACGAGGCGTTTTGACGGGCAGATCTCGCACAGATCCCGACGCTATCGCGCCTTGCCCATGGCCCCTTCAGGTGCTAAACCTTGTACAGGTTCGTCAAATGACAAGGAAGCCAGTACATGTCAGTCGTTACAGAAGTGTCTGCGGACAAGAAAAAGCTGACGATTTCGGTCAAGGGGCGATTCGATTTCGCCAAGCATCAGGAATTTCGCCAATCCTACGAAAAAGAGCAGCCCGAATCTGTGATTGTCGACCTCAAGGAGGCGACCTATCTCGACAGTTCGGCACTCGGCATGCTGCTTCTGCTGCGTGATCATGTCGGCGGGGACGACTCGGAAATCCGCGTGGTCAATAGCAGTTCCGATGTGAAGAAAATCCTCGCCATCTCCAACTTCGACAAGCTGTTCGACATCAGTTGACGGCCATGCAGCCGCAAGAGCCGCTGACGATCCTGATCGCCGAAGACAGCGCCGCTGACCGGCTGTTGTTGTCGACCATCGTCCGTCGTCAGGGGCATGAAGTGCTGACGGCCACCCACGGTGCGGAGGCGGTCGAGGCATTTATCCGACAAAAGCCGCATCTGGTGCTGATGGACGCCATGATGCCGGTGATGGACGGGTTCGAAGCCGCACGCCAGATCAAGAACCTGGCGGGTGAGAATCTGGTGCCGATCATCTTCCTCACCTCGCTGACGGAAAGTGAAGCGCTGGCCCGCTGCCTTGAGGCTGGCGGTGACGACTTTCTGGCGAAGCCCTACAACCAGGTGATTCTCGCCGCCAAAATCAAGGCGATGGATCGCTTGCGCCGCTTGCAGGCCACGGTTCTTCAGCAACGCGACCTGATCGCCAAGCATCACGACTATCTGCTCAACGAGCAGCGGGTCGCCAAGGCTGTATTCGACAAGGTCGCGCATTCCGGTTGCCTGAGCGCGCCGAATATCCGTTACCTGCAATCACCCTATGCGCTGTTCAATGGCGACCTGCTGTTGGCGGCGTACACCCCGGCCGGCGACATGCATGTGTTGCTCGGTGACTTCACCGGTCACGGCTTGCCGGCGGCGGTCGGCGCCATGCCGCTGGCCGAGGTGTTCTATGGCATGACCGCCAAGGGTTACGGTCTGGCCGAGACCCTTAGGGAAATGAACGCCAAGCTCAAACGCATCCTGCCGGTGGACATGTTCTGTTGCGCGACGCTGTTGTGCCTGAGCTTTCAGCGGCGCTCGGTGGAAGTCTGGAACGGCGGCATGCCCGACGGTTATCTGCATTGCCTGGCTACCGGGGAGCGCAAGCCGCTGGCGGCTCGGCATCTGCCGCTGGGGGTGCTCAGCCCGCAGACCTTCGATGACCGCACCGAGGTTCACTCGATGGCGGTGGGCGATCGGGTGTTTCTGCTCTCCGACGGGGTCATCGACACCTGCGATGCCAACGATCAGTTGTTTGGTGTCGAGCGCTTGCACCAGGTGTTCGCCGCCAATCGCCAGCCGGATCGGCTGTTCGAGGACATCGAGCAGGCCTTGCAGGACTTTCGCGGTGAGGCCCGGGACGATGTGAGCATGGTCGAGGTCAGCCTGCTGGAGATGACGCAGGTCAATCCGTCGGCGCCGGTGTATTCCGACAGTGGTCAGTCCTGTCCGCTGGACTGGTCGGTGAGCTTCGAATTTCGCGGCGCCACGCTCAAGCGCTTCAATCCGTTGCCTTATCTGTTGCAGTTGCTACTGGAAGTGCATGGCTTGCGGGGGCAGAGTGGCGCACTGTACAGCGTGCTGGCCGAGCTTTATTCCAACGCGCTGGAGCATGGCGTGCTGGGCCTGGATTCGAGCCTCAAGCGCGATGCATCGGGTTTCGCCCGTTATTATGAGCAGCGCAATGCGCGCCTCGAGGCCTTGCAGGACGGTTACGTGCGCGTGCATTTGCAGGTGCGGCCGGAAGGTGAGGGCGGTTGTCTGGTGGTGCGGGTCGAAGACAGCGGCCAGGGATTCGATGTCTCGCGCGTGATGGAGCGGCCGCTCGACGGTGTCCGTCTGTCGGGGCGCGGAGTCAGTCTGATCCGGCAATTGGCGCGTAATGCCAGCTGGTCAGACGATGGTCGCAGTGCTCGCGTGGAGTTTTTCTGGGAGGCTCTGGCATAATCCGCGCATTCTTGATCAAGGAGTGAACAAGTGGCTGATACACATGTGGACCACGAGGCGCTAAGCGTGCTGCGGGAAGTGATGGAAGACAGCTATCCGGAACTGCTGGATACCTTCCTCGCCGATTCCGAAAATCGCCTGCGCGAGTTGCAGCAGACTGCCGATGCCGACGCATTGTCTTCCGTTGCGCACAGCTTCAAGGGCAGCAGCAGCAACATGGGTGCAACCCGTCTTGCGGTGCTGTGCCAGGAGCTGGAACAGCATGCCAGAGACAAAAGCCCTTCTGAAATCATCAAACTGGTCGCCGACATCCATAGCGAATTCGCCGATGTGCGGCCCGTTTATGTCGCCGAGCGGCAGCGCTCGCTGACCCACTGATCCTGCCGCCGGGCGGTTTTGTCGGAATTCTGACGAAACTGGCCCGGCACTTGCAGTCATCTATCCCAACTGTACCTACGATCCCAGTGCAGCGGAGACCGTGCCATGCCTGCAAGCCCCAACATTCTTCTTCAGACCGCCGCCCAGGCCAAGGCGCAAGCTGCCTCGTCCAAATCATCGGCAGTGGCCGCAGAGCCCGGGGACAAGGCCTCCAGCTTCGCTCAGGTGTTCGCCGATCAAGGCCCGAACAAGCCCTCGGTGAGCGTCGACAATTCGGCAAAACCTGCCCGTGACAAGGTCGCCGACAACAGCGGCAAGAAAGACCTCGGCAAGGATCAGTCTGCCGCCCCGGAGCCGGCGGTTGCCGATAGCGGCAAAGCCTTGCCCGCCGACAAATCGGCGACGGCGGCAACGGACGACAAGACCGCTACTGATGACGACACTGCCGACACCGCGCCGGCCCCTGTTGCCGAAACGGCGCCGGTGGATCCGGCACTGGTGGCGGCGGTAGAACCTGTCGTTACCGCACCGGTAGCCGCCACCCCTGTCGTCGATACCGCTGCGAAACCGGAAACCGATCAACCTGCCGTGGCGGCATTGCCGGGTATGGTCAAGGATCCGGCGCCGGCCACTGACCCGGCTTTCGACCCCGAGGCGGATCCGCTCGATTCACTGCCCGCCGTGCGCATGGCCATGGAGCAGAGTGGTCACATTTCTGCTTCCAGCCAGTCCCAGCCCAAGGCCACCCCGGCCCAGACTCAGGCTGACGGCGAATTGACCTCGGCGCAGACCTTCGCTGCCGGCATGGCCAGCATGCTCGATGTGCAGGCTGACAAGGACAGCACCAGTCAGGGCGGTGAGAAGGCGTTCAGCGGCCTGATCGATGACGGCCTGAAAGACCTGAAGACCGCCACAAGCGACACTCGTGTCGATGATTTCGCCAACCGTCTGGCGGCGCTGACCCAGGCTGCCACGCCGAAAACCGCCAACGCGGTGCCGGTGAACCAGCCGATTGCCATGCACCAGAACGGCTGGACCGAGGAAGTGGTCAACCGGGTCATGTACCTGTCGAGCAACAACCTGAAGGCGGCTGACATCCAGTTGCAACCGGCCGAGCTCGGACGTCTGGATATCCGGGTGAACATGGTCCCGGACCAGCAGACCCAGGTGACCTTCATGAGTGCGCATCCGAGCGTGCGTGAAGCCCTCGACGGTCAGATGCACCGCCTGCGGGACATGTTCAATCAGCAAGGCATGGGGCAGGTCGACGTCAACGTGTCCGACCAGAACCGTGGCTGGCAGGGCCAGGGTCAGGAACAGGCGCAGCAGGGGCAGAGCGGTCGTACCAGCGCTGCCGGCGGTCACCTGGATTCGGCTGAAGAAGAGTTGACCCCGACGGCTGTCGCTGAAGCCGCGGCCACCGCCACTCACGTGATCGGCTCCAGCGCCGTCGACTACTACGCCTGATCAAATCAAAAGCCCCTCACCCTAGCCCTCTCCCGGAGGGAGAGGGAACTGATTGGGGGATGCTTGAGATGCTCGCTAACCTTATTGTTTGGGCTGAATCCAAGTCGACTCGGTGCCTCAGGTCGATATATCACAACAAGACAACTCGATCGGCTCCCTCTCCCTCCGGGAGAGGGCTGGGGTGAGGGTTGCTTTTGACTTCAGCGTTGTCTCCGCTACTACCTACACTTCTGGCATAACACTTGCTCTTGCCTTGCCGTGCGACTGTGAAAACCCGATTAGTGACGGATTATTGGCATGGCGAAGAGCGAAGCTGCAGCAGTAAAAGACCCCGCAACCAAAGGCAAACTCAAGATGATCATTGCGATCGTGCTCGGGTTGCTGCTGGCCATCGGCGCATCTGTGGGGGCGACCTGGTTCTTCATGCACAGTGCCCAGAGCAAGCCCGAGGCGGCGGCCGAAGCGGCCCCGGTCGGCAAGCAACCGGCGATTTTCGAGCCGATGGCGCCGGCCTTCGTGGCCAACTACAACCAGAACGGCCGTCAGCGCTACATGCAGGTGAGCATCACCATGCTGGCGCGCAATCAGGCGGATCTGGAAGCGCTCAAAGTGCACATGCCGGTGATCCGCAACAACCTGGTGATGCTCTTCTCCGGTCAGGATTTCGCCACGCTGGCGACCCCGGTCGGTCAAGAGATGTTGCGCCAGAAGGCCACAGCCAGCGTCCAGGAAGTGGCGCAGAAAGAGCTGGGCAAAGTGGTGATCGAACAGTTGCTTTTCACTAATTTCGTACTGCAGTAGGAACACGACATGGCCGTGCAGGATCTGCTGTCCCAGGATGAAATCGACGCGCTGTTGCATGGTGTCGACGATGGTCTGGTACAGACCGATAACGCTGCCGAACCCGGCAGTGTCAAAAGCTACGACCTGACCAGCCAGGATCGCATCGTCCGTGGACGCATGCCGACTCTGGAAATGATCAACGAGCGTTTTGCCCGCTACACCCGCATCAGCATGTTCAACATGCTGCGCCGCTCGGCGGACGTTGCCGTCGGTGGCGTACAGGTGATGAAGTTCGGCGAATACGTGCACTCGCTGTACGTGCCGACCAGCCTCAACCTGGTCAAGATCAAACCCCTGCGCGGCACCGCGCTGTTCATCCTCGACGCCAAACTGGTGTTCAAGCTGGTGGACAACTTCTTCGGCGGCGACGGCCGTCACGCCAAGATCGAAGGGCGTGAATTCACCCCGACCGAACTGCGTGTGGTGCGCATGGTGCTGGAGCAGGCGTTCGTCGATTTGAAAGAAGCCTGGCAGGCGATCATGGAAGTCAACTTCGAGTACATCAACTCGGAAGTGAACCCGGCCATGGCCAACATCGTCGGCCCGAGCGAAGCGATCGTGGTCTCCACGTTCCACATCGAACTCGACGGCGGTGGCGGCGATCTGCACGTGACCATGCCGTACTCGATGATCGAGCCGGTGCGCGAAATGCTCGACGCCGGTTTCCAGTCGGACCTCGACGACCAGGACGAGCGCTGGGTCAACGCCCTGCGCCAGGACGTGCTCGACGTCGACGTGCCGATCGGTGCCACCGTGGCTCGCCGCCAGTTGAAACTGCGCGACATCCTGCACATGCAGCCGGGTGACGTGATTCCGGTCGAGATGCCGGAAGACATGATCATGCGCGCCAACGGCGTGCCGGCCTTCAAGGTCAAGATGGGCTCGCACAAAGGCAATCTTGCGTTGCAGGTTATCGAGCCGATCGAGCGCCGCTGAAGCGGCGCCCTCACTCCCTGATTCTTTTACCGGTTTTTTGCCCGCCGAGGACAAATGATGAACGACGATATGAACACCCAGGACGATCAGGCACTGGCCGATGAATGGGCTGCCGCCCTGGAAGAAACCGGTGAAGCCGGGCAGGCCGACATCGACGCGCTGCTGGCCGCCGATGCAGGTGCTTCGAGCTCCAACCGTCTGCCGATGGAAGAGTTCGGCAGCGTGCCGAAGAACAACGATCCGGTGACCCTCGACGGTCCGAACCTCGACGTGATTCTCGACATCCCAGTGTCGATCTCGATGGAAGTGGGCAGCACCGACATCAACATCCGCAACCTGCTGCAACTCAACCAGGGTTCGGTGATCGAGCTTGATCGTCTGGCCGGCGAGCCGCTGGACGTACTGGTCAATGGCACCCTGATCGCTCACGGTGAAGTGGTTGTGGTCAACGAAAAGTTCGGCATCCGTCTGACTGATGTGATCAGCCCGAGCGAACGCATCAAGAAGCTGCGCTGAGTGAAAAAGGTTCTGGGGGCTTTGTTCGGTCTGGCGCTGGCCTTGCCGTTCAGCGTGCTGGCGGCCGAGCCGGTGGCGGCAACTGCGGCCACTGCTGCGCCGGCCGTCAACAGCGGCGTGGCCGGACAGCTGACGCAACTGGTGCTGGGTCTGTTGCTGGTGCTGGGGTTGATCTTCTTCCTCGCCTGGCTGTTGCGCCGGGTGCAGCAGGCAGGTCCCGCCGGCAAGGGCCAGGTGATCGAGCTGATCGGTTCCCGCGCGCTCGGGCCGCGTGACCGTCTGATGCTGGTGCAGGTCGGCAACGAGCAGATTCTGCTCGGTCTCAGCCCCGGAACCATCACTGCGTTGCACGTGCTCAAAGAGCCGGTCGAGGTGCCGAGCACCGCCGACAAAGCGACTCCGGAATTTGCCCAGCATCTGTTGAAGATCCTCGGCAAGGATCAGAAGGATAAGAAGTAATGGGTGCGTTGCGCATCGTCTTGACCCTGGCCTTGATGTTGGCCGCGCCGCTGGCATTCGCCGCCGATCCGTTGTCGATCCCGGCGATCACCCTGGGCACCAACGCCGAGGGCGCGCAGGAGTACTCGGTCAGCCTGCAGATCCTGCTGATCATGACGGCGCTGAGCTTCATTCCGGCCGCCGTCATCCTGATGACCAGTTTCACCCGGATCATCATCGTCTTCTCGATCCTGCGTCAGGCCCTGGGCTTGCAGCAGACGCCGTCGAACCAGATCCTCACCGGCATGGCGCTGTTCCTGACGCTGTTCATCATGGCGCCGGTATTCGACCGCGTGAACAGCGATGCCTTGCAGCCGTACCTCGCGGAAAAGCTGACGGCCCAGCAGGCGGTGGAAAAGGCTCAAGTGCCGATCAAGGACTTCATGCTCGCCCAGACCCGCTCCAGCGATCTTGAGCTGTTCATGCGCCTGTCCAAACGCACCGACATCGCGACGCCGGATCAGGCGCCGCTGACGATTCTGGTGCCGGCGTTCGTGACGTCTGAACTGAAGACCGCGTTCCAGATCGGCTTCATGATCTTCATCCCGTTCCTGATCATCGACCTGGTGGTGGCGAGCGTGCTGATGGCGATGGGTATGATGATGCTCTCGCCGCTGATCATTTCCCTGCCGTTCAAAATCATGCTGTTCGTGCTGGTGGATGGCTGGGCGCTGATCATCGGCACCCTGGCCAGCAGTTTCGGAGGTGTATCGCCATGACGCCAGAAGTAGCGGTCGACATCTTTCGCGAGGCCCTGTGGCTGACCACCATGATGGTGGCGATTCTGGTGGTGCCGAGTCTGTTGGTGGGCCTGCTGGTGTCGATGTTCCAGGCCGCGACCCAGATCAACGAACAGACCCTGAGCTTCCTGCCGCGTCTGCTGGTGATGCTGGTCACGCTGATCGTCGCCGGCCCGTGGCTGGTGCAGACGTTCATGGAATACATCACTCAGCTGTACAAAAACATTCCGATGGTCATCGGCTAAGCCATGCAATCGCTGCTTCAGTTGACCGATACCCAGATCAGTACCTGGGTGGCGTCGTTCATGCTGCCGATGTTTCGCGTCGCCTCGATGTTGATGGTGATGCCCGTCTTCGGAACCACGCTGGTGCCCCGGCGGATCCGTCTGTACTTCGCCTTTGCGATCACCGTGGTGATTACGCCCAACCTGCCGGCGATGCCGGCGGTCAGCCCGCTGGACCTCAGCGGTCTGCTGCTGATCGCCGAGCAGATCCTCGTCGGTGCGGTGCTGGGCTTCTCCTTGCAGTTGTTCTTTCAGGCCTTCGTGGTGGCCGGGCAGATCGTCGCGATCCAGATGGGCATGGGCTTCGCGTCGATGATCGACCCCACCAACGGCGTGTCGGTGGCGGTGATCGGGCAGTTCTTCACGATGCTGGTGACCTTGCTGTTCCTGTCGATGAACGGGCACCTGGTGGTCTTCGAAGTGCTCACCGAGAGCTTCACCACGCTGCCGGTCGGCGGCGGGTTGATGACCACGCATTACTGGGAACTGGCCGGCAAACTCGGCTGGGTGCTGGGCGCCGCGTTGTTGCTGGTGCTGCCGGCAGTCACCGCGCTGCTGGTGGTCAACATCGCGTTTGGTGTGATGACCCGCGCCGCGCCACAGCTCAACATTTTCTCCATCGGCTTTCCGCTGACCCTGGTGCTCGGCCTGTTCATTGTCTGGGTCGGGTTGGCGGACATTCTCAATCAGTATCAACCGCTGGCTACTGAGGCCCTGCAGTTTTTACGCGAACTGGCAAAGGCGCGCTGAGTCATGGCTGAGAGCGAAAGCGGTCAGGACAAAACAGAAGACCCCACGGAGAAGCGCAAAAAGGACTCCCGGGAAAAGGGTGAAATTGCGCGCTCCAAGGAGCTCAACACCCTGGCGATCATGCTCGCCGGCTCTGCCGCGCTGCTGATTTTTGGCGGGATGCTGGCGCAGGAATTGATGGACCTGATGCGCCAGAACTTCACGCTGTCGCGGGAAGTGATCATGGACGAGCGCTCGATGGCGACGTTCCTGATGAGCTCCGGATTGCAGGCGTTGCTGGCGATCCAGCCGATCATGATCACCCTGTTGCTGGCGGCTTTCCTCGGACCGATTGCGCTGGGTGGCTGGCTGTTCGCCGCCGGTTCGCTGGCACCCAAGTTCAGTCGGATGAACCCGGCGGCGGGCCTCAAGCGGATGTTCTCGATGAAGGCTGTGGTCGAGCTGCTCAAGGCGCTGGCCAAGTTCCTTATCACCTTGGGCGTCGCGCTGGTGGTGCTCAATGCGGACATCGACGATCTGCTGCGCATCGCCCACGAGCCGCTGGACCGGGCGATCATTCACAGCTTGCAACTGGTGGGCTGGAGCTCGCTGTGGCTGGCCTGCGGGTTGATCATCATCGCGGCTGTCGACGTGCCCGTGCAGATCTGGGAAAGCATCAAAAAGCTCAAAATGACCAAGCAGGAAGTGCGCGACGAGCACAAGGACCAGGAAGGTCGGCCGGAGGTCAAACAGCGCATTCGCCAGTTGCAGCGCGAGATGTCGCAGCGGCGGATGATGGCGGCGATTCCGGATGCCGACGTGGTCATCACCAACCCGACCCACTACGCCGTGGCGCTCAAGTACGACGCCGAGAAGGGCGGGGCGCCGATGCTGCTGGCCAAGGGCAGCGACTTCCTGGCGCTGAAGATCCGCGAAATCGCCGTGGCCAACAACGTCATGCTCCTCGAATCGCCGGCGCTGGCGCGTTCGATCTATTACTCCACGGAGCTGGAAGAAGAAATCCCCGGCGGCCTGTACCTGGCGGTCGCCCAGGTGCTGGCTTACGTCTACCAGATCCGCCAGCACCGCGCGGGCAAGGGCAAGTTCCCGGAACCGCTCAAGGACGACCTGCCGATCCCGCCGGATTTGCGGCGCGATTCCTGATGGTGATGAAGCAAAAAAACCGCCATCCGGTTAAATCCGGTGGCGGTTTTTTTATGCCTGATGACCTGTGTTGCCTGCCCGCGAAGGCGTCAGCCGCCACGACACCTCTCTCAAGCCTTTACGCGGAAGTCTGCGTCGACGGTATTTCCAGATTATCCAGCACCCGATTCACTGCCAGTTCCCCGAGCATGATCAGTTGCGCAATACCCACCAATGTCCTGCGCTGGGAGGCGGGCATGAGGTGGGTGAAGTCATTGACGATGGTTCTGGCCGAGGCGAGGGTTTCGCAGGCATCGGCCAGCAGCTCTTCGTTTTTGAAGTCCGCGGTGACGGCGTACATTCTGCGGTTCTTGCGCGGTGGTGGCGTGGAGCCGGGCGGGCAGAGATAGTGATCGAGGGCGCGGTCGGCGGCTTCGTGAAGCTTTCTGGAATCGGCGGATTCGTAGGGCGAGGCGGGATCGGTTTCGGGTGGGTTGGGTGTTGGTTTGATCATGGTGAAGCTCCTGAGTTATGGAGCCACTCTCGCCTGTCGCTAAACAAGTGAAGGTGGCAGCTGTACGCAGGTTAGCGAACCGGTCTCAGGCACCCCGGTAGACCCAAAGGTCTCCCGCATACAGCCGCCATAACGTAATTGCGGACGAAGAGTCCCGCAACGAAGCCATGAACGCTGATGCACTGAGATAGTCCGGGTCGCTAAACCCGATCGCTGATTCGTCAGCGACAGATCCACAATAGAACCCGACCCCACAGCGCACAAGCCGGCGGATTCTGGCGTAGCTGTAGGCAACGGCGCAAGGATTCGTAGCCTGTAAGGCGTGTCTGAAGGTGTCTTTTAAACACCCGAGTTTAAAAGACACTTTTTGCTGACTTCTTGCGAAAGCGGCATCCCGCCCAGCAGAAAAACCACGCCCAAACCCCTCTGTTTCAATCATCGGCAAAAGTTGGAAGGCTTCTTGCAGTAGCCGCCGTGCGCCCGCTCTGGGCGTCAAAAGTTTGCTTTAAAGGAACGGGGAAAACCGGTGGATCGCTCTCAGTTATTCAACACTGCTCGCTCGAATGTTGCCGACCTCAGTCGAGGCAATCTGGGTGTGCCGCTGTTGCTGCTGGTCATGCTGGCGATGATGATGTTGCCGGTGCCGCCGTTCCTGCTCGACGTGTTCTTCACCTTCAACATTGCCCTGTCGATCGTCGTGCTGCTGGTCTGCGTATACGCCTTGCGGCCGCTGGATTTCGCGGTGTTCCCGACCATCCTGCTGGTGGCGACGCTGCTGCGGCTGGCGCTGAACGTGGCGTCGACGCGGGTGGTGATGCTCCACGGTCAGGACGGCCACGCCGCCGCCGGTAAGGTGATCCAGGCTTTCGGTGAGGTGGTGATCGGCGGTAACTACGTGGTCGGTATCGTGGTCTTCGCGATCCTGATGATCATCAACTTCGTCGTGGTAACCAAGGGGGCCGGCCGGATCTCCGAAGTGAGCGCGCGTTTCACCCTCGATGCGATGCCCGGCAAGCAAATGGCGATCGACGCCGACCTCAATGCCGGTCTGATCGACCAGGCGCAGGCCAAGGCCCGTCGTTCTGAAGTTGCCCAAGAGGCCGAGTTCTACGGTTCGATGGACGGTGCCAGCAAGTTCGTACGCGGTGACGCCATCGCCGGTCTGCTGATTCTGTTCATCAACCTGATCGGCGGTATGGCCGTCGGTATCTTCCAGCACAACATGACGTTCGCTGACGCGGGCAAGGTTTACGCCTTGCTGACCATCGGTGACGGTTTAGTGGCGCAATTGCCATCACTGTTGTTATCTACAGCGGCAGCGATCATGGTGACCCGTGCTTCCGGTTCGGAAGACATGGGCAAGCAGATCAATCGCCAGATGTTCGCCTCGCCGAAAGCGCTGGCGGTGGCTGCCGGTCTGATGGCGGTCATGGGCCTGGTGCCGGGCATGCCGCACTTCTCGTTCCTGACCATGGCTGCGCTGGCTGCCGGTGGCGCTTACCTGTTCTGGAAGAAGCAGAACGTGGCCAAGGTCATCGCGCTGGAAGAGGTCAAGCGTCAACAGGAACTGCTGCCGTCGCCAGCCCGCGCCATGGAAACCAAGGAGCTGGGCTGGGACGACGTGACCCCGATCGACATGATCGGCCTGGAAGTCGGCTACCGTCTGATTCCGTTGGTGGACCGCAACCAGGGCGGGCAATTGCTGGCGCGGATCAAGGGCGTGCGCAAAAAGCTCTCGCAGGATCTGGGCTTCCTGATGCCGACCGTGCACATCCGCGACAACCTCGACCTGGCGCCGAGCGCCTATCGCCTGACCCTGATGGGCGTGATCCTGGCCGAAGCCGAGATCTACCCGGATCGCGAACTGGCGATCAACCCGGGGCAGGTCTACGGCACGCTCAACGGCATTACCGCCAAAGATCCGGCTTTCGGCCTGGAGGCGGTGTGGATCGAAGTCAGCCAGCGCGCCCAGGCGCAATCGCTCGGTTATACCGTGGTCGATGCCAGCACCGTGGTTGCGACCCACTTGAACCAGATTCTGTACAAGCACTCCAGCGAGCTGATCGGCCACGAAGAAGTCCAGCAACTGATGCAATTGCTGGCCAAGAGCTCGCCGAAACTGGCAGAAGAGCTGGTGCCCGGCGTGGTCACGCTGTCGCAGTTGCTCAAAGTATTGCAGGCGTTGCTGGCCGAGCACGTGCCGGTGCGCGATATCCGCAGCATTGCCGAAGCCATCGCCAACAATGCCGCCAAGAGTCAAGATACCGCCGCTTTGGTGGCCGCTGTGCGGGTCGGCGTATCCCGCGCCATCGTCCAAAGCATTGTAGGGACTGAGTCGGAGCTGCCAGTTATCACGCTGGAGCCAAGGTTGGAACAAATATTGCTCAATAGTCTGCAGAAGGCAGGACAAGGCTCGGAAGAGGGCGTTCTGCTGGAGCCGAGCATGGCCGAGAAGCTGCAGCGTTCGCTGATCGAAGCGGCGCAGCGCCAGGAAATGCAAGGTCAGCCGGTGATCCTGTTGGTAGCAGGCCCGGTTCGCGCGATGCTCTCGCGCTTTGGTCGCCTGGCAGTTCCCGGACTGCATGTGCTGGCCTACCAGGAAATTCCGGACAACAAGCAAGTGACCATCGTTGCGACAGTAGGGCCCAACGGCTGAGGTAGTGGTTTATGCAAGTTAAGCGTTTTTTCGCCGCCGATATGCGTCAGGCCATGAAGCTGGTTCGTGATGAGCTGGGCGCTGATGCCGCCATCATTGGCAACCGCCGCATTGCCGGCGGCGTCGAGCTGACGGCGGCGCTCGATTACAAACTGTCGGCGCTGGCCCCGCGTGTTCCGAACATGGAACTCGAGGATGAGCTGCGCAAGACCCAGTCGCGCATCGTCACCGCCCAGGCCGAACTGAGCTTGCGTGGCGAAGCCGACGGCAACACCAATCGCCAGTTGTTCGCCGGGCTGCCGTTGACGGCCGGCCTGCCGCTGACCGCTGCCGAGCCGCTGACCGAACCGACCTACGAAGCTCCGGCTCGTCCGGCGCCGGCGCCTGCAGCGGTTTCCGCTGGCGTTGACCCGCGTGCACTGGATTCGATGCGTTTCGAACTCAACAGCCTGCGCGAACTGATGGAAGTGCAACTCGGCACCCTGGCCTGGAACCAGCTGCAAGGCAGCCGTCCGGCCCAGGCCAATCTGTACCGTCGTCTGCAACGCATCGGTTTGTCCGGCCCGTTGTCCCGTGATCTGCTGTCGATGATCACCGAGATCGACGAACCTCGTCAGGCCTGGCGCATGCTGCTGGCGCACCTGGCACGAATGATTGCCGTACCGGAAGTCGAGCCGCTGGAAGAGGGTGGGGTGATTGCGATGGTCGGTCCTGCCGGCATGGGCAAGACCACCACGCTGGCCAAACTGGCCGCCCGCTACGTGCTCAAGTACGGCGCGCAGAACATCGCGCTGGTGAGCATGGACAGTTTCCGTATCGGCGCGCAGGAGCAGCTCAAGACTCTGGGTCGCATCCTTAACGTTTCGGTGACTCACGTCGATCCGGGCCAGTCCCTGGTGCAGGCGCTGGATCCACTGCTGCGCAAACGCGTGGTGCTGATCGATACCGCCGGCCTGCAAGCCAGCGATCCGGCCCTGCGCATGCAGCTGGAAAGTCTGGCCGGTCGTGGCATTCGCTCAAAAAATTATCTGGTCCTGGCAACCACCAGCCAGAAACAGGTTCTAACCGCCGCTTATCACAGTTACAAGCGTTGCGGGCTGGCCGGCTGCATCCTGACTAAACTGGATGAGACGGCCAGCCTTGGCGAAGTGCTGAGCCTGGCGATCAGTCACGAACTGCCGGTCGCCTACCTGACCGATGGGCCGCGTATTCCGGATGATCTGCATCTGCCGCGCCGTCATCAACTGGTCAGCCGCGCCGTCAGTGTGCAAATGCAGGAAGAACCCAGCGAAGAAGCCATGGCTGACATGTTCGCTGATATCTACCACAGTCCGACCAAGCAGGTTGGCTGAGGTAATGAACCGTTTTTGTACCTACATCGATGGTCTGCCATGCATTGTTCCGGTTGTGAACGCGCAGCCAGTAATGTGGCCTCCGTCTATGCAAGACAAGGTAAAGAAATAACATGGGCAGCATGCATCCCGTACAGGTGATCGCGGTGACCGGCGGCAAAGGTGGCGTCGGCAAGACTAATGTGTCAGTGAACTTGTCCCTGGCGCTGGCAGAGCTTGGCCGTCGGGTCATGCTGCTGGACGCCGACCTGGGGCTGGCGAACGTCGACGTTCTGCTGGGCCTCACACCCAAACGCACCCTGGCCGACGTGATCGAAGGCCGCTGCGAGCTGCGCGACGTGCTGTTGCAAGGCCCCGGCGGGATCCGCATCGTGCCGGCCGCTTCCGGCACCCAGAGCATGGTTCACCTGAGCCCGGCCCAGCATGCCGGCCTGATTCAGGCGTTCAGCGACATCGGCGACAACCTCGACGTACTGGTGATCGACACCGCTGCGGGTATTGGTGACTCGGTAGTCAGTTTCGTGCGCGCGGCCCAGGAAGTGTTGCTGGTGGTCTGCGACGAGCCGACCTCGATCACCGACGCCTACGCGCTGATCAAACTGCTGAACCGCGATTACGGCATGAATCGCTTCCGCGTCCTGGCCAACATGGCCCAGAGCCCGCAGGAAGGTCGCAATCTGTTCGCCAAGTTGACCAAGGTCACGGATCGCTTCCTCGACGTCGCCCTACAATACGTCGGCGCGGTGCCCTACGACGAAAGCGTGCGCAAGGCGGTGCAGAAGCAGCGTGCGGTCTATGAAGCCTTCCCGCGTTCCAAGTGCGCACTGGCGTTCAAGGCGATCGCACAGAAGGTCGACACCTGGCCGCTGCCCGCCAACCCGCGCGGCCACCTCGAATTTTTCGTCGAGCGCCTCGTGCAGCAAACGGCAGGACCTGTGCTATGACCGCCAGCGGTATGAATTTCTACAAGAAGTCGGCGCGTGACGCGCAGTACGAGCTGATCGAGCGTTACGCGCCACTGGTCAAACGCATCGCCTACCACTTGCTGGCGCGATTGCCGGCCAGTGTGCAGGTCGAAGACCTGATCCAGGCCGGGATGATCGGCCTGCTCGAAGTCTCGACCAAATACGACGCCAGCAAGGGCGCCAGTTTTGAAACGTACGCGGGCATCCGGATCCGCGGTGCGATGCTCGATGAAGTCCGTAAGGGGGACTGGGCGCCACGCTCGGTTCACCGCAATACCCGTATGGTCAGCGACGCAATTCGCTCGATTGAAGCTAAAACCGGCCGTGACGCTAAAGATCACGAAGTTGCGGCCGAACTCCAATTGAGTCTCGACGATTACTACGGGATTTTGAACGACACCCTGGGCAGCCGGCTGTTCAGTTTCGACGACCTGTTGCAGGACGGCGAACACGAAGGGCTGCACGAGGATGGCGCCAGTGCTCATCTGGAGCCGTCGCGCGATCTGGAAGACGAACGTTTCCAGGCCGCGCTGGCGGACGCGATTGCCAATTTGCCGGAGCGTGAGCGACTGGTGTTGGCGCTGTACTACGACGAAGAGCTGAACCTCAAGGAGATCGGTGAAGTCCTTGGCGTCAGTGAATCGCGGGTCAGCCAGTTACACAGCCAGTGCGCGGCCCGCTTGCGGGGGCGTTTGGGGGAGTGGCGAGCGCGCTGAAGGCAGTGTGGGGACACTGCGAACGAGGCTGGTGCGGTGGTGAACGGCACCGGTCTTGATCTGTTGTGCTCCAGACAGTCATCGAGTGTTTTGCCGGATTGATTGAAATGGCGCGTCCAGGTGCTGGGCGCGTTTAAGACTGCTTGGAGGTCGAATTGAACAAAGACATGAAAATCCTCATCGTTGATGACTTCTCAACGATGCGGCGGATCATCAAGAACCTGTTGCGTGATCTGGGGTTCACCAACACCGTTGAAGCCGACGATGGCACCACTGCCATTCCGGTACTCAACAGCGGCAGCATCGACTTTCTGGTGACCGACTGGAACATGCCCGGCATGACCGGTATCGACCTGCTGCGCCACGTGCGTGCCGATGAAAAGCTCAAGCACCTGCCAGTGCTGATGGTGACCGCTGAAGCCAAGCGCGAGCAGATCATCGAAGCGGCCCAGGCCGGCGTTAACGGCTACGTGGTCAAACCTTTCACGGCCCAGGCGTTGAAAGAAAAAATCGAGAAGATTTTCGAACGCATCGGCTGATGAACGCGCGGGGGAGCTATGGAGCATAACGAATCTTCACAGGGCGATTTTGAGTCGACCCTGAAAAAACACGCGGTCGAACTGGTCGAGAGCCTTGAAAAAGGCAAGTTCGGCGACGCTGTGCAACTGATCCATGAGCTCAATCAGACCCGTGACCGTGGCCTGTACCAGGAAGTGGGCAAGCTCACGCGTGAACTGCACAGTGCGATCGTCAATTTCCAGATCGATCCGCACATGCCACAGGCTGAGGAAGTGTCGCAAATCACCGACGCTACCGAGCGCCTGGGCTACGTGGTCAAACTGACCGAAGCTGCCGCCAACCGCACCATGGATCTGGTGGAAAGCGCGACCCCTGTGGTCAATGGCCTGGCTGACGAAGCCCAGGCCTTGAGCGCCGATTGGAGCCGCTTCATGCGCCGTGAGGTCGGGGCTGAAGAGTTCCGTGAACTGGCGCGCCGGGTCGACGGTTTTCTGGCACGCAGCAGCGCGGACAACCGCGCGGTGTCGAGCAATCTGAACGACATTCTGCTCGCCCAGGATTACCAGGACCTCACCGGTCAGGTGATCAAGCGCGTGACCCAATTGGTCACCGAAGTCGAAAGCAACCTGCTCAAGCTCGTGCTCATGGCCAGCCAGGTGGACCGCTTTGCGGGCATCGAACATGACCGTGCGGCGATGCTTGCTGAAAAAGATCCACAAAAACATCTCTCGCAGGGTGAAGGTCCGCAGATTCATGCCGATAAACGAGAAGACGTTGTGTCCGGTCAGGACGATGTGGACGATTTGCTATCCAGCCTTGGATTTTGAGTTTTTTTGGGTTTTTAGACCTGTAGGAGCACCCCATTAATGAGCTTCGGCGCCGATGAAGAGATCCTTCAGGATTTCCTGGTTGAGGCCGGCGAGATTCTTGAGCAACTGTCCGAACAACTGGTCGAGCTGGAAAGCCGCCCGGATGACGCAGATCTGCTCAACGCAATTTTTCGCGGTTTCCACACTGTAAAAGGGGGCGCCGGCTTCCTTCAGCTCAACGAGCTGGTGGAGTGCTGTCACATCGCCGAAAACGTGTTCGACATCCTGCGCAAGGGTGAACGACGCGTCGATGCAGAACTGATGGACGTGGTGCTCGAAGCGCTGGACGCGGTGAACAGCATGTTCAGCGAAGTCCGCGATCGCAGCCCGATCACCGCCGCCACCCCGGAACTGCTGGCCGCCCTGGCGCGTCTGGCCGAACCGCAATCGGCGGATGAAGCCCCGGCTTCGCCTGTCGCCGAGATGATCGAAGAACTGGTCGTCGAAGGTGATTCGGGTGACATCACCGATAACGAATTTGAACAGTTGCTGGACTCGCTGAACGCCGTCAAGGCCGAAGCCGAAGCCCCGGCGGCTGCCGCTGCACCTGCTTCCACCGAAGCGGCCAGCGATGAAATCACCGACGCCGAGTTCGAGTCGCTGCTCGACCAGTTGCATGGCAAAGGCCAGTTCGCGGCCGACGCCGTGGCACCGGCGGCCGCTGCACCTGCTGCTCCGGCGGCGGGCGACAGCTCGGACATCACCGACGACGAATTCGAGGCCTTGCTCGATCAGTTGCACGGCAAGGGCAACTTTGCCGTTGATGCGCTGGAGTCGGCGATTGCTTCGGTTCCTGCAACGGCTGCTCCGGCAGCGGCTGCGGCCGGTAGCGATCTGATCAGCGATCACGAGTTCGAATCGCTGCTCGACGATCTGCATGGCAAAGGCAAGTTCACTGACGTCGCCACCGGTGCGGTCGTGACTGCCGGCAATGCTTCGGCTGTCGCGGCGCCTGCTGCGAAGGCCCCGGCCGCTGCGGCAAAACCTGCTGCGAAAGCGCCTGAGCCGAAAGCCGAACCGGCCAAACCGGCTGCCGCTGCGGCACCGGCTCCGGCCCGTGCACCGGCGACGCCGCCACCGGAAAAACCGGCGAGCGAAGCCGAGACCACCGTGCGTGTGGACACTGCACGTCTCGACGAAATCATGAACATGGTCGGCGAGCTGGTACTGGTGCGTAACCGTCTGGTGCGCCTGGGCTTGAACAGCGGCGACGAGTCGATGCAGAAGGCCGTGTCGAACCTCGACGTGGTCACCGCCGACTTGCAGACCGCGGTCATGAAGACCCGGATGCAGCCGATCAAGAAAGTCTTCGGCCGCTTCCCGCGTCTGGTTCGCGACCTGGCACGCCAGCTCAAGAAAGAGATCAACCTGGAACTGGTGGGCGAAGAGACCGACCTCGACAAGAACCTCGTCGAGGCACTGGCCGACCCGCTGGTCCACTTGGTGCGCAACGCGGTTGACCACGGCATCGAGTCGCCGGAAGAACGTGAAGCTTCGGGCAAGGCCCGTGGCGGCAAGGTGATTCTGGCGGCCGAGCAGGAAGGCGACCACATCCTGCTGTCGATCTCCGACGATGGCAAGGGCATGGACCCGAACGTCCTGCGCGCCATCGCCGTGAAACGCGGTGTGATGGACAAAGATGCCGCCGATCGCCTGAGCGACACCGAGTGCTACAACCTGATTTTCGCCCCGGGTTTCTCGACCAAGACCGAGATCTCCGACGTGTCCGGCCGCGGTGTCGGCATGGACGTGGTGAAGACCAAGATTTCCCAGCTCAACGGTTCGATCAACATCTACTCGACCAAGGGCCAGGGCTCGAAGATCGTCATCAAGGTGCCGCTGACGCTGGCGATCATGCCGACCCTGATGGTGATGCTCGGCAACCAGGCGTTCGCGTTCCCGCTGGTGAACGTCAACGAAATCTTCCACCTCGACCTGTCGACCACCAACGTGGTGGACGGCCAGGAAGTGGTGATCGTGCGGGACAAGGCGCTGCCATTGTTCTACCTCAAGCGCTGGCTGGTCAGCTCTGCCGCTCACGAAGAGCAGCGCGAAGGCCATGTGGTGATCCTTTCGGTGGGCACCCAGCGGATCGGCTTCGTCGTCGATCAACTGGTCGGCCAGGAAGAAGTGGTCATCAAGCCATTGGGCAAGATGCTCCAGGGAACTCCGGGCATGTCCGGCGCCACCATCACCGGTGACGGCCGCATTGCACTGATTCTCGATGTTCCGAGCATGCTCAAGCGTTACGCCGCACGGCGTATTTGAATCCGGGGCGGCGGGGCGACAACGTCCCGCCGCACCTAATGGAGTGTTTATGGCAGTCAAAGTCCTGGTGGTGGACGATTCGGGTTTTTTCCGCCGCCGCGTCTCGGAAATTCTTTCAGCGGATCCGAGCATCCAGGTTGTCGGCACGGCAACCAACGGTAAAGAGGCGATCGATCAGGCCCTGGCCCTCAAGCCGGACGTGATCACCATGGACTACGAGATGCCGATGATGGATGGCATCACGGCCGTGCGGCACATCATGCAGCGCTGCCCGACCCCGGTGTTGATGTTCTCCTCGCTGACGCACGAAGGCGCCCGGGTCACCCTGGATGCGCTGGATGCCGGCGCGGTGGATTTCCTGCCGAAGAATTTCGAAGACATCTCCCGCAATCCGGAGAAGGTCAAGCAACTGCTGTGCGAGAAGGTTCACAGCATCTCGCGCAGTAACCGTCGTTTCAGTGCCTACAGTGCGCCGGCGCCTGCCGCTACACCTGCACCTGCGCCGACTCCGGCAGCAGCGCCGTCGAGCTTTGGCAGCCACAGTGCTCCGGCCCGTCCGGCACCTGCGCCTGCACCGACTCGCGCGCCAGCGGCCAGCGCTTCGTCGCCGGCCCCTAAACGCAAAAACTACAAGCTCGTGGCGATTGGTACATCGACCGGTGGCCCGGTGGCCCTGCAACGGGTTCTGACCCAGTTGCCGGCCAACTTCCCGGCGCCGATCGTGCTGATCCAGCACATGCCGGCGGCCTTCACCAAGGCCTTCGCCGAACGTCTGGACAAGCTGTGCCGCATCAGCGTCAAGGAAGCCGAGGATGGCGACATCCTGCGTCCGGGCCTGGCGCTGCTGGCGCCGGGTGGCAAGCAGATGATGATCGATGGCCGTGGCGCGGTGAAAATCCTGCCGGGCGACGAGCGTCTGAACTACAAGCCGTGCGTGGACATCACCTTCGGTTCTGCAGCCAAATCCTACAGTGACAAAGTTCTGGCGGTGGTACTGACCGGCATGGGCGCCGACGGCCGTGAAGGCGCACGCCTGCTCAAGCAGGGTGGCAGCACGGTCTGGGCTCAGGACGAAGCCAGTTGCGTGATCTACGGCATGCCGATGGCCATCGTCAAAGCTGACCTCGCCGACGCGGTGTACAGCCTGGACGATATCGGCAAGCACATCGTCGAGGCATGCGTCTGATGGATGTTCTAAGCCTTATCGGGATCATCATGGCGTTCGTCGCCATCATCGGCGGCAACTACCTGGAAGGCGGTCACCTCGGCGCGCTGGCCAACGGCCCGGCGGCGCTGATCGTGCTCGGTGGCACCGTCGGTGCCGCGCTGCTGCAATCGCCGATGAGCGCGTTCAAGCGCGCCATGCAGATTCTGGCGTGGATCTTTTTCCCGCCGCGTGTGGATCTGGCCGGCGGTATAGACCGCGTGGTCAACTGGAGCCTCACCGCGCGCAAGGAAGGCCTGCTGGGCCTGGAAGGCGTGGCGGATGCCGAGCCTGATGCCTACTCGCGTAAAGGCCTGCAACTGCTGGTCGACGGCGCCGAGCCGGAAGCGATCCGCAGCATCCTCGAAGTGGATTTCTACACCCAGGAAGCCCGCGATGTCGAAGCAGCCAAAGTGTTTGAAAGCATGGGCGGCTACGCGCCGACCATCGGCATCATCGGTGCGGTGATGGGCCTGATCCACGTGATGGGCAACCTCGCCGATCCGTCGCAACTGGGTAACGGTATCGCGGTCGCATTCGTCGCCACCATCTACGGTGTGGCCAGTGCCAACCTGATCCTGTTGCCGGTGGCTGCCAAGCTCAAGTCAATCGCGTTGCGACAGTCGCGTTATCGCGAAATGTTGTTGGAAGGTATTTTGTCGATCGCTGAAGGTGAAAACCCACGCTCCATCGAGTTGAAGCTTCAGGGCTTCATGGATTAAGGGACTGACCTCATGGCACGTCGTCGCCAGCATGAAGAGCACGTAAACCATGAACGCTGGCTGGTTTCCTACGCCGACTTCATTACCTTGCTCTTTGCCTTTTTCGTGGTGATGTACTCCATCTCGTCGATCAACGAAGGCAAGTACAAGATCATCTCCGAAGCGCTGATCGGGGTCTTCACCGACTCCGACCGCGCGCTTAAGCCGATCCCGATCGGTGAAGAACGACCGAAGACCGTGACCCCGGCCAAGCCGCTGGTCAAGGACGCCGAACAGGTCGACGCCGGCATCGCCGGGGCCAGCGATCCGCTGAAAAGCATCGCCGATGACATCAGCGCCGCGTTCGGTGACCTGATCTCCTCGAACCAGATGACCGTGCGCGGCAACGAGCTGTGGGTCGAGATCGAACTCAACTCCAGCCTGTTGTTCGGCAGCGGTGATGCGATGCCCAGCGATATCGCGTTCAACATCATCGACAAGGTCGCAGCGATTCTCAAACCGTTCGACAACCCGATCCACGTCGAAGGCTTCACCGACGATCAACCGATCCGCACGGCGCAGTACCCGACCAACTGGGAACTGTCCTCGGCGCGTTCGGCGAGCATCGTGCGCATGCTGGCGATGCAGGGTGTCAACCCTGGCCGCATGGCGTCGGTGGGCTACGGCGAATTCCAGCCGGTGGCCAACAACGCCACCGCCGAAGGCCGGGCGAAGAACCGTCGTGTGGTGCTGGTGGTGTCGCGCAATCTTGATGTGCGCCGCAGCCTGACCGGCACCGGAACCGCCCATGCGCAACCGGATGCCGCGTTGAAGCGTGCTGGCACACAAACTGCACCGACCCCGGTCAAGACGCCGGGACGCGAGAGTGCCGTCAATTCTCCGTCGCCCGCATTAATACGCTGAACCATGTCTCGGCCGAGTATCCCGGCCGGGAGGAACGATCTGAATGAGAGTCTGGGCAGTCGCCAATCAAAAGGGTGGTGTTGGTAAAACCACTTCTTCCATCGCTTTAGCCGGTTTGCTGGCAGAGGCGGGCAAGCGCGTGGTCGTGGTCGATCTCGACCCGCACGGCTCGATGACCAGCTATTTCGGTTACGACCCCGACAGCCTGGAACACAGTAACTACGACCTGTTTCTGCATAAGGGCAGCGTGCCGCAAGGCCTGCCGGGCCAGCTGCTGCTGTCGACCAGCGATGAACGCATTTCCCTGTTGCCGTCGAGCACCGCGCTGGCCACCCTCGAGCGCCAGTCGCCGGGGCAGAGTGGCCTGGGTCTGGTGATCGCCAAGAGTCTGGCGCAACTGTGGCAGGACTTCGATTACGCGATCATCGACAGCCCGCCGTTGCTCGGCGTGTTGATGGTCAACGCCTTGGCCGCGAGTCAGCAACTGGTGATCCCGGTGCAGACCGAGCACTTGGCCGTCAAAGGCCTGGAGCGCATGGTCAACACCCTGGCGATGATCAACCGCTCGCGCAAACAGGCGCTGCCGTTCAGCATCGTGCCGACCCTGTTCGACCGCCGCACTCAGGCGTCGATGGGCACCTTGCGCGTGCTGCGCGACAAATTCCCCGACGAGATATGGCAGGGTTACATCCCGGTCGATACCCGTCTGCGCGACGCCAGTCGTGCCGGTGTCACCCCTTCGCAATTCGACGGCAAGAGCCGTGGCGTGCTGGCTTACCGCGCGCTGCTCAAGCATCTGCTGGCGCAGCAACTCGTTCCGCAGGTGGCTTGAGCATGAATCGGCCGATCAAGCTGACGTCGAAGCCGCAACTGGCGCTGCAGTCCTATCTGGACGGCTTGCTGCAGGAAGTGCCGGACGAGGTCGAGCAGCAAATCGCAGCCCCGGTCGAGGTGGTCGAGACCGCCGCGGCGCTCGATGAATTCCAGGCCGCCGTGCTTGAAGAGCAGGCCCGGGATGCGCAAAAAGCCGCCCGGCCGATCGCCCCGGTTGCAGCGCCTGCCGCTGTGGTAGCGAAGGCGCCTGCGACGTTGATCAAAGAGCCTGAGCCGGTGCGCGTGGTATCGACCCTGGCGCCGCTGCTGCAAACCCAGCTTCTGCAAACGCCTCCGGCTCCCGTAGTCCCAGAGCCAGAATCTGAAGCACCTGCGCCAGCCCCGGTCGAGCCGACCCTGGTTGCGCCGCTGGTGGAAGTGCATCTGCCGCCCAGCAACACGCCGCCACCGGTAGAAACCGACGGTCGTCCGGCCTGGGCTTCGGAAGCGTTCGAATGCCTGCTGTTCGACGTCGCCGGGTTGACCCTGGCGGTGCCGCTGGTGTGCCTGGGCTCGATCTATTCGCTGGCCGGCCATGAGCTGACGCCGCTGTTCGGTCAGCCGGAATGGTTCCTCGGGATTCTGCCGAGCCAGGCCGGCAACCTGAAGGTGCTGGACACCGCACGCTGGGTCATGCCGGATCGCTACCGCGATGATTTCCGTCAGGGCCTGCAATACGTGATTTCGGTGCAGGGTTACGAGTGGGGCCTGGCGGTGCATCAGGTCAGTCGCTCGTTGCGTCTGGACCCGAATGAAATCAAATGGAGAAGTCACCGGGGTCAGCGGCCATGGCTCGCCGGCACGGTGATTGAACACATGTGCGCCTTGCTCGATGTTTCCGCACTGGCCGAGTTGATCGCCAGCGGTGGGGCAAAGCACATGTCCGGCAGTAAGCCGAACCACAAACCGACATAAAGACAGTACCGGCATTCAAATGCCGGCGAACGAAACACACACCGCCAGGCGCGGTTTTTCGAGGGGCTAGGGTATGAACGACAAGGCTACGGCGGCAAAGGGTTCCGAAGATCCGATCCTGCAATGGGTGACCTTCAAGCTGGACAACGAAACCTACGGCATCAACGTGATGCGCGTTCAGGAAGTCCTGCGCTACACCGAGATCGCTCCGGTTCCGGGCGCGCCAAGCTACGTGCTGGGCATCATCAACCTGCGCGGCAACGTGGTGACCGTGATCGATACCCGTCAGCGCTTTGGCCTGATGAGCGGTGAAATCAGCGACAACACCCGTATCGTCATCATCGAAGCCGACAAGCAAGTGGTTGGCATCATGGTCGACAGCGTGGCCGAAGTGGTTTACCTGCGTCAGTCGGAAATCGAAACCGCACCGAACGTCGGTAACGAAGAGTCGGCCAAGTTCATCCAGGGCGTGTGCAACAAGAACAACGAGTTGCTGATCCTGGTCGAGCTGGACAAGATGATGAGCGAAGAAGAATGGTCGGAACTGGAGAACATCTGATTGATTCTCGAGGTAGCGGTCATTGTCCTGTTCCTGTTCTGGGCAGGCACGCTGGCGATGTTTCTGGCGTACATCAAGGCGCAGCGGGTGATCGCTGCGCAACAGGCCCAGGGCGATGCGCTGCGTGATCAGCGCATCAAGGACCTGGCCAAGCGTGTCGACGATTACCAGAACGGCAACGTGCGCATGGGCGAAGCCCTGCACGAGCTGCGCTCGGTCGTCGGTCCGATCCCGGACAAACTCGCCCAGCTCGAGCAGCGTGATCCATCCAGCCTGTCATTCGCCCAGGCGGCGAAACTGGTGGGGATGGGCGCGAGTGTCGATGAGCTGACCCAGTCCTGCGGGTTGACCCAGGCTGAGGCGGAGTTGATGCGCAAGCTGCACAGAAGCAGCTAAAAGCTTCAGGTGGGAACGAAAAAACGCAGTCATCGATGACTGCGTTTTTTTTGCCTTCAGTAATCGTCGCCGCGTTCGGTGACGTCTTTCTCGACCATCGGTGCATCCGGGTTGTGTCCCGCCGGGAACTTGCCCTTGAGGTTCCAGGCGAACGCGATGATCTCGGCGATCGTGCGGTACAGCTCTTCGGGGATGCTGTCGCCCAGTTCCATCCGCGCCAGCAACTTCACCAGTTCGGCGTTTTCGTAGATCGGCACTTCACAGTCGCGGGCGATCCGCAGGATTTCTTCGGCCAGTGCTTCGTCGCCCTTGGCGGTGAGGGTCGGGGCGTGGCTGCCGTCGTATTTGAGGGCGATGGCCTGGCGTGGAGCGGTGGTGTCATTCATGCGGTTTCGTCGACCCAGCGGTGTTCGAGGCGGGTTTGGATGCCTTGCGGCGGGGTGCCGAGGTGGCAGTCGATGTCGCCGACGTTCAGCCCGGAATCCAGCAGGCGCTGGCGCAGTGCAGTCAGATTGCTTTCGATCAGGCTCGCGGTGTACGGCCGCTCGGCCCATAGCTGACTGGACAGGCTGCCGCTGATCAATTGCGCCTGAATCTGCATCGGCCCCAGCGGTTCCATGTCGAACGCCAGATCGACGCGCCACAGTTGTTGTTTCGGCTCGCGCTCATCGCGGCGCTGCTCGTTCGCTTCCTGTTTCTCCGGTGCTTCTTCGCGCTGGAACTTGACCTGCAACGGCACGATGTCCTGCAGGTTGCGCATCGGGATTTCCAGTTGCCAGGTGCTCAGCAGGCGGCCGTCGTCGGTGACGCCGGTCTGTTCCAGACTCGACAGCTGATGGCTTTGCAAGCGCGACACGGCGGCTGCGGCGAGGCGCAGCAAATGTTCCAGATCGCCTTCACCTTCCAGACTTTGCAGCAGCCGGTCGGGCAGCGGAAAACTGCTCGGCACCGGTTTCGCGCTGACCTGGCCGAGCATGCCGAGGGCGTTGCGCACGAAACTCGGCAGCGCCTGGGCCAGGGTGTTGGCGGCGATAATTGCGTTCAGGTTGGTGTTGCCGGGCAGGCCGGGTGTGAGTTGGGCGATCAGCTTGAGCAGATCGGCTTTCATGTCCGGGACCAGCGTCGGGTTCTGTCCGGTCAGCAGTTTGGTTTCGAGGAACACGCCGCTGTTGGCCAGCGCCTGGGCCAGACCTTTTGGGGTGCTCAGTTGCTGCACGTCCGGCAGGTTGGCGAGCAGTTTGTCCACGGCGGCACGCAAATCCTGGGAGGTCTGATCGGTGGCGGGGGGCAGGCTCTGGAGCATTTTCAGCAAGCCGTCGAGCGAGCCCTGACGGCTTTGCTGACTGACCAGTTGCTGGCTGACCGCCAGTTGTTCCTGGCGATTGCTCAGCGGCAGGAACTTCAGGGTCTGCGAGTCCTGCACCAGCGCCGACAGCAAGGTGCCGATACGCAACGGTTGCGGGCTGTCGATGCTCAGGGTGGTGCCGCTCAACGCGGTGTTGAGCAGGCTGACCATCGAGCGATACACCGTCGGTTGCCCTGGCACCTGCGGCAAGACCTGAGCCGTGAGCACCTTGCCTTGCAGCAGCGTGCCCACCGGCAGTTGCGCGGTGTCGATGCGGGTGAGGGTGGCAACGCTGCTGGCGATGGCCTGTTGCACGGTGATCGCCAGATTGCCCGCCGACGGTTGGGTGATCGCCAGACTGGTGCCTTGAGGCAGCGGCAGATTGCTGGTCGCCTGCACGGTGGTCTGACGGCCGCTGTCCAGTGTCACCTTGAGCAGCAATTGAAAGGTCTGATCCGCCTGCTTGAGCGACAACACCTCGGCCTTGGCGCTCTGGCCGGCGGCAATCAGCCCGTCGACCGGCGTCAGCAACTTCAGCAACTCACCCACCTGCGGGCGAACGGTCGCCGGGGTGGTGGGCGGGAGCGGGAGGATGTTCATTTCGCCTGTCATACGCGGACACAACCTGAGGAAAATGCACTCTGGAGAGAGGATGGCGACATGTATAATGCCGCCCGTCGTTCCAGGAGTGGCGAAAACATTGCAATTGTTTGACGCAGCTCTCTAGATCGAGCCGTCAATGCATCTATGCTGCAACTCTTTAACGGCCGCGCCAGAGCCGACTTGAACCGTATAAGGCCCGTGAACCCTTGACCAGTCCTGTCCTGCAAACCGTTGCCCTCGCGTGTGAACGTGATCTCAGACTGCTCTTCGACAATCTCGAATTGAGACTGGCCAGTGGCGATATGGTGCAGATCAGCGGCCCCAACGGCAGCGGCAAGACCAGCCTGCTGCGTTTGCTGGCCGGTTTGATGCAGCCGACCGACGGTCAGGTACTGCTCAACGGCAAGCCGCTGGGCGAGCAACGCAGCGAGCTGGCGCGCAACCTGCTGTGGATCGGCCATGCCGCCGGGATCAAGGATCTGCTCACGCCGGAAGAAAACCTCGCCTGGCTCTGCGCCCTGCATCAACCCGCCGAACGCGACGCGATCTGGCAGGCCCTGGCGGCGGTTGGATTGCGCGGTTTCGAGGATGTTCCCTGCCACAGTCTGTCCGCCGGCCAGCAGCGCCGCGTGGCATTGGCGCGGTTGTATCTGGACAGCCCGCCGTTGTGGATTCTCGACGAACCGTTCACCGCCCTCGACAAACAGGGCGTGGCACAGCTTGAAGAACACCTGGCCGGGCACTGCGAACGGGGAGGGCTGGTGGTGCTCACCACGCACCATACGCTGAGCCGGATGCCGGCCGGTTATCGCGACATCGATCTGGGGAATTGGTCGGTATGAGTGTGTTCGGCCTGCTGGTTGCCCGTGAATCCCGACTGCTGTTCCGCCGCCCGGCGGAGCTGGCCAATCCGCTGATTTTCTTCGCCATCGTCATCGCGCTGTTCCCGCTGGCCGTCGGACCGGAAACTCAAGTATTGCAAAACTTGTCCCCGGGGTTAGTCTGGGTGGCGGCACTTTTGTCGGTCCTGCTCTCGCTGGACGGGCTTTTTCGCAGTGATTTCGAAGATGGCTCCCTTGAACAGTGGGTCCTTTCGCCGCACCCCCTGCCACTTCTGGTATTGGCCAAGGTGCTGGCACACTGGCTTTTTTCCGGGCTGGCACTGGTTTTGCTCTCGCCGTTACTGGCGTTGATGCTCGGGTTGCCGGCTGCGTGTCTGCCGGTTTTGCTGCTTTCGTTGCTGCTGGGAACACCGGTGCTGAGCTTGCTCGGCGCGGTGGGCGCGGCGCTGACGGTCGGTCTGAAACGCGGTGGCCTGTTGCTGGCGCTGCTGATTCTGCCGTTGTACATCCCGGTGTTGATCCTCGGCAGTGGCGCCTTGCAGGCGGCATTGCAGGGCATGCCGGCGCTTGGTTATCTGTTGTGGCTTGGCAGCCTGACCGCCCTGGCGATAACCCTGACACCTTTTGCAATAGCGGCTGGCCTGAAGATCAGCGTCGGCGAATAATGAGGTCTGGTTAAAATTTAACCAGCAAAGACCCTGAGACTGCTCACACCGATGAGCGGCACCCGTGATGGAAACAGTATGAACTGGACCTGGTTTCACAAGCTCGGCTCGCCCAAGTGGTTCTACGGCATCAGCAGCAAGTTGCTGCCGTGGTTGAGCCTCGCCGCGTTGTTGCTGATCTGCGTTGGCGTCATCTGGGGCCTGGCCTTCGCGCCGCCGGACTATCAGCAAGGCAACAGCTTTCGCATCATCTATATCCACGTGCCCGCCGCGATGCTCGCTCAGTCGATCTACGTGATGCTGGCGGTGTGCGGGGTGGTCGGGCTGGTGTGGAAGATGAAACTGGCCGATGTCGCCCTGCAGTGCGCCGCACCGATCGGTGCGTGGATGACCGCCGTGGCGCTGGTCACCGGGGCGATCTGGGGCAAACCGACCTGGGGTTCGTGGTGGGTCTGGGACGCGCGTCTGACCTCGATGCTGATTCTGCTGTTCCTGTATTTCGGCGTGATCGCGCTGGGCAACGCCATCAGCAACCGCGACAGCGCCGCCAAGGCCTGCGCGGTGCTGGCCATCGTCGGCGTGATCAACATTCCGATCATCAAATACTCGGTGGAGTGGTGGAACACCCTGCACCAGGGCGCGACCTTCACCCTCACCGAAAAACCGGCGATGCCCGTCGAGATGTGGCTACCGCTGCTGCTGACGGTGCTGGGTTTCTACTGTTTCTTCGGCGCCGTGCTGTTGCTGCGCATGCGCCTTGAAGTGCTCAAGCGCGAAGCCCGCGCCAGTTGGGTGAAAGAAGAAGTGCAGAACAGCCTGGAGGCCGCTCGATGAGTTTCGCGTCATTCGGCGACTTCCTCGCCATGGGCCATCACGGCCTGTATGTCTGGTCGGCCTACGGCATCTGTCTGGCGGTACTGATCCTCAACGTGGCGGCGCCGATCGCGGCCCGCAAGCGTTATCTGCAACAAGAGGCGCGTCGTCTGCGCCGGGAGAACGGCAAGTGAATCCGCTGCGTAAAAAGCGTCTGATCATCATCCTGGCAATTCTGGTCGGGGTCGGCGCTGCCGTCGGCCTGGCCCTGAGCGCCCTGCAGCAGAACATAAACCTGTTTTACACCCCGACCCAGATCGCCAACGGCGAAGCGCCGCAGGACACCCGCATCCGCGCCGGCGGCATGGTCGAGAAGGGCTCGCTGCAACGCTCCACGGATTCGCTGGACGTGAAATTCGTGGTCACTGACTTCAACAAGTCCGTGACCATCACCTACCGTGGAATCCTGCCGGATCTGTTCCGCGAAGGGCAGGGCATCGTCGCGCTCGGCAAGCTCAACGCCGATGGCGTGGTAGTCGCCGATGAAGTGCTGGCCAAGCACGACGAGAAATACATGCCGCCTGAAGTGACCAAAGCCCTGAAGGACAGCGGTCAATCCGCGCCAACCCCTGCGAAGGAGGGTTGATCGATGACATCCAGCATTTTCATTCCTGAGTTAGGCCATCTGGCCATGATTCTGGCGCTGTGTTTTGCGCTGGTGCAGGCCGTGGTGCCGTTGCTCGGTGCCTGGCGCGGCGATCGTCTGTGGATGGGCCTCGCCCAACCGGCGGCGTGGGGGCAGTTCGCATTTCTGCTGTTCGCCTTCGGTTGCCTGACCTACGCCTTCATGACCGACGATTTCTCCGTGGCTTACGTCGCGATGAACTCCAACAGCGCGCTGCCGTGGTACTACAAGTTCAGCGCGGTGTGGGGCGCCCACGAAGGGTCGCTGCTGCTGTGGGCGTTGATCCTTGGCGGCTGGACCTTCGCCGTGTCGGTGTTCTCCCGGCAACTGCCGCAAGTGATGCTCGCTCGCGTGCTGGCGGTGATGGGCATGATCAGCACCGGTTTTCTGCTGTTCCTGATCCTCACCTCGAACCCGTTTTCGCGGATCCTGCCGCAGATCCCGGCCGACGGTCGTGACCTCAACCCATTGCTGCAGGACATCGGTCTGATCGTGCATCCGCCGATGCTGTACATGGGCTACGTCGGTTTCTCGGTGGCCTTCGCGTTCGCCATCGCCGCGTTGCTCGGCGGTCGTCTCGATGCCGCGTGGGCACGCTGGTCGCGTCCGTGGACCATCGTCGCCTGGGCCTTCCTCGGCATCGGCATCACCCTCGGTTCGTGGTGGGCTTATTACGAACTCGGCTGGGGCGGCTGGTGGTTCTGGGACCCGGTGGAAAACGCCTCGTTCATGCCATGGCTGGTGGGCACGGCGCTGATTCACTCGCTGGCGGTCACCGAAAAACGCGGCGTGTTCAAGAGCTGGACGGTGTTGCTGGCGATTGCGGCGTTCTCCCTGAGTCTGCTCGGCACCTTCCTCGTGCGTTCCGGCGTGCTGACCTCGGTGCACGCGTTTGCCTCCGATCCCGAGCGCGGCGTGTTCATCCTGATCTTCCTGCTGTTCGTGGTCGGTGGTTCGCTGACCCTGTTCGCATTGCGCGCTCCGGTGGTCAAGAGCCAGGTCGGCTTCAACCTGTGGTCGCGGGAAACCCTGCTGCTGGGCAATAACCTGGTGCTGGTGGTGGCAGCGTCGATGATCCTGCTCGGCACCCTGTATCCGCTGATTCTCGACGCGATCAGCGGCGCCAAGCTGTCGGTCGGCCCGCCGTACTTCAACGCGTTGTTCATTCCGTTGATGGCGCTGTTGATGCTGGTGATGGCGGTCGGCGTGATCGTGCGCTGGAAAGACACCCCGGTGAAATGGCTGGTCAGCATGCTGACCCCGGTGCTGCTGGGCAGCGTTGCCCTGGCGGTGGTGGCCGGTGTCGCTTACGGCGATTTCAACTGGGCCGTCATCGCGACGTTCCTGCTCGCGGCCTGGGTGTTGCTGGCCGGCGTGCGCGACATCTTCGACAAGACCCGCCACAAAGGTCTGATCAAAGGCCTGCCGACCCTGACCCGCAGTTACTGGGGCATGCAGATCGCCCACCTCGGTATCGCCGTCTGTGCGCTGGGCGTGGTGTTGTCGAGCCAGAACAGTGCCGAACGCGACCTGCGTCTGGCACCAGGCGAGTCGATGGATCTGGCCGGTTATCAGTTCGTGTTCGAAGGCGCCAAGCACTTCGAAGGCCCGAACTTCACCTCCGACAAGGGCACCGTCCGGGTGATCCGCAACGGTCAGGAAGTCAGCGTGCTGCACCCGGAAAAACGTCTGTACACCGTGCAGAACTCGGTGATGACCGAGGCCGGGATCGACGCCGGTTTCACCCGCGATCTCTACGTCGCCTTGGGCGAACCGTTGGGCGATGGCGCCTGGGCGGTGCGGGTTCACGTCAAGCCGTTCGTGCGCTGGATCTGGTTCGGCGGTCTGCTGACCGGTTTCGGTGGTCTGCTGGCGGCGCTGGATCGGCGTTATCGAGTGAAGGTCAAAGCCCGCGTGCGTGAAGCGCTGGGCATGGAAGGAGCCGCTGCATGAGACGTTGGTTGATGCTGGTGCCATTGGCGATTTTCCTGCTGGTGGCCGTATTCCTTTATCGCGGTCTGTATCTGGATCCGGCGGAGCTGCCGTCGGCGATGATCAACAAGCCGTTCCCGGAGTTTTCGCTGCCGGCGGTGCAGGGCGACAAGACCCTGACCAAGGCCGACATTCTCGGCAAACCGGCACTGGTCAACGTCTGGGGCACCTGGTGCATTTCCTGCCGGGTCGAGCACCCGGTGCTGAACAAACTCGCCGAGCGCGGCGTGGTGATCTACGGCATCAACTACAAGGACACCAACGCCGATGCGTTGAAGTGGCTGGCCGAATTCCACAATCCGTATCAACTCGACATCCGCGACGACGAAGGCTCCCTGGGCCTGAACCTCGGTGTCTACGGTGCGCCGGAAACCTTCTTCATCGACGCCAAGGGCATCATCCGCGACAAGTACGTCGGGGTGATCGACGAGCAGGTCTGGCGGGAAAAACTGGCGGCCAAGTATCAGGCGCTGGTCGACGAGGCCAAGCCATGAAGCGCTTTTTAGCTGCCATGGTGCTGGGCTTGAGCCTGGCCGGTGTGGCCCACGCCGCCATCGATACCTACGAGTTCGCCAAAGAAGGCGATCGCGAACGTTTTCGCGAACTGACCAAGGAACTGCGCTGCCCCAAGTGCCAGAACCAGGACATTGCCGACTCCAACGCGCCGATTGCCGCCGACCTGCGCAAAGAGATTTTCCGCATGCTCGGCGAGGGCAAGGATAATCAGCAGATCATCGACTTCATGGTCGACCGCTACGGTGATTTCGTCCGCTACAAACCGGCGCTCAATGCCAAGACCGCTTTGCTCTGGTTCGGCCCGGCCGGCCTGTTGCTGGGTGGCTTCGTGGTGATCGCGGTGATCGTCCGCCGCCGTCGCGGGCAACGCGCCGAGACGCCGCAATCGCTGTCCCCTGAAGAGCGTCAGCGCCTCGACCAACTGTTGGATAAAAACCAAGAATGATTGATTTCTGGCTTGCCGCAGGGCTGTTGCTTCTGGTCGCCCTGAGTTTCCTGCTGATCCCCGTCCTGCGTGAACGTCGCGCCCAGCGTGAAGAGGATCGAACCGCTCTCAACGTCGCGCTGTATCAGGAACGCGTCGCCGAGCTGCAATCGCAGCAGGCCGAAGGCGTCCTCGATGCTGCGCAAATGGACAGTGGCCGTGCCGAAGCAGCCCGTGAGTTGCTTGCCGACACTGAAGGTGCGGCGCCGGCGCGGGTTTCGCGTCTGGGCAAGCCGTTGCCGCTGCTGGCAGCCGTGCTGGTGCCGGTGTTGGGACTCGGTCTGTATCTGCATTTTGGCGCGAGCGACAAGGTTGAACTGACCCGCGAGTTCGCCCAGGCGCCGCAGTCGATGGAAGAGATGACCCAGCGTCTGGAGCGCGCAGTTGCCGCACAACCGGATTCGGCTGAAGGCGTGTATTTCCTCGGTCGCACCTACATGGCTCAGGATCGCCCGGCGGACGCGGCGAAGATGTTCGAACGTGCCGTCAATCTCGCCGGTCGCCAGCCGGAACTGCTCGGCCAGTGGGCGCAGGCCCAGTACTTTGCCGACAACAAAAAATGGTCGGACAAGGTTCAGGCCCTGACCGACGAAGCGCTGAAAGCCGATCCGAAGGAAGTCACCAGTCTCGGCCTGTTGGGCATCGCCGCGTTCGAAGGCGAGCGTTATCAGGAAGCCATCGACTACTGGAACCGTCTGCTGGCGCAACTGCCGCCGCAGGACAAATCCCGCGAGGCCCTGCAAGGCGGCATCACTCGCGCCACCGAAAAACTGCAAGCCAGCGGCGGCAAGGTTGCTCAGGCACCGGCGACTAAAGCGGCGGCGCTGTTGAAAGTGCGTGTGGATCTGGCCAGCGAGCTCAAAGCCAAGGTGCAACCGGGCGACAGCGTGTTCATTTTTGCCCGCGCCACCTCGGGCCCGCCGGCACCGCTGGCGGCCAAGCGCCTGACCGTCGCCGATCTGCCGGTGACCGTCGAACTGGGCGATGCCGACGCGATGATGCCGCAATTGAAACTGTCGAACTTCCCCGAAGTCCAACTGGTTGCGCGCATCTCCCGTGCCGGTCAGCCGACCGCCGGTGAGTGGGTCGGTCGCAGCGGGCCTCTGGCCAGCAGCACCACCGCGCCGCAGACACTGACCATCGACAGCCCGGACAAATAGCCGGAACCAACAGGAAAGCACCGCCATGAACGCCATCGCCCGAATCACAGTCCTCACACTGGCCCTGGGCTTGAGCGCATGTGCGGTGCAACGACCGGAGCCGACCACCAGGCTGCCGCCTATCCCGCCGTCACAACCCAGCCCGACCCCGTCGACCACCCCGACGCCGAGCAAGCCGGGCATCCCGGCCAAACCCGCCAAACCCGTCCCGCGCACCTCCGCCAGCTTCGCCCCGCCCCCGGGCGGCAACAGCCACTGGGACCAGAAACTGGGCGTGTACGTGCTCGACGACCAGACCAACACCTTCTACCGCCAGCGCACCTACTACCGCTGGAACAACGGCTGGAGCCGCTCGATCAGCCCCAACGGCCCGTGGGAAGAAACCAACATCCACGGCGTACCGGCGGGACTGGGCAAGCAGTTCGGGGAGTAATGAAAAACGGCGATCTCAGGATCGCCGTTTTGCTGTCTGGGGTGGTGAGCAATGCCTCACTCGTATCCTGTCATCAACGCCTGAGCTTGCTTTGCGAGAAGCGCCAATGCCAGCTCGCTGGGGCAGTGCATCAATCACATGCTGCAAAACAACCGAACGTCGTGCTGCGAATTTCTGTGCTTGAGTAAAGATAACTCTAGGGTTACTTTTGTTAAGCCGAAGCAAGGAGGCGGTTGGTGCAGAGCAGGTTATTGATCAAGGAGCTGGAGGAGGCAGGCTGGACGCTGGACCGGATAACCGGCAGCCACCACATCTTCACGCACCGTTACAACCCATACACGATTCCCGTCCCGCATCCGAAAAAGGATTTGCCGGTCGGGACGGTCAAGAGCATCAGGAGGCGTGCCGGGTTGTACAACCCGCCAGCCAGTTACAGAGGAGATCCGTAATGCAATACCCAATCTGCATCGAATGGGGTGACGAGAACACCGCCATCGGGATTCAGATCCCCGATATTCCCGGCGCGATTACTGCCGGAGATACGTTTGAGGATGCCTACAACGCGGCCGTCGAGATTGCCCACATCATGCTGCAGGAGATCGCGGCGGATGGTGATTCGATTCCGATGCCGACCTCGGCGGCGACCCATCGCAACAATCCGGAATTTGCCGACATGGGCTGGGGCATGCTGGAGCTGGACATCTCGCCGTACATGGGCAAGACCGAAAAGGTCAATGTGACGTTGCCGGGCTATGTCATCCAGCGCATTGACCGCTATGTGCGTGAACACAATGTCAAAAGCCGCTCCTCTTTTCTGGCGGATGCCGCCATGGAAAAACTGGTCCGGCATTGAACCTCGAGCCCTGTCGGATCAGCGATCCAACAGGGCTTTTCAGGTTCTAGGCCGTTGCCAGAACGGTCTTCTGCGAAGCACTCAAAAACCGCACCAGCGCCAGCAGCGGGAACGCGCTGCCGACAATCACGATCCACAACCAGCCACCATGCTCGTATACCGCACTGGCCACCGACGAGCCGAAGGCGCCGCCGACGAAGATGCTGGTCATGTACAGCGCATTGAGGCGGCCGCGGCTTTTGGCGTCGAGGGAGTAGACCGCGCGCTGGCCGAGCACCATGTTCATCTGCACGCAGAAATCGAGCACCACGCCGGTCACGGCCAGGCCGATCACGCTGTAGGCCGGGTGGATGAAGGCGGGCAGGAAGCTCAGGCTGGCGAACAGCATGGCCAGCAACGAAGCGATGCGGGTGTGGCCGGCGTCGGCCAGGCGTCCGCTGATCGGCGCGGCGATGGCACCGATGGCGCCGACCAGGGCGAAGATCGCGATTTCACTCTGGGACAGGCCATGGTTGCGCGCCAGTTCCAGCGGCACGGCGGTCCAGAACAGGCTGAAGGTGGCGAACATGCAGGCCTGATAAAACGCCCGCTGACGCAGCACCGGTTGTTTGCGCAGCAGCGTCCACAACGAACCCAGCAACTGGCCGTAGGACGCGCTGTGATCCGGTTGGCGCTTGGGCACAGTCAGCGCCAGAACCACGCTGATCGCTGCCATCAAGGCTGCGGCGATCATGAACATCGCCCGCCAGCCGAGATGGTCGGCGACCACGCTCGACACTGGCCGCGCCAGCAGAATCCCCAGCAGCAAACCGCCCATGATCCCGCCGACCACCCGGCCACGGGATTCTTCCGGCGCCAGATGAGCCGCCAATGGAATCAGCACCTGCACCGACACCGAGCTGAACCCCACCAGCAACGAAATCAGCAGGAACACATTCGGTTGATCGGTAAACGCCGCGCCGAGCAGGCTGGCAATCGCCACCACGGTGGTGATGATCATCAGACGACGGTTTTCCAGCAGGTCCGCCAGCGGCACCAGGAAGAACAGGCCCAGCGCATACCCGATCTGGGTCAGCGACACGATGAAACTGGCCATGGTGTCGCTCAGGCCGATGTCCGGCGCGATCAGGCCGATGATCGGCTGGGCGTAGTAGATATTGGCAACGATGGCGCCGCAGCAGAAAGCGAACAGCAGCACCATGCCTCGGGTCATTGCGTGAGTTGTGGCGGTCATAGGGTTTCTCGATCCAGCGAAAAGGAATGCGGTGAGGCTAAGGGACGGGCCGAGCCGGCAGTAGAGGCTTCTGATCGATATCAGTTATTCCGTTGCGGAACAGGTGGCACCGAACAATCCATTGTTCATCGGCGAACCTTGCGTCCGACCGTTGAGCGTCGATGATACATTCACTTACATCTTGTTCGATAGCGTGCTTATGTTGTGACCGGGTTTCAGCGTTCATCAACGGAGGATTGCGATGTTTCGTCAGTTGCTTCGCCACACCACAACGATTGCCCTGGTCAGTCTGCTCGGCGCCACTGCCGCACAGGCCGCCGAAGCGCCCGGCATGCGCATGGGCGTGCGCGGGGAAATTACCGGGGTCAGTTCCGACTCGCTCAAGGTTCACGTCAACAGCGGTGAAAACGTCGTGATCCAGTTGACCCCGGACACCAAGGTCCGCGCGGTCACCCTGGCCAATATCGAAGACATCAAGCCCGGCAGCTACATCGGCTCGGCCGCCATTCCCCAGGAGGATGGCACGCTCAAGGCGCTGGAGGTTCACGTGTTCCCGCCAGAGCTGGCCGGCAGCGGCGACGGTCATCGGCCGTTCGACCTGGCCAAGGGCAGCAGCATGACCAACGGCAGCGTCGGCGATCTGGTGGTGAGCAACGGCCGGGTGCTGACCGTCAACTACAAGGGCGGCCAGCAGAAGATCCTGGTGCCGGAGGACGTGCCGATCGTCAACCTGACGCCGGGTGATCGCAGCCTGCTCAAGGTCGGGGTGAAGATCGTTACCTTCGTGACCCAGAGCGCGGACGGCACGCTGACCGCGCAATCGATCTCGGCAGGCAAGGATGGCGTGAAGCCGCCCATGTAGCCGCCCACAAAAAAGGCGACCTCTGCAGGTCGCCTTTTTCATGTCAGCTCAAGCCTTACTGGCCGCTGTAGATCTGGTCGAAGATCCCGCCATCGTTGAAGTGGGTCTTCTGCACGGTGCGCCAGTCGCCGAAGGTCTTCTCGACCGACAGGAAGTCGACTTTCGGGAAACGGTCGGTGTACTTGGCCAGTACCGCCGGGTCACGTGGACGCAGGTAGTTGGCGGCCGCGATTTCCTGACCTTCCGGCGACCACAGGAACTTCAGGTATTCCTCGGCAGCGGCGCGGGAGCCTTTCTTCTCGACCACTTTGTCGACCACCGACACCGGCGGCTCGGCTTCGGCGGAGACGCTCGGGTAGATGACTTCGAACTGGTCGCGGCCGAACTCGCGGGCGATCATTTCGGCTTCGTTTTCGAAGGTCACCAGCACGTCGCCGATCTGGTTGGTCATGAACGTGGTGGTCGCGGCGCGGCCACCGGTATCCAGCACCGGCGCCTGCTTGAACAGCTTGCCGACGAAGTCTTTCGCCTTGTTCTCGTCACCGCCGTTTTTCAGCACGTAGCCCCAGGCCGACAGGTAGGTGTAGCGGCCGTTGCCCGAGGTTTTCGGGTTCGGCACGATAACCTGCACGCCGTCCTTGAGCAGGTCCGGCCAGTCTTTCAGGGCTTTCGGGTTGCCTTTGCGCACGATGAATACGGTCGCGGAGGTGAATGGCGCACTGTTGTTCGGCAGACGGGTGACCCAGTCCTTCGGCACCAGTTGGCCGTTGTCGGCCAGGGCGTTGATGTCGGTGGCCATGTTCATGGTGATGACGTCAGCCGGCAGGCCGTCGATGACCGAACGGGCTTGCTTGCTCGAACCACCGAAAGACATCTGCACCGTGATGTTTTCGTTGTGTTCGGCCTGCCAGTGTTTCTGGAACGCAGTGTTGTAGTCCTTGTAGAAATCGCGCATCACGTCGTAGGACACGTTGAGCAGGGTCGGTGCAGCCTGAGCCACGCTGCCGAAGGCAAGACCAGCGGCGAGAAGTGAGGCGCCAAAGAGTTTTTTCACTGCGCATTCCTTGTTCTGTGGGGGTGTTTTTACATAGATGAGGCCATTTGCCAGCGACTATAGCGGGGCACGCATAGTCGTTTAAAGATTAAAAAGAACTTTGCTTATTCTATTTTCTTGAATAACTGATTGCCGCATCGCGAACAGAAGGCGGCGCCGCTTTCATGGCTCTTTTTCTGGCAAACCGGGCAGTCGTGTTGCAACTGTTCACCACGCATCGCATTGGCCAGTTCGGCGGTGAAGATTCCGGTGGGTACCGCGATGATCGAGTAACCAGTGATCATCACCAGCGACGAAATCACCTGACCCAATGGAGTCTTCGGCACGATGTCGCCGAAGCCGACGGTGGTCAGGGTCACGATAGCCCAATAGATGCCCTTGGGAATGCTGGTGAATCCGTGTTCCGGGCCTTCGATCACGTACATCAACGTACCGAACACCGTTACGAGTGTGCAGACGCTCACCAGAAACACCACGATCTTCTGCTTGCTGCCGCGCAGCGCCGACATCAGGTAGTTGGCTTGTTTGAGGTAGGGACTTAGTTTGAGGACGCGGAAAATTCGCAGCATCCGGATGATCCGGATAATCAGCAGGTACTGCGCATCGCTGTAGTACAGCGCGAGAATGCCCGGCACGATCGCCAGCAGATCCACCAATCCATAAAAACTGAAGGCATAGCGCAGCGGTTTGGGCGAGCAGTACAGACGCAGAATGTACTCGCCGGCAAAGATGATGGTGAACCCCCACTCGATATACGCCAGCACATCGGCGTAATTGCGGTGAACGCTGTCGATGCTGTCGAGCATCACGATCACCAGGCTGGCCAGAATGATCAGCAGCAGAATGCCGTCGAAACGTCGCCCGGCGGGGGTGTCGCTCTGGAAAATCATGACATAAAGCTGTTCACGCCAGTGCTGGTTACTGTCCATGGATCACGCCTGAATCAAAGATCAGCGCAGCCTAGGTTGATTCTCCCCGTGAGCGCAAGGCGCGCCGTTGATCTGCGGTTGCTGCATCAGGCGAATGCCGGTGCGCAGCAGCCAGCAGGCGAGAATGAACGGTGCCGTGAGGGTTGCCAGACCCAAGGCACTGAACAGCGGCGTCAGCAGCAGCGCCAGGCCGATGCCGAACAGCGGCAGCCACGGTTGCTGGCGCTGGGCGCTGAAGGCGAGGGCGGCGAGCACCGCGTTGTAGCCACCCAACCCCAGCAACGCGACCTGGCTGTCGTGGTGCAACAGACTGGAACCCAGACCGATTACCGAAGCCAGCAGCGCCCAGGCAAAGGCCCGGCGATCGGCGATCAGCAAACCGGCGGCGATCAATCCACCGGCCAACGGATGGTCGAGGAACATCACCTGACCGAAGCCTTTCAGGGCGGCACCGAGCAGGTTCACGGTGTTCAGCTCAAGTGCCGGAGCCGGCGTCGAAGGCTCGGCGAAACACAGGAACACCCAACTCAGCAGCACGAACGGCGCGGTGTAGGCGGGCAGATATTCGGTGAGGCGTGCGCGTTTGAGCCACTGCTGCGTGATCATCGCGCTCAGTCCGCCGGCCGCCAGAATCAGCGGCGGCAGCATCGGCGACCAGGGGAAATACAGGCTCAGCAACAGGCCGACCAGCACGCCGTTGTAGCTGAACAGTCCGGCCTGGCGATCCGCCTTGGCGTAGTTGCGCCGTTGCGCGGTGAGCAAACCGGCGACCGCGCCCAGCAGCGCGCCGGCAAACAGCACCGGCGCGGTGAATAAAATGGCCAGAAGGCACAGGAGTCCACACAGCGGATGACGCTGGAGGAAGATTTGACTGAAGCCGTTGAGCAAGGCCTCGGCCCAGTCAGGGCAGTGGGTGTTGAAATGATTGGCAGGCATGTCTGGAGAATCTGGGTAGTAGGAAAATCAAAAGGTCTTGCGTGAAGCGGTGGCGAGGGAGCTCGTGCCCGGTGAATGCGGTGTCTCTTGTGGAAACCGTCATGCCGGGCGGCGGGAGCACGCTCCCTCGCCACACAGGTGTTGCTTAAATCAATGTTTCGATCCGCAGCGAATTAGTCGACCCCGGCTGCCCGAACGGCACACCCGCGGTGATCAGCAACGTATCGCCACGCTCGGCCATTCCTTGCGCCTGAGCGATTTCCAGCGCGGTCGAGCACACTTCATCCACCTGACGCAGGCGATCATTGACCACCGAATGAATGCCCCACGCCACGCTCAACCGGCGGGCGGTCTGCAGGTTCGGCGTCAGATTGAGGATCGGCGCTTTCGGCCGCTCCCGCGCCGCACGCAGACTCGATGCGCCGGACTCGCTGTAGTTGACCAGCACCGCCACCGGCAGCACGTTGCTGATCCGGCGAATCGCGCAGCTGATGGCATCGGACACGGTCGCTTCGGCTTTCGGCCGGCTGACGTCGAGTTGGGTCTGGTAGTCCGGACCGTTCTCCACCTGACGGATGATCTTGCTCATCATCTGCACGGCTTCCAGCGGGTACTCGCCGGATGCGGTTTCGGCCGACAGCATCACCGCATCGGCGCCTTCGGCTACGGCGTTGGCGACGTCGGTGACTTCAGCGCGGGTCGGCGCCGGCGAGAAGCGCATCGACTCGAGCATCTGCGTCGCCACCACCACCGGTTTGCCGAGCTGGCGGCAGGTAGTGATGATGTTTTTCTGGATCTGCGGCACGCTCTCGGCCGGCACTTCCACGCCCAGGTCGCCGCGAGCCACCATGATCGCGTCGCTCAGTTCGGCGATCTCGCGCAGTTGCTCGACGGCCGACGGCTTCTCGATTTTCGCCATCAGGAACGCCTTGTCGCCGATCAGTTCGCGGGCCTCGATGATGTCTTGCGGGCGCTGCACGAACGACAGCGCGACCCAGTCCACACCCAGCTCCAGACCGAAGCTCAGGTCGCGACGATCCTTGGTGGTCAACGGGCTCAGGTCGAGCACCGCTTGCGGCACGTTCACGCCTTTGCGGTCCGACAGTTCGCCGCCGTTGAGCACGGTGGTGTCGATCGCGTCGGAGTATTTGGTGACGACGCGCAGACGCAGTTTGCCGTCATCGAGCAGCAGATCCATCCCGGCTTCCAGCGCGGCGATGATCTCCGGATGCGGCAGGTTAACCCGGCGTTCGTCGCCCGGTGTTGCGTCCAGATCGAGGCGGAAGGCCTGACCGCGATGCAACTGAACCTTGCCGTCAGCGAACTTGCCGACCCGCAGTTTCGGCCCTTGCAGGTCCATCAGGATCCCGAGCGGGTAGTTGAGCTGGCGCTCGACTTCGCGGATCCACTGATAGCGCTTGGCGTGGTCGGCGTGATCGCCGTGGCTGAAGTTGAGGCGGAAGATATTGACCCCGGCCTCGACCAGCTCGCGGATGTCTTCGATGCCGTCGACGGCAGGCCCGAGGGTGGCGAGGATTTTGACCTTTTTATCAGGCGTCATGATTTAGAGCTCTCGAGGATCAGGATGGCGCGGAAGTCGTTGACGTTGGTGCGGGTCGGCTCGGTGACGATCAGCGCATCGAGCGCCTCGAAGTAGCCGTAGCCGTTGTTGTTATCCAGCTCGTCGCTGGCGCTCAGGCCCAGGGCGGCGGCGCGGGCGTAGCTGTCCGGGGTCATGATCGCGCCGGCGTTGTCTTCCGAGCCGTCGATGCCGTCGGTGTCACCGGCCAGCGCATAAACGCCGGGCTGGCCCTTGAGGCTGTCGGTGAGGCTGAGGAGGAATTCGGCGTTGCGGCCGCCACGGCCATTGCCGCGCACGGTCACCGTGGTTTCACCGCCGGAGAGAATCACGCACGGCGCTGCCAGCGGCTGGCCGTGATGAATGATCTGGCGCGCGATGCCGGCGTGGACTTTCGCCACTTCGCGGGATTCGCCTTCCAGGTCGCCGAGGATCAGCGTGCTGAAACCGGCCTGACGGCATTTCACTGCCGCGGCATCCAGCGATTGCTGAGGGCGGGCGATCAACTGGAAGTGACTGCGGGCCAGGCTCGGATCGCCGGGTTTGACGGTTTCCGATTCAGGGCTTTGCAGCCAGGTGCGCACTGAGGCCGGAATCTCGATGCCGTAGCGCTTGATGATCGCCAGCGCTTCGGCACTGGTGCTCGGGTCGGCCACGGTCGGACCGGAGGCGATGACTGTGGCGAGGTCGCCCGGTACATCGGAAATCGCGTAGGTATAAACAGTCGCCGGCCAGCAGGCCTTGCCCAGACGTCCGCCCTTGATCGCCGAGAGGTGTTTGCGCACGCAGTTCATCTCGCCGATGGTCGCGCCGGATTTGAGCAGGGCTTTGTTGATCGATTGTTTGTCGGCCAGGGTGATGCCTTCGGCCGGCAACGCCAGCAGGGCAGAGCCGCCGCCGGACAACAGGAAGATCACGCGGTCGTCTTCGGTCAGGTTGCTGACCAGTTCCAGCACGCGTTTGGCCACGGCCAGACCGGCAGCATCCGGCACCGGGTGCGCGGCTTCGACCACTTCGATTTTTTCGCACGGGGCGCCGTGACCGTAGCGGGTCACCACAAGGCCCGAGACTTCACCTTCCCAGCAGCGCTCGACCACTTGCGCCATGGCAGCGGCAGCCTTGCCGGCGCCGATGACGATCACGCGACCTGTGCGATCGGCCGGCAGATGCGCTTCGAGGACCTGGTTCGGATGGGCCGCGTCGATGGCTGTGGCAAACAGCTCGCGCAGCAGTTGTTGCGGATCGACCGACATGGCGGGCTCCCGGAATTCTTGTTATTCGAAAGGGCAACTCGGAACCCTGTGGGAGCTAGCCTGCTAGCGATTCAGGCGCTGAGGTCTGGCAGACACTCCGCGTCGATTTCATCGCCAGCAGGCTGGCTCCCACAGGTTTGATGCAGGTTGGGGCAGGGCTTACTTCTTGTCGCGAATCGAGAAGTTGGCCATGTGTTCCAGGCCCTTGATCAGCGCCGAGTGGTCCCAGTTGCTGCCACCGATGGCCGCGCAGGTGCTGAACACTTGCTGGGCGTTGGCGGTGTTCGGCAGGTTGATGTTCAGCTCCTTGGCGCCTTGCAGGGCCAGGTTCAGGTCCTTCTGGTGCAGGCTGATGCGGAAGCCCGGATCGAAGGTGCCCTTGATCATGCGCTCGCCGTGCACTTCGAGGATCTTCGAGGAGGCGAAACCGCCCATCAGCGCTTCACGCACCTTGGCCGGATCGGCACCGTTTTTCGAAGCGAACAGCAGGGCTTCGGCGACAGCCTGAATGTTCAGGGCAACGATGATCTGGTTCGCCACCTTGGCGGTCTGACCGTCGCCATTGCCACCAACCAGGGTGATGTTCTTGCCCATGGCCTGGAACAGCGACAGTGCGCGTTCGAAGGCATCGGCATCGCCACCGACCATGATGCTCAGGGTCGCGGCCTTGGCACCGACTTCACCACCGGACACCGGGGCGTCGAGGTATTGCGCGCCTTTCTCGTTGATCTTCGCAGCGAAAGCCTTGGTGGCGGTCGGCGAGATCGAGCTCATGTCGATCACGACCTTGCCTTTGCCGATGCCGGCCGCGACGCCGTCGGCGCGGAACAGCACGTCTTCGACCTGCGGGGTATCCGGCACCATGACGATGATGAATTCGGCTTCTTGAGCCACGTCACGCGGGTTGGCCAGAGCGACGGCGCCAGCGGCGACCAGGTCGGCAGGGGCGGCGTCGTGGTGCGCCGACAGGAACAGGCTGTGACCGGCTTTCTGCAGGTTCGCCGCCATTGGGTGGCCCATGATGCCGGTGCCGATGAATCCGATTTTAGCCATGAGAAAATCCTCTTGTTTTTGTCTTGCTCAAGCAAATAGGGGTCAGATCGCGTTGTGGCTCTTCAGCCAGCCGAGGCCCGCTTCAGTGGTGGTCAGCGGTTTGTACTCGCAGCCGACCCAGCCCTGATAACCGATGCGATCGAGGTGTTCGAACAGGAAGCGGTAGTTGATCTCGCCGGTGCCCGGCTCGTTGCGGCCCGGGTTGTCGGCCAGCTGCACATGGTTGATCTCGGCCAGGTGCGATTGCAGGGTGCGGGCCAGATCGCCTTCCATGATTTGCATGTGATAGATGTCGTATTGCAGGAACAGGTTGGCGCTGCCGACCTGCTCGCGAATCGACAGGGCCTGCGCCGTGTTGTTCAGGTAGAAGCCCGGGATGTCGCGGGTGTTGATCGCTTCCATCACCAGTTTGATGCCGACGGCTTGCAGCTTGTCGGCGGCGTACTTGAGGTTGGCGACGAAGGTCTTTTCAACAGTGGCATCGTCCACGCCCTGCGGACGGATACCGGCCAGGCAGTTGACCTGGGTGTTGCCCAGAACCTGTGCGTAAGCGATGGCCAGATCGACCCCGGCGCGGAACTCTTCGACCCGGTCCGGCAGGCACGCGATACCGCGCTCGCCCTTGGCCCAGTCACCGGCCGGCAGGTTGAACAGCACTTGGGTCAGACCGTTGGCGTCGAGTTTGGCCTTTATTTCGGCAGAGCTGAAATCGTACGGGAACAGGTACTCGACACCGCTGAAGCCAGCCTTGGCGGCGGCGTCGAAACGGGCAAGGAAATCCTGTTCGGTGAACAGCATGGACAGGTTGGCTGCGAAACGCGGCATGGTGGTCTCCTAAAACAGTTTTGACACGGTTGGTCAGACTGAACGCGATCAAGTCCCCTCTCCCGGAGGGAGAGGGAGCCGGTTACGTTCAGTCGAGCAACGAAATCGCCGTAGGCGCATCGTTGCCGACCAGCGCCAGGTCTTCGAATTCGTTGACGGCGTTGATCTCGGTCCCCATGGAGATGTTGGTCACACGCTCCAGAATGATCTCGACGATCACCGGCACCTTGAACTCTTCGATCAGCTCTTCGGCCTTGCGCAGGGCAGGGGCGATGTCAGCCGGTTCGAACACACGCAGCGCTTTACAGCCCAGGCCTTCGGCGACTGCGACGTGGTCGACACCATAACCGTTGAGTTCCGGCGCGTTCAGGTTATCGAAGGACAGCTGCACGCAGTAGTCCATATCGAACCCTCTCTGGGCCTGACGGATCAGCCCCAGGTACGAGTTGTTCACCACGACGTGGATGTACGGCAGTTTGAACTGAGCGCCGACCGCCAGCTCTTCGATCATGAACTGGAAGTCATAGTCCCCCGACAGGGCCACGACTTTACGGTTCGGATCGGCCTTCACCACGCCCAGCGCTGCCGGAATGGTCCAGCCCAACGGGCCGGCCTGGCCGCAGTTGATCCAGTGACGCGGCTTGTAGACGTGCAGGAACTGCGCGCCGGCAATCTGCGACAGACCGATGGTGCTGACGTAGCAAGTGTCCTTGCCGAACACTTGGTTCATTTCTTCGTAAACGCGCTGCGGCTTGACCGGCACGTTGTCGAAATGGGTCTTGCGGTGCAGGCTGGCTTTGCGCTGCTGGCAATCCTGCAGCCAGGCAGAGCGGTTCTTCAGTTTGCCGGCGGCTTGCCATTCACGGGCGACTTCGATGAACACGGTCAGCGCGGCAGCGGCGTCGGAAACGATGCCCAGGTCCGGGGTGAACACGCGGCCGATCTGGGTCGGTTCAATGTCGACGTGAATGAACTTGCGGCCTTCGGTGTAAACGTCGACCGAACCGGTGTGACGGTTGGCCCAGCGGTTGCCGACGCCCAGTACCACGTCGGATTTCAGCATCGTGGCGTTGCCGTAGCGGTGCGAAGTCTGCAGACCGACCATGCCGACCATCAGCGGGTGATCGTCAGGAATGGTGCCCCAGCCCATCAGGGTCGGGATTACTGGAATGCCGGTCAGCTCGGCGAACTCGACCAGCAGTTCGCTGGCGTCGGCGTTGATGATGCCGCCGCCGGCGACCAGCAATGGACGTTCGGCCTGGTCCAGCATCGCCAGGGCTTTTTCGACTTGCACGCGTGTGGCGCTCGGCTTGGCCAGCGGCAGTGGCTGGTAGGCGTCGATGTCGAATTCGATTTCAGCCATCTGCACATCGAACGGCAGGTCGATCAGCACCGGGCCTGGACGGCCGGAGCGCATTTCGTAGAAGGCTTTCTGGAAGGCGTAAGGCACCTGGCCCGGCTCCAGAACGGTGGTCGCCCACTTGGTCACCGGCTTGACGATGCTGGTGATGTCGACGGCCTGGAAGTCTTCCTTGTGCATACGGGCGCGGGGGGCTTGCCCGGTGATGCAGAGGATCGGGATCGAGTCCGCGGAGGCGCTGTACAGACCGGTGACCATGTCGGTACCGGCCGGGCCGGAAGTACCGATGCACACGCCGATGTTGCCGGCCTTGGTGCGGGTGTAGCCCTCGGCCATGTGCGAGGCGCCTTCAACGTGGCGAGCGAGGACGTGATCGATGCCACCGACTTTCTGCAGGGCGGAGTACAGCGGATTGATTGCAGCGCCTGGAATGCCAAAAGCGGTATCAACCCCTTCACGGCGCATCACCAGAACGGCGGCTTCGATTGCTCTCATTTTGCTCATGGTTTTGTGCCTCTTTACGTTTTGTAATTGTATACAAGTGGCTTTGCGCAGAGTGTATTCACGGCGGACGGCGCAGGTCAATCCATTTTCTCAAGCGCCTGTTTCATTCGTCGGAAGCCCGTTCTGCTGTGGCTTTTCGTCGCATGAGGCGCTTTTAGAGAATTATTGTATACAAAAAAATAATTCATTGTGTTCTATTTGTTGCATCGGGCTGCGGCAGAAAAGCGCAGCCCAACGACTTTCCCAATAACAAAATGAGGACGGCACCATGAGCGCTTTAACCTTGAAAGTCGCAGTCAAGCTGGTCAACGAAGCCATCAATGCAGGGCGGGCCATCTCCGCCGCGCCGCTGACCATCGCGGTACTGGATACCGGCGGCCATCTGGTCACCTTGCAACGCGAAGACGGCGCCAGCCTGCTGCGCCCGAACATCGCCATCGGCAAAGCCTGGGGCGCCATCGCCCTGGGCAAGGGCTCACGCCTGCTGGCGCTGGACGCGCAACAACGTCCGGCGTTCATCGCCGCACTCAATAGCATGGGGCAGGGCAGCGTCGTGCCGGCACCGGGTGGTGTGCTGATTCGTGATCAGGCGGGAAACGTGCTGGGTGCGATCGGCATCAGCGGCGATCTGTCGGACATCGATGAGCAGGTCGCAATCAAGGCCGTGGAGGCCCTAGACCTGCGGGCAGATGCGGGGGGGGCTGCGTGATTTGCGGCGATTGAACTGACGCCATTGCTGGCTGGCTTACTGCGACAGGTGGTCACAGGTAGACACATTTCTATGGCTACCTTAAAGCCCCTGTGGGAGCGAGCCTGCTCGCGATGGCTGCCTGGCAGACACAACCTGATAAGGATCTGAACCGCCCCCCAGCCTTTTCAGGGCTAGCTTTTTTCATGACTGCAATCATGGAGGAGGCTCATCAATGTCCAATTCACCCGCTTCACACCGCCTAAGGATCGGCCGCTATGCCGAACCTGATCGCATTTATTTGCTCACTTCCAATACTTGCCAGAGAAAACCGTTTTTCAGAGATTTTGCTCTGGGCAGGTTAGTGGCCAATCAGTTTGTCTTTGCGCAGAAACAGGGTCATGTGAACTCTCTGGCTTGGGTTGTTATGCCCGATCACTTTCACTGGCTCGTTGAACTGAAGAGGGGATCGCTCGGTGAGTTGATGCAACGGACTAAATCATTCAGTACCAAAGCCGTGAACCAGTCCACTGGCGGAAAAATCAATCTTTGGCAAAAGGGGTTTTATGACCAGGCTCTGCGCCAAGAAGATGACTTGGTGAAAATGGCACGGTATGTCGTGGCTAACCCATTGCGGGCTGGATTGGTGGAAAAGCTGTCTGACTATCCGTTGTGGGATGCCATTTGGGCTCAAGCCAAAATCGAGTCGTCTTCATCGCTAGCAGGCTAGCTCCCACAGGAGAGTTTGCGGATACAGGAGAGTGGGAGCTAGCCTGCTAGCGATTAGGTCACCGCAGTCTTTCAGTCCGGCTCGCAGCCCTTGAGCACCAACCGGATGATGGTTTGTGCTGCCGCTTCATAGTCGGCTTCGTCGAGCTTGTCCTTGCCGGTGACGGCGGAGATCTGCCAGTCGAAGTCGGCGTAGGTCTGGGTTGCGGCCCAGATGCTGAACATCAGGTGGTTGGGGTCGATCGGGGCGATCTGGCCGCGGTCGATCCAGGTCTGGATGCAGTCGATGTTGTGCTTGGCCTGGCCGTTGAGCTGCTCGACCAGGTCGGCGCTCAGGTGCGGGGCGCCGTGCATGATTTCGCTGGCGAAGACCTTGGAGGCGAAGGGCAGGTCGCGGGAGATGCGGATCTTCGAGCGGATGTAGCCGCTCAGCACTTCGCTCGGTACGCCGTCCGGGTTGAACGGGGTCGAGGCCTGCAGGATCGGCACGATGATACTTTCCAGCACCTCGCGGTAGAGGTTTTCCTTGGACTTGAAGTAGTAATAGACGTTGGGCTTGGGCAGTCCTGCCTTGGCGGCGATGTCGCTGGTTTTGGTCGCAGCGAAGCCCTTGTCGGCAAACTCTTCACTGGCTGCACGCAGGATCAGTTCTTTGTTGCGCTCGCGGATTGTGCTCATAAACCCGGTGGTTCCTTGCCTGTTCTGGCGGTTGCGCATGGTAGCACCGGCCTCGCGCGGCGCTCAACAATGCCCCGTGTGGCCCACAGTCGCGGTATGCTGCGCGGCATTATTCACATAAGGAAACATGATTCATGGCAGGAAGCAGTTTGCTGGTGCTGATCGACGACATCGCCACCGTTCTGGACGACGTTGCGTTGATGACCAAAATGGCTGCCAAGAAGACCGCCGGCGTGCTCGGCGACGACTTGGCGCTCAACGCCCAGCAGGTCTCCGGCGTACGCGCGGAGCGGGAAATTCCCGTCGTTTGGGCGGTGGCCAAGGGCTCGTTCGTCAACAAACTGATTCTGGTGCCGTCGGCGCTGGCGATCAGTGCGTTCGTGCCGTGGCTGGTGACGCCGCTGCTGATGGTCGGTGGCGCCTACCTGTGTTTCGAGGGTTTCGAAAAGCTCGCGCACAAGTTCCTGCACAGCAAGGCCGAAGACGAGGCCGAGCATGCGCAACTGGTCGAGGCCGTGGCTGATCCGGCAACCGATCTGGTGGCGTACGAGAAGGACAAGATCAAAGGCGCGATCCGCACCGACTTCATCCTCTCGGCGGAAATCATCGCCATCACCCTCGGCACCGTGGCCGATGCTTCGCTGACCCAGCAAGTGATCGTGATGTCGGGCATCGCCATTGTCATGACCGTGGGCGTTTACGGCCTGGTGGCCGGTATCGTCAAACTCGATGACCTCGGTCTGTGGCTGACTCAGAAGCCCGGCCAGATGGCCAAAAGTATCGGCAACGGCATCCTGCGCGCCGCGCCCTACATGATGAAAAGCCTGTCGGTAATCGGCACCGCAGCGATGTTCCTGGTCGGTGGCGGCATCCTGACCCACGGCGTGCCGGTGGTGCATCACTGGATCGAAAGCGTCGGCGCAGCGGCCGGTGGCGCCGGGTTTGTGGTGCCGATGCTGTTGAACGGCGTGGCGGGGATCATCGCGGGTGCGGTGGTGCTGGCGGGCGTGTCCGTGATCGGCAAAGTCTGGAAAGCGCTGAAGGGTTGAATCCTGAGGCAAACAAAAAGGCCATTCGACTCGCATCGAATGGCCTTTTTTGTGGCCGGCGTTTTTACTCGGCGATCTGCAACTTACGCGACTCGGTGTAGACGTAGCGCACCTTCTCGTACTCGAACGGTGAGTTCAGCTGACCGTAGCGGAAGCTGGTCTGGTAACGCTTGTCGATGCCACGCAGTACCCACACTTCCGGATGGTTGGAGCTGACTTCCGAGACGTTGAGGAAGTTGATCGCGGACTCGGCGGTGTAGTCCACGGCCAGACCTGCAGTATCACGCAGATTCGACGGGCCGAGGATCGGCAGCACGAAGTAGGCGCCGCCCGGTACGCCGTAGAAGCCCAGGGTCTGGCCGAAGTCTTCGTTCTGACGCGGCAGGCCCATGGCGGTGGCCGGATCCCAGAGCCCGGCGATGCCGATGGTGGTGTTGAGCAGCAGGCGCGCGGTGGTTTCCATCGAGCGCTTGCCCTTGAACTGCAACAGGCTGTTGACCAGGTTCGGCACGTCGCCAATGTTGTTGAAGAAGTTGCTCACGCCGGTGCGCACGAAGCTCGGAGTGATGTAGCGATAGCCATCGACCACCGGCAGGAACACCCATTGGTCAAAGCGGTAGTTGAAGTGGTAGACGCGGCGGTTCCACTCTTCCAGCGGGTCGTAGACGTTCAGCGCGTTGAGGGTCGAGCGCTCGAACTCGCGCTGATCCAGCCCCGGGTTGAACTTGAGTTTGGACAGCGGCTCCTTGAAGCCGTCGCTGTCGATGACCACCGGTGCATTGGCTTTGCTGTTGTCGGCCTGGGCCATACCTGCACTGAGGAGCGCTGCAATCAGCAGGAGATATTTAGCCACGGAAGAACTCCAGCATGGCGTCGCTGTTGACGCGGTAGTTAAGGTTGCCGCAATGGCCGCCCAGCGGGTAAACGGTCAGGCGATCGCCGAAGGTGCGGCGCAGGAAACCGAGGTCGCCCGGGCCGAGGATCACGTCGTCGGCGTTGTGCATGACGGCGATTTTCGGGCTGTCGTGCAGGTAATCCTTCAATGCGTACAGGCTCACCTGATCGATCAGTTGCAGCAGGCTGCCGCCGTCGGTGCGGGCGCGCCACATCGGGATCACCTGTTCGGTCAGGTAGCAGTCGAAGTCGCATTGCAGCGCACGCTTGAGGAACGGCGTGAGGCTGGTGCCTTCGGTGATCGGGAATTTCGGCGGGGTGATCAGGCCGCGACGGTTGATCAGGTCCGAAGTGAACGCGATATCCGCCGCCGAGAAGCGGAACGAAGTGCCGATCAGCATCGCCATCTGCTCGTTGCTCAGGTGCTGCTTGGACTGCTGGAAGTCGTAGAGCAGCGCATCGTTGAGGTCGATGTAACCCTTCTGCTGGAAGTAACGGGTCAGTTTGCTCAGCACCAGTTCATAGAAGGTGGTGCTGTTGTTGATGCCCTTGACCTCGGTCTGCACCAGCTTGTCGAGGTTGGTGATCGAGGTGTAGAGGTTGACCGGCGGATTCAGCAGCAGGACTTTCTTGAAGTTGAAGCTGCGGCGGGTTTCATCCAGATGGGCGACGAACGCTGCGTCCAGTGCGCCGAGGCTGTAACCGCTGAGGTAATAGTCGGTGACCGGCAGTTTCGGGTTCTGCGCCCGCACGGCCTGCATCACCCGGTACATGTCTTCGGCGTCTTCCTTGGTCACGCCGGGGGTGGCGAAACGCGAGGCGGCGCTCATGAAGTCGAAGCTGGTCGGCGATGACAACTGCACCACGTGGTAACCGGCCTTGTAATAAAGCTTCTTCAGGTATTCGTTGAGCGTGCTGTCGTAGCGCGCGCCGGTGCCGGCGATCAGGAAGATCAGCGGCGCGGCCTTGTCCTGGGTGGCGATGCGGTAGGTGAGTTTTTTCACCGGCCAGAAATTGTCCGGCAGGATGAATTCGCGCTCGGGGCGCAGGGTGACGCTGCGATCGGTCTGATCGATGTCGTCGTCCAGTGGCAGTTCAGGGCGCAAGTCCGGCGGCGTGGTGGCGATGGTCGCCTCGAACGGATTGGTCAGGGGATAGCCATAGCTGGCGGCGTCGATATCCACCGCCAGCGCGGACGCACTCAGAATAAGGCCGCCAAACAGGGCGGCGAAGCGCAAGGAACGGAGCATGACTAGATCCCTTAGAGGAAGGTGCCGAATGAGGTTCGCAGGCTATGACCACCGGCTTTGCGCCAAAGTGCCATGCCACGGCACCAAACTGACGGAATTCGGAGTAATAGTAGCCGGACGATACACTTTGCAAGGAAGGAATGACCAGTTAAGAGTTGTTAGTCCTTGCGTATGCGCGGCGGCAGATTAAGCTGGCCGCCGATTTCATCGATTGGAGTGTTCCATGTCCCGCCGCTTGCCCGTGATTCTGCTGCTCGTTCTGTTGCCGTTGTGGCTGGCCGCCAGTTATGGCGCGCGTTATGGCTTCATGGAAGATGCGCAGTGGGTGGGCATCTGCGTGGATGAGGCGAGCCGCTGGGAATGCTCGGTGCGCTCGAACCTGGGCCTGATGATTCATTTCCAGATGCTGGGCTGGGCGGCGGTCGCGGCTGCGGTGATCGGTTTTGTCGTGCCGGGACGGGCAGGGTGGTGGCTGGCGGTGCTGGCGCTGGTGTTCGGGTTGCCGGCGCTGGCGCTGTACAACACGACGCTGGCGGTGTTTGCGGTGGTGATTGCCGGGTTGCGACTGGTGCGGGAATCGCGCGACGCCAAGTAGTCATGCATCGCGGGCTCGCCCGCGATGCAATGCTTTCAAATGCTGAAGGTCAGCCCTTGCGAGCCCGCAGGCAGCGCCAAAGTGCAGCCACCATCAACACGCTGACCAGCGCCCAACCCCACGCCTGCTGATTCTGCAATCCTTCACGGAACAGTTGCGGCGCAATGCCGGCGCCGATGATGAAGGTCAGCAGGGCGATCTCCCGCCGGGCAACGGGCACCGGGCGGCACAGGTAAACCAGCGCTGGCAGGATGAAGGCCACGCTCGGAAAGCTGCGATAGCGCGGATCGAATACCAGCTCCAGCATCATCACGGCAGCGGCGAAACCGGCTGCCGCCACCAGCCAGCCGGCCCGTCGCTCGAAAGCGTTGAACGCCTGTTCACGCCAGCCACTGTGGGCGCTCAAGGTCAGCGCGGCATGGGCCAGCACCAACAGATTCAGAGCCGTCAGCAACCCGACCCACAGCCATTCGCTGGCAAATCGCGTGGTCACCCGGGCCAGATCACCCCAGGCACCAATCGAGCAGGCGGCGAGGGCGCCGAGCAGCGGCAGGATCAGCGCCGAACGCGTCGTACGAACCCGACCACCCAGCAGCAGTGTTCCGAGGAAAATCAGTCCACCGACCGCCAGCCACTGCGACCAGTAGGGTACGTTCGACACTGGACCGGCCAACACGCCCTTGTCCTGGCGATTCGCATCGAACAGCCCCCAGTAACCGCCGACCGCGCCTTCGCTGCCGCGCTTCCACGGCTGGTCGAACGCTTCGATCAGGTTGTAACGCCAGCCTTCCTGTTCGGCGAGGGTGACAAAACCACGAATGAACTTGGCCTCGTTGACCCGGCTCGGCAGCGCGGTCTCACGCTGGCGGCCTTCGCTCGGCCAGCCGGTTTCGCCAATCATCACGTCTTTTGGGGCGAACTTGTTGCCGAACACCTGACGCACTTCGGCCACATGATGCAGGGCCGCGTCGATGTTCGATGGATCGTCTTCCCAGTACGGCAGCAAGTGAATGGTCAGGAAATCCACCGCCGGCGCGACTTCCGGGTGCTTGAGCCAGAATTCCCAGACATCGGCGTAGGTCACCGGCTGCTTGATGTGGCTTTTGACCTTGTTGATCAGCTTCACCAGTTGGGTGGCGGTCACTTCCTTGCGCAGCAAGGCTTCGTTGCCGACGATCACGGCGCTGACCACATCCGGGTTGGCGTTGGCCGAGGCAATCAGCAGATCGACTTCCTTCTCGGTGTCCACCGGATTGCTGTTGACCCACGCGCCGATCATCAACTTCAAACCGTGCTTGCGCGCCAGATCCGGCAGCGCTTCGAGGCCCGTCATTGAGTAGGTGCGGATGCATTCGAAACGGGTGGCGAGCAGGGCGAGGTCGGCGTCCATGCGCTCCGGGCGCAGTTTGAACGGCACGTCGAACGGCGACTGGTCCTTGTCGAACGGGGTGTAGGAGGCGCATTGCAGCTTGTGGCTCGGGGTGGCGACGTCCGGCAGGATCACCGGTTTGCCGAGGCCGTACCAGAAACCGCACAGGGCAAACAGCCCGAGCAGGCAGGCGAACACATAAGGAAGAAAGGGGAAGCGGGAAGTCGCGGACATGGTCAGGCCGAGTGGCTGCAAAGCGACGCATGTTACCTGCATTTATAAGCAGGTTGGTGGCTCGCACGATTTTGACATGCAAAGTTCGGGCGGATTGTCTGGCGCCAAATATCCTGACGCAGTTAATGGCTTTCTGATGTCGTTTCTCGTTGCTTCGAGGTCGCTGGCAGAGCAGGTCTTAACGGGCGTCAGGTTGATGATCGGACTCATCAGTACTCCGCTGATGTTCGAACGAGTTCGCGAACGGGCGTGATGGGGGCGCCGAGCACCATAACAACACGTTGACGATGCCCGGCATCCGTCGGGCGCAGCATTTCGGGGAAGTAACGATGAAGATGCGACGACTTTTAGGCGCAGGTGCCGCTCTGGTGCTTGCGATGAGCTCCACTTTCGCCAGCGCTGAAAAACAGACCCTGAACATCGGTTACGTTGACGGCTGGTCCGACAGCGTCGCGACCACCCACGTGGCGGCCGAAGTGATCAAGCAGAAACTCGGCTACGACGTGAAACTGCAAGCCGTCGCTACCGGCATCATGTGGCAGGGCGTTGCCACCGGCAAACTCGACGCCATGCTCTCGGCCTGGCTGCCGGTGACCCACGGCGAATACTGGACCAAGAACAAGGATCAGGTCGTCGATTACGGTCCGAACTTCAAGGACGCGAAAATCGGTCTGATCGTGCCGGAGTACGTCAAGGCCAAGACCATCGAAGACCTGAAAACCGACGACTCCTTCAAGAAACGCATCGTCGGCATCGACGCCGGTTCAGGCGTGATGCTCAAGACCGATCAGGCGATCAAGGATTACGACCTGACCGGCTATCAACTCAAGGCCAGTTCCGGCGCCGGCATGATTGCCGAGCTGACCCGTGCCGAGAAGAAAAACGAATCCATCGCCGTCACCGGCTGGGTGCCGCACTGGATGTTCGCCAAGTGGAAACTGCGCTTCCTCGACGACCCGAAAGGCGTGTACGGCGCGGCTGAAACCGTGAACAGCATCGGCAGCAAGGAACTGGCGACCAAGGCGCCGGAAGTGGCCAAGTTCCTGAAGAACTTCCAGTGGGCTTCGAAAGACGAAATCGGCGAAGTCATGCTGGCGATTCAGGACGGTGCAAAACCTGACGCAGCGGCCAAGGATTGGGTTGCCAAACACCCGGAACGTGTTGCCGACTGGACCAAGTGATTTAAGCCGAAGCGTCTAATCTGCGCTTCCCAGGGCCGCCCGACATGACAGTCGGGCGGCCTTTTTTGTTTGCCTACTATTAATAAGCAGCGTTGGCCGTTTTCTGCTTGTCTGGAAATTGGCAAAAACGTCATGGCGTTCTACTACTAAGGTCGTCTGGAACCCGGCTCGCAGCCGCATACAGTGGATATGTTCCAAAAATAAAAATCTGTGCTGCGAGGATAAAAACAATGAACGACAGCATTTACCTCTCGATTCAGAACAGCCCGCGCTTCAAGGAGCTGGTCAAGAAAAGAGAAAGGTTCGCCTGGATACTCTCGGCGATCATGCTCGGGCTCTACTCCGGCTTCATCCTTCTGATCGCGTACGGGCCGCAAGTGCTCGGCACGAAAATCAGTCCTGAATCGTCCATCACCTGGGGCATCCCGATCGGTGTCGGACTGATTATCTCGGCCTTTATCCTGACCGGCATTTACGTGCGCCGCGCCAATGGCGAGTTCGACGACCTGAACAACGCGATTCTCAAGGAGGCTCAGCAATGATCCGGCGTCTACTGGCTCTTTTGAGCATCGCAGCGTTCGCTCCAGCCGTCTGGGCCGCTGACGCCCTGACCGGCGAAGTCCACAAACAACCGCTCAACGTTTCCGCGATCGTCATGTTCGTCGCGTTCGTTGGCGCGACCCTGTGCATCACTTACTGGGCGTCCAAGCGCAACAACTCGGCGGCCGATTACTATGCGGCGGGCGGCAAGATCACCGGTTTCCAGAACGGTCTGGCGATTGCCGGTGACTACATGTCGGCGGCGTCCTTCCTGGGTATTTCCGCGCTGGTGTTCACCTCCGGCTACGACGGCCTGATCTACTCGATCGGCTTCCTGGTGGGCTGGCCGATCATTCTGTTCCTGATCGCCGAGCGTCTGCGTAACCTGGGCAAATACACCTTTGCCGACGTGGCGTCCTACCGCCTCGGGCAAACCCAGATCCGCACCCTGTCTGCCTGCGGTTCGCTGGTGGTGGTGGCGTTCTACCTGATCGCGCAAATGGTCGGTGCCGGCAAGCTGATCCAGCTGCTGTTCGGTCTCGACTACCACGTTGCGGTGATTCTGGTCGGTATCCTGATGTGCATGTATGTGCTGTTCGGCGGCATGCTGGCGACCACCTGGGTGCAGATCATCAAGGCGGTGCTGTTGCTGTCCGGTGCCTCGTTCATGGCGCTGATGGTGATGAAGCACGTCAACTTCGACTTCAACACCCTGTTCTCCGAAGCCATCAAGGTTCACGCCAAAGGCGAAGCGATCATGAGCCCGGGCGGTCTGGTAAAAGATCCGATCTCGGCGTTCTCCCTCGGCCTGGCACTGATGTTCGGTACCGCTGGCCTGCCGCACATCCTGATGCGCTTCTTCACTGTTAGCGACGCGAAAGAAGCCCGCAAGAGCGTGCTGTACGCGACCGGTTTCATTGGCTACTTCTACATCCTGACCTTCATCATCGGCTTCGGCGCGATCCTGCTGGTCAGCACCAACCCGGCCTTCAAAGATGCGGCGGGCGCTCTGCTCGGCGGCAACAACATGGCGGCGGTGCACTTGGCCAACGCCGTGGGCGGCAGCGTGTTCCTCGGCTTCATCTCGGCGGTGGCGTTCGCGACCATTCTGGCAGTAGTGGCCGGTCTGACTCTGGCCGGTGCTTCGGCGGTGTCTCACGACCTGTACGCCAGCGTGATCAAGAAGGGCAAGGCCAACGAGAAGGATGAGATCCGCGTTTCGAAGATCACCACCATCGCACTGGGCGTTCTGGCCATCGGCCTGGGCATCCTGTTCGAAAGCCAGAACATTGCATTCATGGTGGGTCTGGCGTTCTCCATCGCGGCGAGCTGCAACTTCCCGGTGCTGCTGCTTTCGATGTACTGGAAGAAGTTGACCACCCGTGGCGCGATGATTGGCGGCTGGCTGGGTCTGGTGAGTGCGGTGGGTCTGATGATCCTTGGCCCGACCATCTGGGTGCAGATTCTGCATCATGAGAAGGCGATTTTCCCTTATGAGTATCCTGCGTTGTTCTCGATGATCATTGCGTTTATCGGGATCTGGTTCTTCTCCGTTACCGACAAGTCGGCGGCGGCTGAGAACGAGCGTGCGGCTTTCTTCCCGCAGTTTGTGCGTTCGCAGACTGGGTTGGGGGCTAGTGGGGCGGTTTCGCACTGAGGCTTTTGGGTTGAATATGTAGTTTGAGTTGGATGGAAATGCCCTGGTCGAGAGATTGGGGCATTTTTTTGTGGGCGGTTATCGGACTTTCTTGGGGGTGGTTTTGGTTTGTGTGTTTATCCGTTGCTGCGGTAACGGATTCTTAGGGTTCCGCCCTTACGGCGGGTCACTTTTTCCAAACGCCGAAAAGGTAACCCAAAAGGCTTTACCCTGACGTTCGGCCCTCGCTGTGGCTCGGGTTCCTTCGCTCCGGGATTGATCCGGGGGCATCGCCTACGGTTTGCTTCGCTGCACCTCCTCTCGATGCATGCGGCTGCGCCGCACGGTCGCTGCGCTCCCACCCCCGGATCAATCCCTCCACTCAGCCTGCCGACGGGCCCTGCGATCAAAAGCGGTACTCGAGCTAACGCTCATTGTGGTGAGTGGTGAGGGGCGGGTGTTCGGCTTTGGTTTTTTGGTGGGTTTACCCCTCACCCCAGCCCTCTCCCCGAGGAGAGGGAGCCGATTTTTGTGCTTTTCAAAGCCTGAGGTCGACTCGGTATTGCACGTCGGCGTAGCTCCCGCAAACACCTCGGTCAGTTCCCTCTCCCTCCGGGAGAGGGCTAGGGTGAGGGGGCTCTTGATCTGGCTTTTGCTCTAGCTCTGGCTCTGGCTCTGGCTTTTGATCTTTAGCCCCTTCGGCAGGCCGAGCGGAGGTGTCCATCAGGGGGTAGGCGCGTAGCGCCGTGCGGCGAAGCCGCATACATCGAGAGGAGGTGCAGCGAAGCAAACCGTAGGCGATGCCCCCTGATGGACACCGTAGCGAGGGAACACTGAGCCTAAGCGAAGTGCCGTACGCCGGGGCTCAGCCTTTTTGGTTACTTTTTCGGCGTTTGGAAAAAGTGACCCGCCGTAAGGGCGGAACCCTAAGAAGCCGTTACCGCAGCAACGGATATGCACACAAAACCAAAAGGCCACGCCCATTGACCCATCACGAACCCATGCGTAGCCTTGCGCTTTCGAGGTTCTTCGGCCCACGCCGAAGCTAAGAAGGGAACGCGGTCCAAGCCGCGGCTGCCCCCGCAACTGTGAACGGTGCTGTTCGCTGCCACGCCACTGCCAACTCAATCCAGAGCCAGCGGGAAGGCGCAGCGGATACCGGGCCAAGGCCCGAACACCGTCAGCCAGGAGACCTGCCTCGTCACAGATTCTCACTTTCAACCGGGCGGGGTGATCCGGTGGCGAACTCTCCAGGCACGCACCCGCGTTGCCGGTCTCGTCCCGTATGCCCGCCACCTTGCCAAAGGGCATCCGATGAAAACACTGGCCAAACTCCCCGTCACCATCGTCACCGGCTTCCTCGGCTCGGGCAAAACCACCTTGCTGCGGCACATGCTCGACAACGCTCAGGGCCGCCGCATCGCGGTGATCGTCAACGAGTTTGGCGAGCTGGGCATCGACGGTGAAATCCTCAAGCAGTGCACCATCGGCTGCACCGAAGAAGAAGCCACCGGCCGCGTCTACGAACTGGCCAACGGCTGCCTGTGCTGCACGGTGCAGGAAGAGTTTTTCCCGGTGATGCGTGAACTGGTGGCCCGTCGCGGCGACCTCGACCACATCCTGATCGAAACCTCGGGCCTGGCCCTGCCAAAGCCGCTGGTGCAAGCCTTCCAGTGGCCGGAAATCCGCAGCGCCTGCACCGTTGATGCGGTGATCACCGTGGTCGACAGCCCGGCCGTGGCCGCCGGCACTTTCGCCGCGTTCCCGGATCAGGTCGATGCCCAGCGCAAGCTCGACCCGAACCTGGACCACGAATCGCCGCTGCACGAACTGTTCGCCGACCAACTGGCCAGCGCCGACCTAGTGATCCTCAACAAGGCCGACCAGACCAGCCCTGAAGACCTCGCGCGTGTTCGCCTGGAAGTCGCCGAAGAGCTGCCGCCAGCGGTGAAAATCATCGAAGCCAGCAACGGTCGTCTGCCGCTGGACGTGCTGATCGGCCTCGGTTCCGGCTCCGAAGAACACATCGACAGCCGCCACAGCCATCACGATCACCACCACGGTGAAGGCGATGACGATCACGACGACCACGATCACGACGCCTTCGATTCGATCTCCATCGAACTGCCGCAAGCCGACGAAAGCCTGCTGCTCGATGCGCTGACGCAACTGGTGGTTCAGCACGGCATTCTGCGGGTCAAAGGTTTCGCGGCGATCCCGAACAAGCCGATGCGTCTGCTGATCCAGGGCGTGGGCACGCGTTTCGACAAGCACTTCGACCGTCAGTGGGGCGCCGATGAGGCGCGCGTGACGCGTCTGGTGTTGATCGGTCAGGCACTGGACGCTGCTCAGCTCGAAGCGCAACTGCGCGCCGCGCTCAGCGTTTAAGCCATGCACCTGCTCAGGACCCAGCCCGGCGGTTTCGTGTCGGACGACAACATTGCCGACCTTGGACAAACTCCCGCCGAGCTGGTGATCCTGTGCAGCGGCGATTCCAGCCTGGCACTGCTCGCCGAAGCCGCGCAGCAACTGCCCGAGGATTACCCGAGCGTGCGCCTGGCCAACCCGATGCAGGTGCAGAACCATGCGTCGGTCGACCTCTACGTCGATGAAGTGCTGCGCCACGCCAAGGTCATTCTGATTTCGCTGCACGGCGGCATCGCTTATTGGCGTTATGGCGTCGAGCGGCTGGTCGAGTTGTCCGAGCGTGGCGTGCAGGTGATTCTGGTGCCGGGCGATGACCGGCCCGACCCGGAGCTCAGCGACCTGAGCACCGTGGGCGCCGAGGATCGCGACCGGCTCTGGCAGTTTTTGCGTCAGGGCGGCATGGGCAATGCGCTGGACTTTTTCCGGTGTCTGGCCAATCGCTGGCTGGAACGGGATTACGTGTGGGGCGAGCCGCAAACGCTGCCGCGCACGGCGATTTATCACCCGAACAAAAACACCGCCGCACTGAGTGACTGGCAACCCGATTGGCTGCCCGGTCAACCGGTCGCGGCGGTGTTGTTTTATCGCTCGCATTTGCAAGCGGCCAACACGGCGTTTATCGACGTGTTCTGCCAACGGCTTCAGGCGGCCGGACTCAATCCGCTGCCGATCGCCGTGGCCAGTTTGAAAGAGCCCGGCTGCCTGTCGGTGGTCGAGGACTGGCTGGATGAGGTCGAGGCCTCGGTGATTCTGAACACCACCGGTTTCGCCCAGTCCAGCCCGGAGGCGCCACATCTGCGGCCGTTCCGTCGCAACATTCCGGTGATCCAGGCGATCTGTGCCCAAGACAACGAGCCCGGTTGGCGCGAGAGCGAACAGGGCCTCGGTCCGCGGGATCTGGCGATGCACATCGCATTGCCGGAGCTGGACGGCCGGATCATCAGCCGACCGATCAGCTTCAAGGATCTGGCCTGGCGCAGCGAGCGCAGTCAGTCCGATGTGGTGTGTTATCGGGCCCAACCCGAGCGCATGGATTTCGTGGCCGAACTGGCGCGCCGCTGGGTCGAACTGGCGCGGGTGTCGAACGCTGAAAAACGCGTCGCGCTGATCCTCGCCAACTACCCGACCCGGGACGGACGCATCGGCAACGGCGTCGGCCTCGACACGCCGGCTGCTGCGCTGAATATCCTGCGGGCGTTGCAGGCCGAAGGTTATCCGCTGCCGGCCGAACTGCCGGACAGCGGCACCGAACTGATCCAGCAATTGCTCGGCGGCGTCAGCAATGACCTCGACACCCTTGATCAGCGCCCGTGCCAGCAAAGCCTGGCGGTGGACGATTACCTGACGATGTTCAACGCACTCCCGGAAGCCAATCGCGCGGCGGTGCTGGAGCGCTGGGGTTCGCCGCAGAACGATCCGATGTGCCGTGACGGGCGGATGATGATCGCTGGTCTGCGTTTTGGTCTGACCTTCGTCGGCATTCAACCGGCGCGGGGTTATCAGGTCGATCCGAGCGCGGTGTATCACGACCCCGATCTGGTGCCGCCGCACGCGTACCTCGCGTTCTATTTCTGGCTGCGCCAGACCTACGGCGCTCACGGTGTGATTCACGTCGGCAAGCACGGCAACCTCGAATGGCTGCCGGGCAAAGGCGTGGGTCTGTCGGAGAACTGCTGGCCGGACGCGCTGCTCGGGCCGCTGCCGAATATCTACCCGTTTATCGTCAACGATCCGGGGGAGGGTGCCCAGGCCAAACGTCGCACTCAGGCGGTGATCATTGACCACTTGATGCCGCCGCTGACGCGCGCCGAAACCTACGGCCCGTTGCGCAATCTTGAACTGTTGGCGGACGAGTATTACGAAGCTCAGTTGCTCGATCCGCGCCGCTCCCGGGAGTTGCAGCGCGACATCCTGCAATTGGTGCGTGACACGCAGATCGATCGCGAGCTGCAACTCGACGAAGCCCTCGACAGCGATGCCGACGCGGCGATCTGGTTGCCGCGTCTGGACACCTATCTGTGTGACTTGAAGGAATCGCAGATCCGCGATGGCCTGCATATTTTCGGTGAGTCGCCGACCGGGCGTTTGCGTATCGATACCTTGCTGGCGCTGCTGCGGATTCCGCGTGGCGATGGCAAAGGGGCTCAGTCGAGTCTGTTGCGGGCGTTGGCCAAGGCGTTTCAGTTGGGGTTCGATCCGCTGGATTGTGCACTTGCTGATCCTTGGATCGGCCCGCGCCCATCGGAACTGCTGGCGATCAGCGACGAGGTCTGGCGCACGGCGGGGGATACCCGTGAACGCCTTGAACTGTTCGCCACCCAGTTGATCTCCCAATCACTGCCATTCCCCTGTGGGAGCGAGCCTGCTCGCGATAGCGGTGTGTCATTCAAAACGGAATCGCCTGACCTGACGCCATCGCGAGCAGGCTCGCTCCCACAGGATCCGCGCTGGGTTGAAGTCGGTGCAATCCTCGACAACCTGCGCGAAGTGATCGCCCCACGCCTCGACGCCTGCGGCCCGGCAGAAATGCACGGCTTGCTCGACGCGCTGAGCGGCCGTTTCGTCCCCGCCGGCCCGAGCGGGGCTCCAAGTCGCGGTCGTCTCGACGTACTGCCCACCGGGCGCAATTTCTATTCGGTGGACGTGCGTAATCTCCCGACTACCACCGCATGGCGAATCGGCTTCCAGTCGGCAACCCTGATTCTCGAACGACACCTGCAGGATCACGGCGATCACCTGCGCCAGCTCGGCCTGTCGGTCTGGGGCACCGCGACCATGCGCACCGGCGGCGATGACATCGCCCAGGCCATGGCGCTGATGGGCGTGCGGCCGGTGTGGGCCACCGGTAGTCAGCGGGTCGATGATTTCGAGATTCTGCCGCTGAGCCTGCTCGACCGCCCTCGGGTCGATGTCACGCTGCGGGTCTCCGGATTTTTCCGCGATGCGTTTGCCAACCTGATCCGCCTGTTCGACGCCGCCGTGCAAGCCGTGGCGGAGCTGGACGAGCCGGACGATCTCAATCCGCTGGCCGCCAAAGTGCGTGCCGAGCGTGAGGCGTTACGGCAATCGGGTCTGGATGAAGACGCGGCGCGACGTCAGGCCGGCTGGCGAATCTTCGGTGCCAAACCCGGCGCATATGGTGCGGGCGTGCAGGGCGCCATCGATGGACGCCTGTGGCAAACCCGCGAGGATCTGGCCGAGGTTTACTTGAATTGGGGCGCCTATGCTTACGGTGGCTCCGATGAGGGCACCGCCGCTCGCGAGCAATTCGCCCAGCGCCTGAGCCAGGTGCAGGCGGTGCTGCAAAACCAGGACAACCGCGAGCACGACCTGCTCGATTCCAATGATTATTACCAGTTCCAGGGCGGCATGCTCGCTGCCGTGGAAAGTCTGCGCGGCGAAGCAGCGGCCAGTTATCACGGCGATCACAGTCAGCCGGATCTGCCGAAGATCCGCACCTTGAAAGAAGAACTGAACCGGGTCATCCGCTCCCGGGCGGCGAATCCGAAATGGATCGACGGGATCAAGCGCCACGGCTATAAAGGCGCGTTCGAACTGGCGGCGACGGTCGATAACCTGTTTGCCTTCGACGCCACCACGCAACTGATCGATGATCATCAGTACGCCTTGCTGGCCGATGCGTATCTGCTGGACCCGGCGACCCGCGACTTTGTGCGCGAGCATAATCCCCACGCCTTGCGCGACATGACCGAGCGTATGCTCGAAGCGCAGCAACGCGGGATGTGGCAGGAACCGGGCGCCTACAAAGAAGCCTTGGAAAACCTGCTGCTGGACATAGAAGAAGAGAGCTGAGACTGAACATGACCGACACCCCGCATTTCCCGCTCTCCGCCGTGGTTGGCGCCGATGATCTGAAACTGGCGCTGTACCTGACGGCCATCGATCCGAAGATCGGCGGCGTGCTGATCGAAGGCCCGCGCGGTATGGCCAAGTCCACGCTGGCCCGGGGTCTGGCGGATCTGTTGGCCAGCGGTCAGTTCGTCACCTTGCCGCTGGGGGCGACGGAAGAGCGACTGGTCGGCACGTTGGATCTGGACGCGGCATTGAGCGACGGTCGTGCGCAGTTTTCTCCGGGCGTGCTGGCCAAGGCTGATGGCGGCGTGTTGTATGTCGATGAAGTGAATTTGCTGCCGGATCATCTGGTGGATTTGCTGCTTGATGTGGCTGCCAGCGGCACCAACCTGATCGAGCGTGACGGGATTTCCCATCGGCATTCGGCGAAGTTCGTATTGATCGGCACGATGAACCCGGAAGAGGGTGAATTGCGTCCGCAATTGCTGGATCGCTTTGGTTTGAACGTCGCACTGAGCGGTCACACAGCGCCGGTCGAGCGTGGTCAGATCATTCGTCGTCGACTGGATTTCGACAGCGATCCGCAGGCGTTCTGTGGGCAGTGGGAGGCTGAGCAGCAAGCTCTGCGTCAGCGCTGCGAGAACGCCCGCAAGGTTTTACCGGGTATTCCGCTGGATGATGCGGCGTTGGCGCAGATCACCGAGCGCTGCTTCGCGGCGGGCGTCGATGGTTTGCGCGCCGATCTGGTCTGGCTGCGTGCGGCGCGTGCTCATGCGGCGTGGCGCGGGGCTGAAGCCATCGCCGAGCAAGACATTGATGCCGTGGCTGAGTTTGCCTTGCGTCATCGTCGTCGCGAGCAGTCTTCACCCTCTGCACAGCCACCGGCGCAATCGCCGTCCGGCACTAACGCCGAGGCGAGTGAAGGGCAGGGCCAGTGGGGCGAAATGCCGGCGCCAGCACTCGCTACCGGCGCCCGCCGCGAAGTGCCTGTCTGGCCAAAAAAGCCCTAGGCATTCGCCCCCGATCCGACGCGGGGGCGAATGCCAGACCCCGCGCCGGACGCCTCGATAACGGTCGCCAGGGCAAGCGTCACGCGGCTCGCAGTGGCTCGGTGAACTGGCCCGGAACCTTGCTCAATGGTCGCCCCAAAGTCCGCGCGGATCTGCTGTTTCAACTGCGCACCCGCACGCCCCATGAACTCTGGCTGGTGATCGTCGACGCCTCGGCCTCGACCCGTCGCCATCAAGCCTTGATCGATGCCAAGGGCGTACTCGCGCAACTGTTCGACGACGCTTACCGGCAGCGCGCGCGCCTTGCGTTGTTGACCGCGAGCGGCGCGGCGCCGAAATGGCAGGTGCAAGGGCTGAAGGCCTCCAGAGGGTTACGCACATGGCTCGATGGATTGGGCGCGGGAGGCGGCACACCACTGTTGGCAGCGCTGACGGAAGCCGGGCATTGGCTGGCGGTGCGGCGCAAGCGGTTCCCCGCTGAACAACAACGTTTGCTGCTGATTACCGATGGTCGTTTGAAGGAATGGTCGGGGTTACCGATGCTGGGCTGTCCGGGCCTGCTGATCGATATCGAGCGCGGGCCGATTCGCCTGGGCCGCGCGAAACAATTGGCGACAGCACTGGACGCCGATTACCGGCATATCGACGAGTTGTTGTCGGTCTGAGAGCTATGCTGCAGTGAGGCCAAATCACCACAGGGAGTGAATCATGCGCGTACTGGTCGCCAATCCGCAGGATGATTTTCGCGTCAAGGCCTACGCCGGCACCAATGGCGTGCTGCTCGCCATGGACCTCGCCGAATCCCGCCGCAAAGGTCTGTTGGGGTTTGCCATCGAAAAGCAGCAGGGCGACAAACCGTGGTTGTTCCTGTTCAACAGCCTGACCTTTCCCGGCAAGGTTCACACCTTCCCGCAGTTTCACGCCACGCCGAGCGACAAGGCACCGTTGCAGAAATTTCGCTGGGCCGATTACGCGGTCAATCCAGGCATGACGATTAACTATCGCGTGCACCTGGCGTATGGCTCGCCGGATGCGCCGCAACTGGGTGAAGCGCTGGAGCTGACGATTTGTTCCGACGACGGTCATCCCGCTAATCAGTGCGTGATTTTCAACCGCGCCGTGGCTGCCAGTCAGGCGTTTCAGCGGAAATTTCCCGATCTCGACGCACAGATCAGCGCCAACAAAAACATGCCCATCGAAGCATGGCCCGATGCGGCGCGTCAGTGGCTGGAGAACGGCCTGCTCGGGCGTCTGCAGGGGTTTATCGAGCGTGCGGTGGACGGGCAGTGGGCGCTGGACATCGCGATCTACGAATATCAGTTACAAGCCATCATCGACACGGTGAACGCGGCGTTCGAACGAGGTGTTCAGGTGCGCGTGCTGTATCACGCCCGGCCCGACGACGAAGACACAACGATCAACGAAGCGAGCCTTGTGAAACTGCCGGCGAGCAGCAAGCGCGGGCGGGTCACCCATAACATTTTCCATAACAAGTTCATCGTCCTCAGCCGCCTGGACGGAGGCGGTGAGCGCCAGCCGCAAGCGGTGCTGTGCGGCAGCACCAACTTCACCGCCAACGGCGTGTACCGCCAGGCCAACGTGGTGCATGTACTGGACGATTCGGCGATCAGTGCGAGTTACCTGAAAACCTTCGAGCAGATCTGGGCCGAGCCGGCGGACGTCGGCGCCACCCGCGACTGGATCACCCAACACAACCCGATGAACCCGGCGCAGCCCTTGTTCGCCGGGTTTTCACCGCGTACCGGCGGCGCCGATCTGCGGGAGTTCGTCGATATCATCGAAGGAGCGAAAAAAGACCTGCTGTTCGTCACCGCATTCGCCTTGCCCGACGCGATTCTCAACGCGTTGCTCGGCCAGCCCCACGACGACATCCTGCGTTACGGCCTGCAAAACACCGTCAGCCGCATCACCGGGTTTCACGCCGACCGAACCGCCGAGTTTGCCGCCACCGCGTTGCTCAACACCGGGCTGGAAGGCTGGCTGCGGGAAAACATGAAAGGGCAGAAAGGCAACCTGCTGGTGCACACCAAAGCCGTGGTCACCGACTTCACCAGCGACAGCCCGACCCTCATCAGCGGCAGCCATAACCTCAGCACTTCCGCCAGCAACGGCAATGACGAGAACTATCTGATCATTCGCGGCGACACCGATCTGGCGGACCGCTATGGCCTGGAGCTGCTGCGGTTCTACGAGCATTACCGTTTTCGCTACTTCGCGAAAAAACTGGCGTTGAAGCAGGTGCAGCCGCTGGCGGCGGATGACAGCTGGACCAATGACTACTACGTCGAGGGCGATCTGCGCCAGTTGTCTCGCCTCAGGTTTGCCGGGCGTTAGCCCTTACACATCCGTTGGTTGCCGATGCTGACGGGGACGGCGATAAGCTGGCGGCGTACAGATTTTGAAATGATTTCCAGCTGTAGGAAAAGTCATCAGAGCCTGTACGCTTCAAGGCCTTTTTTCATTCAGGATTTGCATGAACACCCTCTCGGAGCCTCCCAGTTCTATTCCAGGAACCCCGTTCCCCTCGCGCCACGGCGCGCTCTTGACGCACTTCCAGCATCCAGTCTTCCGAGTACCGACTATCGTTGTTGGCGCAGCCTTCGAGCTTGCGCGCCGCACTTTGCCGTGTCCGGCAGCCTGAATTCACTGACGAGAGATAGAGAAAGATTATGGAATGGTTAGCGGATCCCACGGCATGGTTGGGCTTGTTGACACTGATCGTGCTGGAACTGGTACTGGGTATCGACAACCTGGTGTTCATCGCGATCCTGGCGGACAAACTGCCGCCCCATCAGCGCGACCGCGCACGCATCATCGGCTTGAGCCTGGCGCTGATCATGCGTCTTGGCCTGCTGGCGAGTATTTCCTGGCTGGTCACCCTCACGGCACCGTTGTTCGAAGTGTTCGGCAAGAGCTTCTCCGGTCGTGACCTGATCATGCTGTTTGGTGGTGTGTTCCTGTTGTTCAAGGCAACCATGGAATTGCATGAGCGCCTGGAAGGGCATATTGGCGAGCGCTCGACCAACACCGCTTATGCGCTGTTCTGGCCGATCGTGGCGCAGATCGTCGTGCTCGACGCGGTGTTCTCCCTGGACGCGGTGATTACGGCCGTGGGCATGGTTGATGAACTGGCGGTGATGATGATCGCGGTGGTCGTATCCATTGGTGTGATGATCGTTGCCAGCAAGCCGCTGACCCGCTTCGTCAACGCCCACCCGACGGTGATCATGCTGTGTCTGGGCTTCCTGATGATGATCGGTTTTGCCCTGACGGCTGAAGGCCTGGGCTTCCACATTCCGAAAGGTTATCTGTACGCGGCCATTGGTTTCTCGATCCTGATCGAGATCTTCAACCAGATCGCCCGCGCTCGTCGCAAGCGCTCGATGCAGGGCTTGCGCCCGATGCGCGAGCGCACGGCCCATGCGGTGATGCGTCTTTTGGGTGGTCGTAAACTGGCGGTGGAAGAGGTCGGCGAGGAGATTTCCGACCTGCTGGATAACGGTGAAGCGCCGAGCGCGGAGCTGTTCGACCGTCGCGAGCGGGTGATGATCAGCGGCGTGCTGCAACTGGCTGAACGCCCGATTCGTGCCTTGATGACGGTGCGCGCCGATGTCGATCACATTGATCTGGCCGACGACACCGAGGCTATTCGTACGCGATTGATGCACTCGTCCTACTCGCGCTTGCCGTTGATTCGTAACGGCGCGGTTGATGAGCCGTTGGGCTTCGTGCACAAGAAAGAGCTGCTCAAGGAATATCTGGCTGGCAACGAGCCGAACCTTGAACACCTGGCGCGCAAGACCGTCAATCTGCTGGACAGTTATTCGATCCTCAACGCACTGGAACAAATGCGTGCGGCCTCGACCCACATTGCCTTCGTGGTCAACGAGTTCGGTGACTTTGTCGGCGTGTTGACCATGACCGACATTCTCGAATCGATTGCCGGTGAACTGCCGGATGCCAGCGAAATCGCCGGCCCGGACGTGGTCGAGGAGCAGGGCGGGTACATCGTCAACGGTGCGCTGAACCTGACCCGTATCCGCGAGCACACCGGTTTTCGCGCCGAGCCGACCGAGGATTACCAGACCCTCGCCGGGCTGGTGATGAGCCTGCTGGATCGCCTGCCGATGAAGGGCGATCGACTGGAACATGACGGTTGGGGCATGACCGTAATGGCGGTCGAAGAGCGTCGCGTGACGCGGGTGTTGCTGGTGCGTGAGGCCTGACGGCCTCACTGATGAAAGGTGTACCGGTCCTTGCCGGAATGCTTTGACTCGTACAGTGCTTCATCGGCCTTGATCAGTGCCTGGTTGAGGGTGTCGCCATCTTCGACCCGGGCCAGACCGATGCTGATGGTCACCGGGTGCCGGGTCGGTTGCTCGCGCACCACCCGGCACAATTTCCCGGCCAGCGCCTCGACATCCTCGCGGCGCACACCGGCCAGATAGATCGCAAACTCCTCGCCACCCAGTCGCGCGTACTCAAACGGTGCCATCACCGCTTTGATGTCCGCCGCGATGCGCTTGAGCACCTCATCGCCGATGTCATGGCCGTACACATCATTCACTTTCTTGAAGTTGTCGATGTCGATCATCGCCAGGTAGTGGTCATGCTCACGCGGCACGGCTTGCAGGGTTTTTCCGGCGCGGGTCATGAACGAGCGGCGGTTGGGGATTTCAGTGAGGGTGTCGTTGTAGGCCTGATCCAGCAACAGCTTGGACATGATGTAGTTGTAGAGCTTGGCCTCGCGCAGCTTCAAAAACGTATAGATCGTCAACCCGCAGAGAAACACGGCGTACGCGATGGTCATCACGCCTTTGAGTTCCAGCAGGTTGATACCGGTGTTCATGAACGGATTGAGCACCAGCCAGGTGATGGCCTGGGCACCGAAGAACGACCAGCGGCTGAGCGGCAGTACCGAGGCGCTGTACAACGTAGTGGCTGCGGCGAGCACCAGCCAGATGCCATGAAAGGTCGGCGGCAGGCCGTCGATCACCATTCGGATGCCGAGTGTGATGATCACCACGAATGTCAGGTTCAGCCAGTCGAAGTGTCGAGCCTTGCGGGTGAACATCAACACCACAGCAAGAATCGCAAAGGCCGCGATGAACACCATCGAACGCCAGGTGAATCCCTGATTGCCGATGAAGCTGACGATCAGGTCGAAGGCGAGCCAGATGCCGATGCTCGCCAGGTAGATCAACAGGCAGAACGAATGCAGCCGCTCGAATTCATGCTGGATGAACTCGCTCCACAGTTCGGCGGGCGCGGTCTTCTTCAGGACTTCGTCTTCAATGGTTTTGTACATTGCTGCCCGGATGCTTGCGTTGGTTGTCGAGGATGACCGAGCCCCACGGTCGATAGCGCAGGGAAAACACCGCGTTCTGATGGCAGCCGGTCGAGGTCGCATCCGGGTTGGCCGGCTTGGCACGGAAGGGCTCGCCCTCGCGGCTGACCTGCCGGAAGGCTTCGCGCACGATCCCCACGGAGCAGGGCAGTGCACTGGCATAACCGTTGCGCACCAGCGGTGACAAACGACCGGTGCCCGCGCCGTCCTGCCACCAGACCTGCGCACCCGCCGCCGTCAATTCGCCCAACCATTGACCGTTGACCGCCGGGGCCAGCTTGCCGGCACTGAAGGCGCTGACATGCAGCGGCGCATCCAGCTTCGCGGCAAAGTCCTTCAATTGGCGCTGAAGTGTGGCCCGTCGATCTGCCGCCAGAAAGTGCAGGTCGTCCAGCTCCAGCGGCAGATACCAGCCGTTGACCGGCAGCTTCCAGTCCCGACGGAGCTTCTGCTGCTGAGCCAGTGACTGGCCCAGTTGTGCCTGCCAGTAAGCGCCGAGACCGGCGCTGTCCAGTTCATCGATGCGTTTGTAGTAGGCCGGGTCCATCGCCAGGCCGAGCACCAGTTGCAGACCTTCCCGCTGAGCGAGTTTCAGGCTGTTGGCGAGCCAGCCATTGGCGCCGTCGAAGTCCGAGTCACCATAAGCCGTCCACTGGACGATCACGGTACGCGTGCCTTGTTTCGCGGTGTCTTGCCAGACTTTCTGCCACTGCGCCTGGGTCAGGCCGGCATCGACATTCAGCGGCTGATAGAAGACACGCTCGTCGGCCTTGGCGACAGTGGCACTCATCAGCAGGCACAAACACAACATCCATCGAGCCATCAGAAATTCCACTCCACGCCCAGCAGCACGCCGTTGCCGCCTTCATACAGATTGCCGCCCAGCGACTGTTGATATTCGGTGCGAACCGTCAGTTTCGAACGGTAGGCGTTGTAGCGATCCTCGTCGTACCACCATTGCCAGCGCAGACCGACACCGGTGCGCAGGTCCTGGCGCCAGTCGTTGCTCGGGTCCTGGCTGGCAAACTCGAGGAAGCCGTAAGGCATGATCGTCTGGGCTCCACTGAACGGCAGTTTCCAGGCGTGACCTTGCTGGAATCGCGACAGCCACTGGTGATCGCCGGCCTTGGTCCACCACGCAGCATCAAGATAGAGAAAACGCTCGTCCCAATCGTTTTCGTCGACCCGCCAGTCGTTGCGGTACTTGCCCTGATCGAGGAACGAGGCGGTGGCGCGTAGCAGGTAATCAGTGGTGGTGTGACCGTCCTTGCGGTGATCGTTGACCTGATCGAACAGCTTTTCCGGCACCAGCATCTGGCCGAGGCTCAGGCTGTGACTGTCGTCATCGTCGAACTGGCTCTGCTTGTAGATCTCGCCGTAGAAGTTGATGTTCTGTGTGCCCCACGGTTTGTAGCGCAGGCCGACACCGGCGGCGAGGGACTCGGCGTAACTTGAGCGACCTTGTCCGCCCAGCAAGACACGTCCGTACACCGACAGCGTGCTGCCGGCGCGGCTTGGTTCTTCGCCCAGGGCGTGGTCCCACATTGCCAATTGCACATTCTGCGAATCCGAGCGACGGCGTGAACCTTTGCTGTCGTCCGGGCGCACGAAGTCGTTGGTCGAGATCCCGGCCGGCGACCAGGTGCTGGCAATCGTCCGGCTGTCACGCCGTGACAAGGTTTCATGGGCGCGGCGCTGGCGATAACGGCGGGCCTCCATGCTGCCGTCTTCGCCATCGGCCGCCACCGGGTTCTGCTCCAGATCGATCACCCGGCGCAGTTCCTTGCGCGCGGAGGCGCTGTCTTCGACTTCGTCGTAGCGCCAGGCCAGGGTTTCGCCGAGGCGGTAATCCTCGGGGAAATCGCGGGTGGCCTGTTGCAGATACGGAATCGCCGTGGCGCGTTCTTCGCGGGTTTCGGCGCCGGCCAGACGCATGCCGTAGTCGGCGCGATAACGCGGATTGTTCGGCTCGCGGCGTACCGCTTCGGCCAGCCATGCAGTGCTTTGCGGCAGGTCACCGGCCTTTTGCGCGGTGACCGACGCGGCGTAGAAGTGGCCGGCATCCGGTGCCTGCTGCAGGGCCTGGCGCTGACGTTGCAGTGCCTGGGCGTGATCACCCCGTGCGTCGGCGATGGCTGCGCCGAGGGCCCATTCATTGGCACCGCGAGTGGTGCTCTGTTGCCAGTAGGTTTCGGCGGTCTGGCTGTCACCAACATTCAGGGCGCTGCGACTGGCTGTCAGACGCGCGTTGTCGCTGAGTTCGGCGGTCGGGATGCTGCGCCAGATCGTCAGTGCACCGGCAGAATCACCGGCCGCTTCCAGGGCATAGGCCAGCGGCAGACGACTGCCGCGATCGCCGAGCTTTTCAGCCTGCTGGTAATAGACGACGGCTTCACCCGGGCGATCAGGCATGGCGCAGCGACCGAGCGCGCGGTAATCGCCAGCCGCTTGCGGGTGGCTGCCGATGGCTTGCTGCACGGCGTCGCACTGGCCGGTCTCCGCAAGTTGCGCGAGCAGTTGGCCGCGCGTGGCACCGTCCACCCGGTTGAGCAGGAGCGCCATGCGTCGCTGTTGCTCCGGCGTCGTGGAGGGCGCTGCGGCATACAAGCCGGCCAGACGCTGCAACGCCGTCGCCGGCAAACGCCCGTTATGACGATCGAACGCAGATTCCAGCAACTGTTGAGCGTGCGCCCGATCACCGGCATTTACCGCAAGATAGGTGGCCTGATTGAGCGAGGAAAGATTGTCGGTCTGTCGGTAATGCAGTTCCCACAGGGTCTCCGCTTCGATCATCCGTCCCATGCGCTGCGTCAGTTCCGCACGGCGCTTGACGATATCGGGCGTCTGTTTCTGACCGGCCAGCCAGGCGTTGACTTCGGCACTGCGACCTTGCTCCTGCCAGATGTCGAGCACCTGTGTTTGTCGTCGACTGTCCCAAGGCTCCGGTAGACGGGTGCTTTGCAATAGATCCGTGGCTTGCAGGCGCTGGGCGAGTACCAGCCAGGTCTGTGGGTCGTCGGTCGGCGGGCAGCTGCGCAGTTGCTTGAGCGCGGCTTCCGGATCCTGGCGCGACAGCCATTCCGCGGTTTCCAGGCAAGGCCGTTGCAGATCGTTGCTCAGACGCTGCACGGTGGGCACGTCTTCGGTCTTGCGTGCCAGTTCCCACAGACGCTGACGTTGCGCCGGATCGGCGAGATCGCTGGCCGGCAACGACTGCATCCAGCGTTGGGCCTGTTGCTCGTGGCCCATGGCGATGGCGCGGTCGACCATCGCCAGGCGAATGTTGCGTGCGGCCTCGGGACTCGGCGCCTGTTGCAGCAGTTGCTGTAGCGGCTTTTCATCGAGACGCTGCACGTAAGCGTTGGCCAGCCGTTGCCAGCCTTCGGCGTCCAGTTGTTTGCGTGCGGCCAGCGGCGCCAGTTGGTCGATGGTGCCGCTCCAGTCGCGCAGTTGCTCCGACCAGTTGGCGCGGGCCAGGCGCAAGATGTTGTCGTCACCCTTGGGCGCCAGTTGTGCCAACCAGTCATGGGCCTTGGCCGCGCCGCCGAACTTGGCCAGGCTCAGGCTGTAGGCCTGCCACAGACGCACACGGTCATTCAGGCTGCTGGTGGCCATCCAGCTTTCAACTTGCGTGCTGGTCGGCGGATCCTGTTCGATCCAGGTCAGGCGCAGGTCGAGCAGGGCATCGCTGTTGTCCGGCAATGCTTGCAGCGCTTCCTTGTAACGGCGTTGATTGGCCAGGGACTCCACCAGCAGTGCCCGCGCCTCATCGTTTTTCGGGACCTTTTCCAGCAAGTGGCGCATCAGTCGTTCGACTTCTTTCCAGTTGCCCTTTTTCGCCTCGCGATAGCTGCGGTCCATGTAGGGGTAGCTGCGGAACTGTTCAAAGTCGCTCAGCGGTGCAGCCTGCAGCGGATACGCGGTGCTCAGGCCCAGCAGCAGGCTGCCCATCAGCAAGGTTTGACGATGCACAGGCTTCATGCGACCTCCCGGACAATGCGGTAGGCGGCTTGCTGTTCGCTGGCCTGATCGGCCAGGGCCTGTTCCAGTACTTCCTGGGTAATCATGCCCCGGGAAATCAGGTGTTCACCGAGTGACATCTTCTCGGCATCGAAGTCGATCAGCGCCTGATTGAACAGGGTCGGCGGAACCATGCCGCGCACCTGCAACAGATTGCCCAGCAGCACTTGATGGCGGCTGACCCGTTCCAGCAGGGCTTCATCGTCCTGATGGCGCTCAAGCACTTCGAGCATATGACGCACTTCCTCATTCTGGCGGGGGCTGGCGTACCAGTAACGAATCCCCAATGTGACTCGGCCCTGAGGTGCGAGACGGCTGCGCACCGGGCGTTTCAATTGACGGCTGATGGCGCCGAGCGAGACCTGACTGACCGGGCCTTCGGAGGCCAGAATCAGGGTGTCGCCTTCTTCGGCCACCGGCAAAATGCCGTAATGGGAGGCGACCCGGCGCGGTACGGCATCGATCAGGCGCTTGTCGAGCTTGAACGGATTGAGTGGCGCCCATTCCAGATCAAGCTGTTCGGCCAGGGTTTGCACGAGTTGGGTGCTGTTGATGTATTCACGCAACAGCAGTTCGCGCCCGAGGCGCCGGCGTACCGGGCTGGTGATCGCCGCTTCCAGTTGCTCTTCGGTAAGCAGGCCTTTTTCCACCAGCCGATGGCCAAGTGGAGTGCGCTGGGCCTTGGTCAGCGCCGGGAATTCGTGAGTGGTTTTGTCCCAGGCCACACGCCGCGAATCGCCCATTTCCATGACCTGACGCAAGGCGCGCAGGTTGGCGAAGAAATTGACGAAGTTGCTCCACATCATGCGCGGCGCTGACAGCAGACCTTCAACCAATCCGTAGTAACGAGTGACGAACCAGCCGCGCTGGAACAGGCGGTTGAGCAGCATCAGGCCGTTGAGCCACAGTAGCACTGAGAGCAGCGAGCTGTCGGCGAGAATCGAGGGGTAGCGCCAAGAGTCCGGGGAAATGATCGTCACCGCCCACATCGCCAGCAGTACCAGGAACAGCAGGTTCACCAAAAAACTCAGCAGGTAGGCGATCAGCCCGCGACGGTCGCGCCACAGGAAGTAGTTGAGAAGACCCTTGCGGCTCCAGCCGAGGTTCTTGGTGCCCTGGAACACGATGCCGACAATCCACCGCGATTTCTGCCGGATTGCGTGTTGCAAGTCACGTGGGAAGTGTTCCCGGACACAGATCACCTGGGAGAATTCGCGGTTCATGCCGAACACCCAGGGTTGCTCCAACGCCAGTTTCGGATCGCTGACCGAATAACGGGCGAAGATGCATTTCATGCCTTTCTGTTTGAGGCGGAAACCGATGTCGTAGTCCTCGGTGAGACTCTGCACATCGAAGGCAATGCCGTCGCCGTCTTCCAGCAGGGCGCTGATGGCTTTACGGCTGAAGCAAGTGCCAACGCCGGCGCTGGGCACCTGGCCGGTGAGGGCTTCGCGGACGATGACGTCTTTGCCGTGGTTCTCGGCGAACTCATCGACGTAGTGCCCGGCGGTGAAGCCTTTCCACTCCGGCGCGTAGGGGTAGACCGGTATCTGGATCAGGTCCTTGTTCGGCAACAGGTAGTTGTAGAGGCGCAATTCCATCGGCGAAATCACGTCTTCGGCGTCGTGCAGGATGAACCCGGCGAACTGGATTTTCGCCTCGCTCTCGAAGCGCAGGATCGCGTCGATGATGTTGTTCAGGCAGTCGGCCTTGCTGGTCGGGCCGGGGCGGGCGCACACCACTTTGTGCACGTTGGGGTAGTGCTGGCAGACCGCGTCGACATCGGCCTGGGTTTCGGCGTCGTTGGGGTAGGTGCCGACGAAAATCTGATAGTTCTCGTAGTCGATGGTCGAGGCGGCCAGACGCGCCATTTCACCGACCACGCCGACTTCGTTCCACGCCGGCACCATGATTGCCAGCGGTTTCTCGGGAATCGAATACAGGCGTTCCTCGTCGGCACGCTTGAATTTCTCGTAGATCCGCCAGCGCCGGATGAATTTGCGGCTCCAGTAAACGAGGTCGATGAACAGGTCATCGAGGCCGAGGATGAACATCAACAGGGCGAGGGCAATCGCCACATATTTGAGACCGAACAGCACATACGCGAAAAAATCGACCCACCCCAGACTCATACCCCTTTACCCGCCGCCGAGCGTGCGCTCAGCCAGGCGTAGAGGCGGTTGGAACAGATGTTGAGTGTGATGTCGGGCCACTGACGCAGAACCCGGGCCAGCGGGGCCATTTTGATGGCCTCCGGGCGAGTACCGAAAACCATCATGACATTAAAGGACATTGACCCCTCCTGGGACGAAGCAAGGCCGCGGCCAAAGGGCCGGCAGCACTTATCTCTTTCTGAGAAATAAAGAAAAGCAGCCGGATGGGAGCTTGTCCAATCCGGCTTCGAGGCTAGTTGTTACAGATCAATTGGAACGACGGTGCCATTTCATGATGGCTCTTAGGTGGCACTTTCAGGAAAAGTTCCATCGTTTTGCGCGGGGGATGGTGCAGAGGGTGCTGAGGGTGTGGTGCAGCCAGGAGAGGGTGTGTCGGGGTTTGCGGCAAGTGGCGGGTGCTTTCACCTTGCCGATGTGTTCGGCGAAATGCTCATGAAGGGATCTTTCATCTCCAATGCCTTTGAGTTTTTTCCGCAGTTTCCCGTCCTGAAAGAAAAGCACCGTAGGGAATCCGTCGACATGAGAAATATTGGGCGACTTTTCCGCTTCGAGCATGTAGATGTTCGCCCGAAGTCGATAAGGCTCCGCGATTTCACGAAAAACCGGGCTGGCATAGGTACAGGCACCGCAGTGCTCGCTGTAGAAATACAGAATCACTGGACGCCATCCCTTCAACACTTTGCGGTAGGCGGGGTGCAACGTTGTGTGGGGGGGACGGGTTCTCATTGGAGCCTCCTGATCAATGAGTCTGGAAGGCCTTTGACGTTAAAGCAGGGCAAAACGGCGGTCTACTGTCAGAAATTACAGGTAGGTCCTACAAAGGATGATTTCGTCCTACTTTGATGCAAGAGCATTCCCTCAGAAGACTCAGGTCCGCAAAGGCCAAGCAGCTGGTATCGTTTTCAGACATTTATCAAAGGAGCTCCTGATGGGCAGCGACGCAGGTTTTAAAGCAGTTTCCGTAGTACAAACTGATGAGGAGCTTATGAATCGCCTTGAGGATCTGGAGCTGATAGCTCTCTGCAAGGAGTGGGAAAATGATCCGACCATAAAAGTTTCGATAGACGACCTTTGAGGTTGGTTCTCGGAAATAAACACTGCCCCTGAATCGATCACCCGTGCACCGACTGGGAACCTGCTACCCGCATTGTTGTAGCCAACGGTAGCGCACGCTCCGCTCTCTCACTGTTCCTCTATTTTTTCTTTTTACATATCTCTTTGATTCCTCAGAATTTTCAATCCATTGCAGATTCCCCGCGAATCCTGTGGCACACTTTCTGCTGTCTATTCCGTAGTAACAAACCGTGTTCCGGTATAGCGGAATAAACAACTTCCTGGAGTGCTTGCCATGCATCGCCGACCTTCCTTGTTCAAAGCGTGTGTTTTTGTTCTCGCGGCTTCGTCCGCTGTCGTGGGTATGGCCCAGGCGGCTGACAGCAAGCTCGATAGCGTCCTGGCCCGTGGAAAACTGATTGTGGGCACCGGCAGCACCAATGCGCCGTGGCACTTCCAGGGCGCGGACGGCAAGTTGCAGGGCTTTGATATCGACATCGCCCGGATCGTCGCCAAAGGTCTGTTCAACGACCCGAGCAAGGTCGAGTTTGTTGTGCAGTCTTCCGATGCGCGGATTCCCAACCTGCTGACCGACAAGGTCGACATGAGCTGCCAGTTCATCACCGTCACCGCCAGCCGTGCGCAGCAAGTGGCGTTCACCCTGCCGTACTACCGCGAAGGCGTCGGCCTGCTGCTGCCGAACAACAGCAAATACAAGGAAATCGAAGACCTGCAGGCCGGTGGTGACGGCGTGACCGTGGCCGTGCTGCAGAACGTGTACGCCGAGGAGCTGGTGCATCAGGCGCTGCCCAAGGCCAAGGTCGATCAGTACGACAGCGTTGATCTTATGTACCAGGCGGTGAACTCCGGTCGCGCCGATGCCGCCGCCACCGACCAGTCTTCGGTCAAATACCTGATGGTGCAGAACCCTGGCCGCTACCGCAGCCCGACGTACGCCTGGAGCCCGCAGACCTACGCGTGCGCCGTCAAACGTGGCGATCAGGACTGGCTGAACTTCGTCAACACCGCCCTTCATGAGGCCATGACCGGCGTCGAGTTCCCGACTTATGCCGCGTCGTTCAAGCAATGGTTCGGCGTGGATCTGCCATCGCCGGCCATCGGTTTCCCTGTCGAATTCAAATGATCCCGTGAGAGTGGGGCGCCCTGATGCGCCCCGCTCAAGGTACTGCCGACCATGAACTATCAGTTGAACTTTGCCGCCGTGTGGCGCGATTTCGACACCTTGCTGGCGGGGCTCGGTCTGGGCCTCGAACTGGCGCTGGTGTCGATCGCCATCGGCTGCGTGATCGGCCTGCTGATGGCGTTTGCCTTGCTGTCCAGGCATCGCGCCTTGCGGGTGCTGGCATCGGTGTATGTGACGGTGATCCGTAACACGCCGATTCTGGTGTTGATTCTGTTGATCTACTTTGCGTTGCCAAGCCTGGGAATCCGGCTGGACAAGATCCCGTCGTTCATCATCACGCTTTCGCTGTATGCCGGGGCGTACCTGACCGAAGTGTTCCGCGGCGGTTTGCTGAGCATTCCCAAGGGCCAGCGCGAAGCGGGGCTGGCTATCGGTCTGGGCGAGTGGCAGGTGAAAGCCTACGTCACCGTGCCGGTGATGTTGCGCAACGTGCTGCCGGCGCTGTCGAACAACTTCATTTCGCTGTTCAAGGACACCTCGCTGGCCGCCGCGATCGCGGTGCCGGAGCTGACCTATTACGCGCGCAAGATCAACGTCGAAAGCTACCGGGTGATCGAAACCTGGCTGGTGACCACGGCGTTGTATGTCGCGGCCTGTTACCTCATTGCCATGCTGCTGCGTTACCTCGAGCAGCGTCTGGCGATCCGCCGATAGGAGGCTGCGATGTACGAATCCCCCAGTTGGTTGCATGAGTTGTGGATTGCCCGCGAAGCCTTGTGGCAAGGCTTTCTGACCAGCGTGCAGGTGTCGGCGCTGGCGATTCTGTTCGGCACGTTTATCGGCGTATTCGCCGGGCTGGTGCTGACCTACGGCAAGTTCTGGATGCGCGCGCCGTTCCGTTTTTATGTCGACCTGATTCGCGGCACCCCGGTGTTCGTGCTGGTGCTGGCGTGCTTCTACATGGCACCGGCGCTCGGTTGGCAGATCAGTGCGTTTCAGGCGGGTGCCTTGGGGCTGACGCTGTTTTGCGGCTCCCACGTTGCCGAGATCGTGCGCGGTGCGTTGCAGGCGTTGCCACGCGGGCAGATGGAAGCCGGCAAGGCCATCGGCCTGACGTTCTATCAGTCCCTTGGTTACGTCCTGTTGCCTCAGGCACTGCGGCAGATCCTGCCGACCTGGGTCAATTCGTCCACCGAAATCGTCAAGGCCTCGACCTTGCTGTCGGTGATCGGCGTGGCCGAGCTGTTGCTCAGCACCCAGCAGATCATCGCCCGGACGTTCATGACCCTGGAGTTTTACCTGTTCGCCGGTTTTCTGTTCTTCGTCATCAACTACGGCATCGAATTACTCGGCCGGCACATTGAAAAGCGGGTGGCCCTGCCATGACTCAAGCTCAAGTTTCCAACGTCCAGAACGGTCAGCTCCTGCTGGACATCCGTGGCCTGCACAAACAATACGGCGCGGTCGAAGTGCTCAAGGGCGTTGACCTGAGCATGCAGCGCGGCAACGTGGTGACGCTGATCGGCTCCAGCGGCTCGGGCAAGACCACGATGCTGCGCTGCGTGAACATGCTGGAGGAATTCCAGGGCGGGCAGATCCTGCTCGATGGCGAATCCATCGGCTATGACGAACTCAACGGAAAGCGCGTGCGCCACCCGGAAAAAGTCATTGCCCGTCATCGTGCGATGACCGGCATGGCGTTCCAGCAATTCAACCTGTTCCCGCACCTCACCGCGTTGCAGAACGTCACGCTCGGCTTGCTGAAAGTCAAAAAGATGCACAAGGACGAAGCCGTGGTCCTGGCCGAGAAATGGCTGGAGCGGGTCGGCCTACTGGAGCGGCGCAATCACTTTCCCGGCCAGTTGTCCGGCGGTCAGCAGCAGCGCGTGGCGATTGCCCGGGCGATTGCGATGAACCCGAGCCTGATGCTGTTCGACGAAGTCACCTCGGCCCTCGACCCGGAACTGGTCGGCGAAGTGCTGAACGTGATCAAGGGCCTGGCCGAGGACGGCATGACCATGTTGCTGGTGACCCACGAAATGCGTTTTGCGTTCGAGGTCTCGGACAAGATCGTTTTCATGAATCAGGGGCGCATCGAAGAGCAGGGGCCTCCCAAGGAACTGTTCGAGCGTCCTCAATCGCCGCGGCTGGCGGAATTTCTCAAAAGCACGCGGTTCTGACTTTTCACTTTTTCAATCAGGAGAAACACCCATGAGCATTACTCGTTACGGCACCGGCAGCACCGCCGCTGGCGGCCAGCCACGTCCATTCGCCCGCGCTGTTGAGGCAGATGGCTGGCTGCACGTTTCCGGGCAGGTGCCGGCGGTGGATGGCGAGATCATTGTGGGCGGCATCGTCGAGCAGACGCACCAGACCATGAAGAACCTGATCGCGATTCTCGAAGAGGCCGGTTATGGCCTGGAAGACGTGGTACGCGCCGGCGTGTGGCTGGACGATCCGCGGGATTTCAGCAGTTTCAACAAGGTCTTCGGCGAGTACTTCAAGCCCGAACACGCACCGGCCCGGGCCTGTGTGCAGGCGAGCATGATGGTCGACTGCAAGGTCGAGATCGACTGCATTGCGTACAAGAAGAAGGCCTGAGTGATGTGGCGTCGCTGAGGCCATAGCCCCCTCACCCTAGCCCTCTCCCCCAGGAGAGGGGACTGATCTCTATCGATGCAGATTGTTGTGCCAGACGATGGCATTTGCATCGATACGGTCAGGCTCCCTCTCCCTCCGGGCGGTCCGACGTTTCGGGAGGGCGGGGGGTGAGGGCTGCGATCCAACTGACACAACGCCAAGGGCCAGTTACCATCCCGGCATCTTTTAAGGGAACCACAGAAATGACCGAAGACACCATCAAGCGCCGGGCACGCGGTCTGGACCGGGCGTTCGATATCCTCGATTTCCTCAAGGAGATCGGCCAGCCACTGCGTCCGAACGACATCGCCAACGGCATCGGCAGCCCGAAATCCACGGTCTACGAGCTAGTGGCGTCATTGCTCGAGCGGCGGATTCTGGAGCCGGTGGGCAAGGACGGTCACGTCTATCTCGGTCGTCAGCTGTACTTCCTTGGCCAGGCGCACTTGCGCCATTTCGACCTCAGTCGCGAAGCCGATCACGCCTTGCAGGAGATCGTCAGCCAGACCCGGGAAACCGCGCAGATGTGCCTGCTCAACGGGCGCAAATACACGGTGGCGCTGATGAAGGAGGGCGAGCGGCACTTCCGCATTTCTTCCGATATCGGTGAAAACGCGCCGATCCCGTGGACCGCCTCCGGTCGCCTGCTGCTGGCGCACTTGAGCGATCAGCAGATCAGCGATCTGATCGATCCCGACGATTTCATCCTGCCGGATGGCGAACGCCTGCCGATGGAGACGTTTCTGGCGGAAATCCGTCAGGCCGGCATCGACGGTTTCTTCTCCTTCGACAGTGTCGCCGACACCTTCACCCATTGCTTCGCCGCCCCGGTCAAAGACCCTCAAGGCGTGGCCATCTGCACCCTGTGCATCGTCGCCCCGCGCGCCGATGCCAAGAACAATTACAACGACTATCGCCGGGTCTTGATCGAGAGCGCCAACAGCCTCGCCCGGCGAATCAACGAATAACCGCGCCTGCCTGCGGGCGCGACTGTGAGGAGTTCGACCATGACGACTGCCAACAACACTGCTGCCGTGGAAAAGGGCGATGCCGCCGTCGGCGCGCAACTGGTGCGTGACATCAGCCTGCCGGCGCTGGTGCTGCATCGCGAAGCGCTGGAACACAACATCCGCTGGATGCAGAAATTCGTCAGCGACAGCGGCGCCGAACTCGCGCCCCACGGCAAGACCAGCATGACCCCGGCGCTGTTTCGTCGTCAGCTCGACGCCGGCGCTTGGGGCATCACCCTGGCCAGCGCCACCCAGACCCGCGCTGCATACGCCCACGGCGTGCGCCGGGTGCTGATGGCCAACCAACTGGTCGGCACACCGAACATGGCGCTGATCGCCGATCTGCTGGCGGCCGATTCCGGCTTCGATTTCTATTGCATGGTCGATCACCCGGACAACGTCGCCGATCTGGGCGCTTATTTCGCATCGCGCGGCGTGCGGCTTAACGTGATGATCGAATACGGCGTGGTCGGCGGCCGTTGCGGTTGCCGCAGCGAGCAGGAAGTCATCGAACTGGCCAAGGCCATCGGCGCGCAATCGGCGCTGGCCCTGACCGGCATCGAAGGTTACGAAGGCGTGATCCATGGCGATCACGCGGTCAGCGGCATCCGTGAGTTCGCCGCCTCGCTGGTGCGCCTGGCGGTGCAGTTGCAGGACAGCGGCGCGTTCGCCATCGCCAAGCCGATCATCACCGCGTCGGGTTCGGCCTGGTACGACCTGATCGCCGAATCGTTCGAACCGCAGAACGCTGGCGGGCGTTTCCTCAGCGTGTTGCGCCCTGGCAGTTACGTGGCGCACGACCATGGCATCTATAAAGAAGCGCAGTGCTGCGTACTCGACCGTCGCAGCGATCTGCACGAAGGCCTGCGCCCGGCGCTGGAAGTCTGGGCGCACGTGCAGTCGCTGCCGGAGCCGGGCTTCGCGGTGATTGCCCTGGGCAAGCGTGACGTGGCGTTCGATGCCGGGATGCCGGTGCCGTTGCTGCGTTACAAGGCCGGCGTGCTGCCGGCAGTGGGCGACGATGTCGGCGCCTGCAAGGTGACGGCGGTGATGGACCAGCACGCGTTCATGACCGTGGCGCCGGGCGTGGAATTGCGCGTCGGCGACATCATTTCCTTTGGCACTTCGCACCCGTGCCTGACCTTCGACAAATGGCGCGTAGGGCTGCTGGTGGACGAGCAGCTGTCCGTGATCGAAACCATGGAAACCTGCTTCTGATGAACACGCTCAGTGCATTGGGTCCGAACACCCCGCGCATCGCCCTGATCGGCGAATGCATGATCGAACTCCAGCAACGTGCCGATGGCAGCCTGCAACAGAGCTTCGGCGGTGACACGCTGAACACGGCGGTCTATCTGTCCCGCGCCATGGGCGACAACGCGCAGGTCGATTACGTCACGGCGCTGGGTGATGACAGCTTCAGTGACGCGATGTGCCGCAGTTGGGCCGACGAAGGCATTGGTCTGGATCTGGTCCAGCGTTTACCCGGTCGTCTGCCGGGTCTGTATTGCATCCAGACCGACGCCGCCGGCGAACGTCGTTTTCTGTACTGGCGCAACGAAGCCGCCGTTCGCGACTGCTTCACCACGCCGACGGCCGCGCCGATTCTGGCGGCGCTGCCGGATTACGACGTGCTGTATTTCAGCGGTATCACGCTGGCGGTACTCGGTGCGCAGGGGCGGGAAAAACTGATCGAGACCTTGATCGAAGCCCGTCAGCGTGACGCGCGAATCGTCTTCGACAACAACTACCGCCCACGCCTGTGGGCTTCGGTGGAAGAGGCGCGGGCGGCGTATCGCAGCGTGTTGCCCCATGTCGATCTGGCGTTGCTGACGGTGGACGACGAGCAGGCGCTGTTCCATTTCGAGGACTGTGATGCGGTGTTTGAAGCGTACGCGCAGATCGGCACGCCGGAAGTGGTGCTCAAGCGTGGCGCTGAAGCCTGTCTGATCCGTTGCGCCGGGGAAGCGTTCGAAGTCCCGGCGCAGAAGGTCGAGAAGGTGGTGGACACCACGGCAGCGGGGGATTCGTTCAGTGCGGCGTATCTGGCGAGTCGCTTGTCGGGCGCAAGCCCTGTGCAGGCGGCGGAGGCGGGGCATCGCTTGGCCAGTCAGGTCATTCAAGTGCCTGGGGCGTTGATCCCCAGGGATTGATGCCGATCCCTGAAGGCGCTGCCGAAAGCCGCGCCTTCAGGGCACTGGATCAGTCGCGGTAAAACACCTGTACCAGGTGATACCCGAACTTGCTCTTGATCGGCCCGTGCACGGTGCGCAGCGGTTTTTTGAAGATCACCGCATCGATCGCACCGACCATCTGCCCCGGCCGTACTTCACCCAGATCGCCGCCGCGCTTGCCGGACGGACAAGTCGAAAATTTCTTCGCCAGCACATCGAACGCCTCACCGTTGGCGATGCGTTGTTTGAGTTTTTCAGCCTCTTCGGCGGTCTTCACCAGAATGTGGCGGGCTTGGGCTTTCATCGTGCAATACCTGTAGCGGGGTGACGGCGGGGCGCGGATTATGCCTCAAGTCACGGGTTTTGGCTGATCATCGTGCGGATCTTGCCGGCCAGCTGTTCGATGGAAAACGGTTTGGCGACCATGTCCATGCCGTCTTCGAGGAAGCCCTGGCGCTCGGCGGCTTTCTGCGCGTAACCGGTCATGAACAACACCTTGAGCCCCGGACGATGCTGGCGGGCGATCTCCGCCATTTGCCGGCCGTTCATGCCCGGCAGGCCGACGTCGGTCACCAGCAGGTCAACCCGCAGATCCGATTCGAGCAACGGCAGGGCGCCCTTGGCGTCTTCGGCTTCATGGGCGCGATAACCCAGCTCCTTGAGCAGGTCCATGACCAGCATGCGCACCGCCGGATCGTCCTCGACCACCACCACGGTCTCGCCGGTCGCCACAGCGGGGGCCTCGGCAACCGCTTCGATTGCCGGCAGCTCCGCTTCCAGTGCATACAAGCGCGGCAAGTACAGGCGCACGCAGGTGCCCTGACCCGGCAGGCTGTCGAGGCTGACGTGCCCACCCGATTGCTGGGCAAAGCCATAAATCATCGACAAGCCGAGCCCGGTGCCTTGCCCGATGGGTTTGGTCGTAAAGAACGGATCGAACGCTTTGGAACGTACTGAAGGCGTCATGCCGGTGCCGTTGTCGCTCACCGCCAGCATCAGGTAATCACCGGCCTTGACCGGTTCGAGGGTAGTGATGTCGTTGCCGTCGAGGTAGACGTTGGCCGTTTCGATCAACAGCTCGCCGCCGTCGGGCATGGCGTCGCGGGCGTTGATCACCAGGTTGAGCAGGGCGTTTTCCAGTTGGCTGACATCGGTGCTGACCGGCCATACATTGTCGGCCAGGCGCAACTTGAGTTCGATCGGATCACCCTTGGTACGGCGGATCAGGTCTTCCAGCGAGTGGATCAGCTCGTTGACGTCGAGGGTCTTGCGATCCAGCGACTGACGCCGGGAGAACGCCAGCAGACGGTGGGTCAGTGCCGCCGCGCGGTTGGCCGAGGACACCGCCGCGTCAGTGAAACGGCCGATCTCATCGGCGCGGCCATTGGCGATGTAGCGCTGCATCAGGTCGAGGCTGCCGATGATGCCGGTCAGCATGTTGTTGAAGTCATGGGCGATGCCGCCGGTGAGCTGGCCGACCGCTTCCATTTTCTGCGCGTGGCGCAAGGCATCTTCGGCGCGCTCGCGTTCGAACATTTCGTTCTGCAAGCGCTGGTTGGCCTGGGCCAGTTGTTCGGTGCGCGCACTGACGCGTTCCTCAAGAGTTTCATTGAGGTTGCGCAGGGCTTCTTCGGTCTTTTTGCGTTCGGTTTCGTCGATCACGAAGATGTAGAAACCGTTTACCGCACCGTCCGCGCCGTGACGCGGCAGGTAGTTCATCAAGGCGTGCCGCTGGCTGCCGTCGCGGTGCGGCGTGTACAGGCTGAACGAGCAAGGGCGGCCGGCGAGGGCTTCGGCGATGTACGGCGCCCGCAGGAAATAGGCCTCTTCGCCGATCACTTCGCGGATCGTGCGACCGTACAGCTCTTGCGGCGTGAGCCCGTACCAGTCGAGGTACGCGGCGTTGTTCAGGCGAAAGCGTTCTTCGTGGTCGACATAGCTGATCAGGATCGGCATGGCGTTGATGATCAGTTGCAGCTCGGTCTGGCTTTGCCGCAGTGCCTGTTCGGTGTGCTTGCGTTCGGTCAGGTCCAGCGCCGCGCCGAGAAAACGTATCGGCCGGCCGTGATGATCCTTGTAGCAGCGCCCGCGGGCGAACACCCAGCGCAGCTCGCCATTGGCTTGCAGCAGGCGGTATTCCTCAGCGTATTCGGTGCCGTGGGTAATGCAATGCTTGATACTGCGGGCGATCATAGCGCGGTCTTCGGGGTGCACGCCGTGCAGGTACTCGCTGATCGGCAACTGACCGGCCAGGGCCGGATCGACACCGTGCAACTGGGCGAAATGCGCATCGGCGATGAAGCGGTCTTCGCCTATGTCCCAATCCCAGGTGCCGACCGCATCGGTGGCCGCCAGCGCCAGTTGCAGGCGCTCTTCGCTTTCGCGTTGGGCCTTGAGGCTGTCTTCGGAGCGCTGCTGCAGTTCCAGGGCGATGCGCCGGCGTTCGTTGGTTTCGATGGCGGTGACCAGAATCCCGGCCACTTGCGCGCTTTCGTCGCGGATCGGGCTGTAGGTCAGGTCCAGCCAGAAGTCGGAGTCCTGGCCGTCCCGTTGCAGGGTAAAGCGCCGTTCGCTGTAGGTTCGCACCTGGCCTTGTAGGACGGCGCTGTAAATCGGGTCGGTAAAGTCTCTAAGTTCCGGCCATATCTGGTGCGCCGGTTGTCCGAAAGCGTGCGGATGCTTGCTCCCGGCGAGCAGTGCAAAGCCGTTGTTATAGATCTGGGTGAGTTGCGGGCCCCACAACAGCAGCATCGGCATCGGCGAGTGAATCACGATGTCCACCGCGGTGCGCAGGCTCTGTGGCCAGGTGCCAGCGGCGCCCAGCGGGCTGCGGCTCCAGTCGGTGCGGGCAATCAATGCCTGGGCGTCGTTGGTGTTCGGTACAGCGTTCATCACATCAATCCTGGGCGTCGGTCGGTGAGGCGGCGTCTACTATCCTAGTGCGGTAGACGCTGTAAGGCACGTCGCGTCACGGCGCGGTCTTGTGTTCATTGAAAGCTTCGCAGGTGCTTTTGGCCATGGAAATCGATGCATTGCTCAAACAACTGGCGAGCCGCCACGGTTCGGATCTGTTCCTGTCCACGGGCGCACCACCCAGTGCGCGGTTCGACGGGGTGCTCACGCCCTTGAGCGAGCAGCCCTTCAAACCCGGTGAGGTGGCCAGTATCGCGGTCTCCCTGATGGACGCCGAACAACGACGGGAGTTCGACCGGGATCTGGAAATGAACCTGGCGATTTCCCGCACCGGGATCGGCCGCTTCCGGGTCAACATCTTCAAACAACGCAATGACGTGTCGATCGTTATTCGTAACGTCAAACTCGACATTCCGCGATTCGAAGATTTGAAACTGCCGCCGGTATTGCTCGATTCGGTGATGCTCAAGCAAGGCCTGATCCTGTTCGTCGGCGCCACCGACTCGGGCAAGTCGACGTCGCTGGCGGCGCTGATCGACCATCGCAATCGCCACAGCAGCGGGCACATCATCACCATTGAAGACCCGGTGGAATACATCCATCGCCACAAAAAATCAATCATCAACCAGCGCGAAGTCGGGGTCGATACCCGCAGCTTTCACGCTGCGCTGAAAAATACTCTGCGCCAGGCCCCGGACGTGGTGCTGATCGGCGAAATCCGTGATCGCGAGACCATGGAACATGCGCTGGCCTTCGCCGAAACCGGGCATCTGGTGCTGTCGACATTGCACGCCAACAACGCCAATCAGGCGCTGGACCGGATCATCAATTTCTTTCCCGAAGAGCGCCGCCCGCAATTGCTGCATGCCTTGGGCAATCACCTCAAGGCGTTCGTCTCCCAGCGTCTGGTGCGAACCCGGGACGGTCAGCGACGGGCCGCCGCCGAGGTGATGCTGGGCACGCCGACGATTGCCGACCTGATCCGGCGCAATGATTTTGGTGAGCTGAAAACCATCATGGAAAAATCGGCGGAACTGGGCATGCAGACCTTTGACGGTGCACTGTTCGCGCTGGTAGCAGAAGGGGTGATCGATGAAGACGAGGCCCTGAAAAATGCTGATTCGGTGAATAACCTGCGCCTGCGTCTGAAGCTGCACGCCGACACCATGCCGTCCCCACCGCCCTCGACCGGCGAATGGGGACTGATGGACTGACAGGCTTCAGTCGCGAAGTTCGACCCGGTCGCGAAACTGCTCAAGCGCTTGCGGATTGGCGAGGGCATCGGTGTTTTTCACCGGATCACCGTGCACCACATTGCGCACGGCCAGCTCCACCACCTTGCCGCTGATGGTGCGCGGAATGTCAGTGACCGCGACGATCTTCGCCGGCACATGGCGCGGTGTGGTGTTGGCGCGGATCACCTGGCGGATCTGCTGTTGCAGTGCCTCATCCAGCGTTAGGCCATCCTTGAGGCGTACGAACAGCACCACGCGCACGTCGTCCTGCCACTGTTGGCCGATGGCGACGCTGTCCAGCACTTGCGGGACTTTTTCCACCTGCCGGTAGATCTCCGCCGTGCCGATGCGCACGCCGCCGGGGTTGAGCACAGCGTCGGAGCGGCCGTGAATCAGCATCCCGCCGTGGGGCAGTTGTTCGGCATAGTCACCCTGGGCCCAGACGCCGGGGAACTGGCTGAAATAGGATTTGCGCAGCTTTTCGCCATCGGGATCGTTCCAGAGTCCGATGGGCATCGCCGGGAATGGTCGAGTGCATACCAATTCACCTTTTTCGCCGATCACCGGTTGCCCGGCGTCATTCCACACTTCCACCGCCATGGCCAGGCTCTTGCCCATGATCTCGCCCCGGCGAACCGCCGACATCGGGTTACCGTTGACGAAGCAGGACACGATGTCCGTACCACCGGACATCGAGGACAGGCACACGTCCGGTTTGAAGTCGCGATAAACGAAGTCATAACTCTGCGGCGACAGCGCGGAGCCGGTGCAAAGCAGGGTTTTCAGGTGGCTCAGGTCGTAGCTTTCGCGCGGCTTGATGCCGCTGCTTTCCAGGGTCGCGAGGAATTTCGGGCTGGTGCCGAACACGCTGACCTGCTCGTCGTCGAGCAGCTCCAGCAATCGCTCGTTGTCCGGATAAAACGGTGAGCCGTCATACAGCACCACCGCGCTGCCGACCGCTAGTGCCGAGACCAGCCAGTTCCACATCATCCAGCCGCAGGTGGTGTAGTAGAACAGACGGTCGCCGGGGCCCAGGTCGACATGCAGCCCGTGCTCCTTGGCGTGTTGCAGCAACACGCCGCCGGTGCTGTGAACAATGCACTTCGGTACGCCGGTGGTGCCGCTGGAATACAGCACGTACAGCGGATGATCGAACGGCACCGGGACGAACTGCGGCTCATCGCCCGGTTCATAGAAGTCGTCCCACAGCGTGACGTTGGCGGGTGTCCGGTAATCCGTGGCATGGGCCTGAGGTCGCGCGTAGGGCACGATGATCAACTGCTGCAAGGTCGGCAGTTGTTCGAGGATTTCATTGATCTTGACGGTCTGGTCGATCTCTTTGCCGGCATAGCGGTAACCGGCGCAGGTGATCAGCACTTTCGGTTCGATCTGGCCAAAGCGGTCGATCACGCCGTGGGTGCCGAAGTCCGGCGATGAGCACGACCAGATTGCGCCGAGACTGGTGGTCGCGAGCATCGCCACCAGGGTTTGCCAGGTGTTGGGCATGCAGGCGGCAACCCGGTCGCCGACCACGACGCCGGCCGCTTGCAGGCTGGCCTGAAAACCGGCGACTTGCTGGGCCAGTTCGGCCCAGGTCAGCAGCTCACGCTGGCCGTTTTCCCCGATAGCGATCACGGCGATGGCATCGTCGCGTCGGCTCAACAGGTGTTCGGCGAAATTCAACGTGGCGCCGGGAAACCATTCGGCACCCGGCATTTTCAGGCCTCCACGCAGAACGGCGTCCGGTTGGGTGTGAAATCTGATGCCGAAGAAATCCACGATCGCCTGCCAGAACGCTTCGCGCTGGTCGATGGACCATTGATGCAGGGCCGGGTAATCGTCGAGGTGCAGGTGATGGCGTTGATTGATGAAGTGCCGAAAGCCGTCCATGCGGGACCGGGCAATGCGTTTGGCATCGGGCTGCCAGAGAATGTCGGACATGGTTTGCCTCTTATTGTTGGTCAGAAGGCTCCCACGACAGCGTGGGAGCGATCAATTGCAAGCTTATTGCGCGAGCCACCCGCCATCGATATTCCACGCGGCACCACGCACTTGGCTGCCGGCCTCGCTGCACAGAAACAACACCAGCTCACCCAGATGTGCCGGGGTGACGAACTCCAGCGACGGCTGTTTCTCGGCCAGCAGATCGTGCTGCGCCTGCTGCGGGTCGACACCCTTGGCTGCGCGATCGTCGATCTGTTTCTGCACCAGCGGCGTCAGCACCCAGCCCGGGCAGATCGCGTTGCAGGTCACGTTGCTGGCGGCGGTTTCCAGGCCGACCACCTTGGTCAGGCCGATCACGCCATGCTTGGCCGCCACATACGCAGCTTTACCGGTGGAGCCGACCAGGCCGTGCACCGAGGCGATGTTGACGATCCGCCCCCATCCCTTGGCGCGCATGCCCGGCAGGCTCAGGCGAGTGCTGTGAAACACCGACGACAGGTTGATCGCGATGATCGAATCCCAGCGCTCTACCGGAAATTCTTCCACCGCCGCGACGTGCTGGATGCCTGCGTTGTTGACCAGAATGTCCACGCCGCCGAACTCGCGCTCGGCATAGGCGATCATGTCGGCGATCTGCGCCGGGTCGCTGACGTCCGCCGGGTGATGGCCGACCTTGCCGCCGTACTGCTCGACTTCGGCGATCACCTTGGAGGCGTCGCCAAAACCGTTGAGGATCAGGTTGGCGCCGGCCTTGGCCAGCGTCAGGGCGATGCCCAGCCCGATGCCGCTGGTGGAGCCGGTAACCATTGCGGTCTTGCCATAAAGAGTCGTCATCAATACCTCACACAATGCCAGTGGCGTAGAAAGTGCCGATCACCACGAAAACCGCCAGGGTCTTGATCAGCGTAATACAGAAAATGTCCTTGTAGGCCTCACGGTGGGTGAGACCAGTGACGGCGAGCAGGGTGATCACGGCGCCGTTGTGCGGCAGGGTGTCCATGCCGCCGCTGGCCATCGCGGCCACCCGGTGCAGCACTTCCAGCGGAATGTTGGCGGCGTGGGCGGCGCTGATGAATTGCTCCGACATCGCTGCCAGCGCGATGCTCATGCCGCCCGAAGCAGAACCGGTGATACCGGCCAGCAGGGTCACGGTAATCGCTTCGTTGACCAGCGGATTGGGAATGCTCTTGAGCCAGTCGGCCAGCACCAGGAAACCCGGCAACGAGGCGATGACCGCACCGAAACCGTATTCCGACGCAGTGTTCATCGCCGCCAGCAGTGCACCGCTGACTGCGCTTTTGCTGCCCTCGGCGAGCTTGCTTTTGATCGCTTTAAAACCGAACGCCAGCACCATCAGAATGCCCACCAGCAAGGCTGCCTGCACCGCCCAGATCGCCGTGAGTTTGGCGATCTCGGTAGTGACCGGCGCGGCCATGCCCGGCAGCGCGAGGCTGTGGGTCTTGCCGTACCACTGCGGAATCCACTGGGTGAACAGCAGGTTCATGATGCCCACCGCCAGCAGCGGCGACAGGGCAATCCACGGGTTCGGCAGCTTAAGGTCTTCGGCGGTTTCCGGTTCGTTGCGCAGTTCGGTGCCGTAGCCTTCACCGGCACGCTGAGCCTTGTTGCGTTGGCGCTGCAGGAACAGCATGCCGGCGCAGAACACGAAAATCGTGCCGATCACACCCAGCCATGGCGCTGCCCACGCCGTGGTGTTGAAAAAGGTGCTGGGGATGATGTTCTGGATCTGCGGCGTGCCGGGCAGGGCGTCCATGGTGAACGAAAACGCGCCGAGGGCGATGGTCGCCGGAATCAGGCGCTTGGGGATGTTGCTCTGGCGGAACATTTCCGCTGCGAACGGGTAGACCGCGAACACCACGACGAACAGCGAAACGCCGCCGTAGGTGAGCAGGGCGCAGACCAGCACGATCACCAGCATCGCCTGGCGGGTGCCGAGCAGACGAATCGCTGCCGCGACGATCGAGCGGGAGAAACCCGACAGTTCGATCAGCTTGCCGAACACGGCGCCGAGCAGGAACACGGGAAAGTAGAGTTTGATGAAGCCGACCATCTTCTCCATGAACACCCCGGTGAAAGCAGGGGCGACGGCAGACGGGTCGGTGAGCAGCACGGCTCCGAGGGCGGCGATCGGGGCAAAAAGGATAACGCTGTAGCCACGGTAGGCCGCGAGCATCAGCAGCGCGAGGGCTGCCAAGGCGATGATCACACTCATGGTGTGCTCCTTCGATTGTTATTTTTGTGGGTGGAACGGGTGTGGGGAGGCCTGAAGCGAGATCTGTGCCAGATAGTTAAGTTGTTGAAATAAAAGGAATTAATTTGATATTCGGCGGTAGTTTTGGAGTTTTTGTCTCTGTTTGGAGACTTCTATAACTGTGAGGACGATATCGCGGGCAAGCCCGCTCCCACAGTTGTACGCATTCCCCCGGGAGAGCGGGCTCGCCCGCGATGCTTTTAATGTTGTCTCTATATGGGGAATGGTGTCTCTCTATTGAGACTCCGCGATCCCCAGTGCAATCATTTTCTTGTAAAGCGTCGACCGCCCCAGTCCCAGCCGCTCAGCCGCCTCGATCACCTTGCCCCCGCATTGCGCGAGGGTGGATTGAATCAACTGCCGGTCAAACCGCTCGCGAGCCTGACTGAAGGTTTCGTTGGTTATTGGCTCTGAGAGAGGCACCAGCGTTCGCTCAACCGGTGCGAACGTGCCAATCGCGGCACGAATGTCATCCGCCGTCAGCATCAAGTCATCACTGAGCAGTGCTGCTCGCTCCAGCACGTTTCGCAACTCGCGGATATTCCCCGGCCACGCGTGCTGTCCCAACAGCTCCAGCGCTTCGCGGTTCAACTCGTGCTGACTGCGCAACTCCTCAAGAATCGCTTCACTGAGCGCCGGCAGATCATCCAGCCGCTCTCGCAGCGGCGGCACCTGAATCGGCAACACGTTGAGGCGGTAGTACAAATCCGCGCGGAACTCGCCGCGCTTGATCGCCGCTTCCAGATCCGTCGAGGTCGCGGCAATCACCCGCACATCGCTCTGGATTACTTCATTGGAACCGACAGGTTCGAATTCCTTTTCCTGCAACACCCGCAGCAATTTGCTTTGCAGCGGCAGTGGCATGTCGCCGATCTCGTCGAGAAACAGCGTCCCGCCCTGAGCGATCTGCAACTTGCCGGTGCGACCCTTGCGGTCGGCGCCGGTGAAAGCGCCCGGCGCGGTGCCGAAGAACTCGGCTTCAAGCAACGCCTCGGGAATCGCCGCGCTATTGATACTGACAAACGCCTTGTGCGCCCGAGGTGAAGCGCCATGGATCGCCTGGGCCAGCAATTCCTTGCCGCTGCCGGTTTCGCCCAGCAACAGAACCGGCGACTCGGCGCTCGCGCTGCGACGGGCACGGCGCTTGACCTCGAGGCTGGCAGCGCTGGTGCCGATGAAGTGGGCGAAGTTGTATTTGGTCTGGCGGGCACGCAGCAGCGAGCGGGTCGAGGCCAGCTCTTCCTGCATGCTCAGGTAGCGCTTGAGCATCGGCGACAGCGTGCGCAGTTCGTCGAACAGGGCAAAACCGATGGCGCCGATCACCGCGCCGGCGTCGTCATGAATCGGCAGGCGCATCACCACCAGCGGTTCTTTCGGGGTGTCCTGCATGTCCAACAGAATTGGCCGCCCGGTGCGCACCACTTCGCGCAGCAGGCTGCCGGGGATCACGCTTTCGCAAGGCTTGCCGATGGCCCCGGCGGCGGAGTCGAGCCCGAAGCGCCGCGCATAGCGCTCGTTCATCCAGACGATGTTCGCGTCGCGGTCGACAATCACCGTGCCTTCACTGGATTGCTCGATGATCTCGAACAACGAACGGATCGCCAGCGTGCGAACCCGTTGGTAATCCTTAAGGCTTTCGGTGGTGTTCATGGCGGCGTCCATTGGCGGAAGTCAGGTGGCGCGATTATGCCTATCCCGGATGCGCCGCCGCCAACAGCTCTTTGGTATAGGGATGCTGCGGTGAGTCGAACACGTCATGGCTGGCGCCGCTTTCGACCACCTTGCCGTCCTTGATCACGATCATGTCGTGGGCCAACGCCCGCACCACGGCCAGATCGTGGCTGATGAACAGATACGTCAGGCCATGTTTTTCCTGAAGCTGGCGGAGCAGGGCGACCACCTGTTTCTGCACGGTGCGATCCAGTGCCGAGGTCGGTTCGTCGAGCAGGATCAGCGCGGGTTTGAGTACCAATGCCCGGGCGATGGCAATGCGCTGACGCTGGCCACCGGAGAACTCATGGGGATAGCGATGACGGCTTTCGGGATCGAGCCCTACTTCCTTGAGCACGCGGATCACCTGGTCGTCGCACTCGTCGGCAGTGGACTGGCAATGCACTTCCAGCCCTTCGCTGATGATCTGCGCCACCGACATGCGCGGGCTGAGGCTCCCGAACGGATCCTGGAACACCACCTGCATCTGCCGGCGCCACGGCCGCATCTGTTTCTGGTCGAGGCCGTCGAGGGCCGTGCCCTGGAAGCGGATGCTGCCCTTGGAGTCGAGCAGCCGTAGAATCGCCTGGCCGAGGGTCGACTTGCCCGAACCGGACTCGCCGACAATGCCCAGCGTCTTGCCGCGCTGGATGTTCAGGCTGATGCCATCCACCGCGCGCAGGTATTGCTTGCGCTGGAACAGCCCGCCGCCGACCGTGAAATCAACCCGCAGGTCATCGACTTCCAGCACGTTCTCGCGTTCGTCCCGGGGCAGTGCTTCGCCTTCCGGTTCAGCGTTGAGCAACACGCAGCTGTAAGGGTGTTTCGGTTCGGTGAACAGGGTTTCGCACGGCGCCTGCTCGACGATTTCCCCGGCCTTCATCACGCACACCCGTTGGGCGATGCTGCGCACCAGATTGAGGTCATGGCTGATCAGCAGCAGCGACATGCCCAGGCGCCGTTGCAGAGACTTGAGCAGCAACAGGATCTTGCGCTGTACGGTCACGTCGAGGGCGGTGGTCGGCTCGTCGGCGATCAGTAATTCAGGTTCGCAGGCCAGGGCCATCGCGATCATTACCCGTTGGCGCTGGCCGCCGGACAGTTGATGCGGATAAGCCTTCAGCCGTTCTTTCGATTTCTGGATGCCCACCAGTTCGAGCAGTTCGAGGATTCGCGCCTGAGCTTCCTTGCCACCGAGGCCACGGTGCAGCAACAGGGTTTCGCCGATCTGCTTTTCAATCGTGTGCAGCGGATTGAGCGAGGTCATCGGCTCCTGGAAAATCATGGCGATGCGGTTACCCCGCAGGTCGCGCAGGGTCTTGGGATCGGCGCCGACCAGTTCCTGCCCACGATAGCGGATGCTGCCGGTGGTCCGGGCATCGCATTCGGGGAGCAGTTGCAGGATCGAGTGGGCCGTCACCGATTTGCCCGAGCCCGATTCGCCGACCAGTGCCAGGCACTCGCCGGGGCGGATGTCCAGGCACAGGTTGCGCACTACGGTCTGGCCATGGAAGGCAACGCTGAGGTCACGGATTTCGATCAGGTTGTCAGTCATATCAAATATCCGTTCATGAGCGCGGGTCAAAGGCATCGCGCAGCGCTTCGCCGATGAATACCAACAGGGAAAGAATCAGCGCCAGGGTGAAAAACGCGGTCAACCCGAGCCACGGCGCTTGCAGGTTCTGCTTGCCCTGACTGATCAGCTCGCCCAGTGACGCGCTGCCGGCGGGCATGCCGAAGCCGAGGAAATCCAGCGCGGTCAGGGTCGAAATCGCCCCGGTCAGAATAAAGGGCAGATAGCTCAGGGTTGCGTTCATCGCGTTGGGCAGGATGTGCCGGACAATCACCTTGCGATCGCTCAAGCCCAAGGCTCGGGCAGCCTTGACGTACTCGAGATTGCGACCGCGCAGAAACTCGGCGCGTACCACGTCCACCAGCGCCAGCCAGGAGAACAGCGCCATGATCCCCAGCAGCCACCAGAAGTTCGGCTCGACGAATCCCGAAAGAATGATCAGCAGGTAAAGCACCGGCAGTCCTGACCAGACCTCCAGCAATCGCTGGCCGAGCAGATCGACCCAGCCGCCGTAATAGCCCTGCAGGGCGCCGGCCGCGATGCCGATCAGGGCGCTGACGAAGGTCAGCATCAGGGCGAACAGGATCGACACCCGCGCGCCGAAGATCACCCGAGCCAGTACGTCACGCGCCTGATCGTCGGTGCCCAGCCAGTTGACTGAAGTCGGCGGGCTCGGTGCCGGTTTGTTGAGGTCGTAGTTCGGGGTGTCGTCACTGAATGGAATCGGCGGAAACAATAGCCAGCCACCGTCCTTGCGGATCAGCTTCTGCACGTAGTCGCTGCGGTAGTCGGCCTGGAACGGCAGTTGTCCGCCGAACTCCTGTTCGGTGTGGCGCTTGAATACCGGGAAGTACCATTGGCCCTGATAACTGACGACCAATGGCTTGTCGTTGGCGATCAGTTCGCCGCCGAGGCTAAGCAGAAACAGGCCGATAAACAGCCACAGCGACCACCAGCCCCGGCGGTTTTTCTTGAAGCGTTCGAAGCGGCGACGGCCCAGAGGCGAGAGCTTGAACATCAGGCGTTCCTCGCGGCGAAGTCGATGCGCGGGTCGACCAGCGTGTAGCACAGGTCGCCGATCAGTTTTATCAGCAGGCCGAACAGGGTGAAGATGAACAGCGAGCCGAACACCACCGGATAGTCACGGGACACGGCTGCTTCGTAACTCATGCGCCCGAGGCCGTCGAGGGAGAAGATCACTTCGATCAGCAACGAACCGGCAAAGAACACGCTGATGAACGCCTGGGGAATGCCCGACACCACCAGCAGCATCGCGTTGCGGAACACATGCCCGTACAGCACCCGGTTTTCGCTCAGGCCTTTGGCGCGAGCGGTGACCACGTATTGGCGGGTGATCTCATTGAGGAACGAGTTTTTGGTGAGGATGGTCAAGGTGGCGAACCCGCCGATCACCAGCGCCGTGACCGGCAATACCAGATGCCAGAAGTAGTCGGTGATCTTGCCCAGCGTCGACAGGGATTCGAAGTTATCGGACACCAGACCGCGCACCGGAAACCAGTTCAGCGAGGTGCCACCGGCGAACACCACGATCAGGAACATCGCGAACAGGAATGCCGGCATGGCGTAGCCGATGATGATTGCCGTGCTGCTCCAGATATCGAAATGACTGCCGTGGTGCACGGCTTTGCGGATACCCAGCGGGATCGACACCAGATAAGTGATCAGCGTCGCCCACAGGCCGAGGGAAATGGTCACCGGCATTTTCTGCAGGATCAGGTCGGTGACCGTGGCGCCGCGGAAGAAGCTCTTGCCGAAATCCAGCTGCGCGTAGTTCTTGAGCATCAGCCACAGGCGTTCATGGGCGGGTTTATCGAAGCCGTACTGTTTTTCGATGTCCTTGATCAGCTGCGGATCGAGGCCGCGACTGGCGCGGGACGTGCCGCTCATGGTCTCGCTCGTACCGCCGCCGACACTGGCGCCGCCGATGCCTTGCAGGTGGGCGATGGCCTGTTCGACCGGACCACCCGGCGCGGCCTGGATGATCACAAAATTCACCAGCAGAATGATCACCAGCGTTGGAATGATCAGCAGCAGGCGTCGCAGTATGTAAGCCCACATCAGTGCGGCCCTCCGGGTCTGCCACGGCTGATTTTCTCGGCCGTCATCTGCTGGTTGGTCAGCGGCGTGCTGCTGATTTCCCACCAGCTCTCGATCGCTTCGTCATTGCTCGCCTGCACGGTGGGAATACCGAAGCGGTTCCACCACACGGTCGACGTGCCCGGCGGGTAATAGTTGGGAATCCAGTAGTAGTTCCATTGCAGCACCCGGTCCAGCGCATGGGCATAACGCAGCATGTCGGCCTGGGTCGAGGCGCGGATCAGGCCGTTGATCAAGGTGTCGACCGCCGGGTTCTTCAGCACCATGTAATTGTTGGCGCCGGGATCGTTGGCCGATGCTGAACCGAAGTAGTTCAACAGTTCGCCGCCGGGGGAGGTGGTGACCGGGTAACCGGTGACGATCATGTCGTAGTCGCGACTCATCAGCCGGTTGACGTACTGCGAGGAATCGATGCGACGGATGTCGAGGTTGATGCCGATCTGTTTCAGCGTGCGTTTATAAGGCAACAGCAGGCGATCCATGCCGTTCTGGCTGACCAGGAAAGTGAAGCTCAACGGCTCGCCATGGTCGTTGACCAACTGGTCGCCATCGGGTTTCCAGCCGGCCTGTTCCAGCAACTCCAGCGCTTGCAGTTGTTTGTCGCGAATAATGCCGCTGCCATCGGTCTTCGGCGCTTCGAAGACCTGGGTGAACACCTCGTCGGGAATCTGTCCGCGCAAGGGTTCGAGAATCTTCAGTTCGGCGGCGTCCGGCAGCTTGCGGGCGGCCAGATCGCTGTTGGAAAAGTAACTCTGCTGACGGATGTACATGTTGCGCATCATCTGCCGGTTGCTCCATTCGAAATCCCAGAGCATGGCCAGTGCCTGACGGACGCGGCGATCCTGGAACATCGGCTTTTGCAGGTTGAACACGAAGCCCTGTGCCGACTGCGGCGCTTCGGTGGCCAGATGAGCCTTTTGCAGACGACCGTCGCTCAGGGCCGGGCTCTCGTAGCCGATGGAGTAGCCGGTGGCGGAGAACTCACGGTTGTAGTCGTAGGCGCCGCCGCGCAGGACCTGGCGGGCGACGTCGGTGTCGCCGAAGTACTCGATGCTGAAGTGATCGAAGTTGTACAGGCCACGGCTGACCGGCAGGTCCTTGCCCCACCAGTCGGGATTGCGTTCAAAGGTGATGCTGCGCCCGGAGTCGACCTTGCCGACCCGATACGGGCCGCTGCCCAGCGGCGGTTCATAGCCGCCACCGCCGGCGAAATCACGGGTCTTCCACCAATGCTCGGGAAATACCGGCAGGGTCGCGATGTCCAGGGGCAGGGTGCGGTTTTCGTTGCTCTTGAAATCGAAGCGCACGGTGAGCGGGGCTTCGACTTCGACGCCTTTGACGTCGGCGAACTGGGTGCGATAACGCAGGCTGCCCTGGGTCATCAGCAAATCATAGGTGTAGCGCACGTCTTCGGCGGTGATCGGCTTGCCATCGGCGAAGCGGGCCTTGGGATTGATAAAGAAGCGCAACGACAGGCCGTCATCCGAGCGTTCCATTTTCTGCGCCACGAGGCCGTATACGGTGTAGGGCTCGTCGAGCGAGCGCTGGGCCAACGGGGAATACAGCAGGCCGTCGATCTGGCTGACGCCGATGCCTCTGTCGATGTACGGCAGGACATGGTCGAAGTGGCCGATCTCGATGGCCGAGCGGCGCATCGTCCCGCCCTTGGGCGCCCGGACGTTGGTGTAATCGAAGTGACTGAAGCCGGGCGGGTATTTTGCCGGTTCGCCATAGACGGTCATCGCATGCTGCGGTGCGGCGTCCACACCGGTGATCCCGAGCAGCAGGGTCACGGCAGTGAACATCAAAGTCGGGAAAGCCAGTCGCATTGTCAGCCTTAAAGCCGGGTAATCGATAAGCGCAATTTGTACGCGAGCGGCGCGCCGTTCGCCAGCGGTGTGGTGTAACCAAAACAAAACGGCCCGCCATCAGGCGGGCCGTTGCACAGCAGGTCGGGCTGAAATCAGTCCTGACGGCTGGTGACTTCCAGCAGGTGGTAGCCGAACTGGGTCTTCACCGGGCCTTGCACGACGTTGATCGGTGCGCTGAACACCACGGTGTCGAATTCCTTGACCATCTGGCCAGGACCGAACGAACCCAGGTCGCCGCCCTGACGGCTGGACGGGCAAGTGGAGTTGGCCTTGGCCACTTCGGCGAAATCAGCGCCACCTTCGATCTGGGCCTTGAGTTCGTTGCACTTGGCTTCGCTGGAAACCAGGATGTGGCGGGCAGTGGCTTTAGCCATGGGGAAACTCTCCAATCAAATCAGTAAAAGGGGGAGCCTACCGGATTCAGTGGCCTATTTCTCGCCAAAGTTCCATTCGCTCGTCTGATACCGGCCCCTAGAGATTAGCTGCTTGCAGGCGCAGGGCGTGTTCGATGTAGAGCTCGACGGGATCGTTTTCTGTGGTGCGCTGGCCGATGCCCCGACGCAGGCTGCGCAAATGGTCGAGCGGATAATCCGAGCGGATCACGGTGCCGAGGTGAGAGCTGAAACGGCCGACAAAACCGTCGTTCTGCGCGGGTTCTGTAATGAAATATTCCGACAGGGCCAGGCAGATGCCTTGCACCGGGTCGAGGGACTGCACGGTCAATTCCGGCACAACGCCACTCCACGAATAATAGCGAACGCCATCGACCCGCTCGGCACCCTGGCCACCCCAGGTTTCGGGAAGGCCCTGCGGGTATTTGTCATTGAATTTGCCAACGCCCTCTGTCGTCAGCGCGTTGAGTGCAGCCAGCGCATTGCGAGGCAGTTTTTCTTGCCCGCTGACCAATGACAGAAAGTCGGCAAACAGCGTGGCTACGTTCTGGGCAACGGCCTCCGGCAGTCGTCCGGGGATCAACGCCTTGCGCAGGAAGTCTGCCAGCTCCGAGCCGTGGTTGGGGCCGCTGACCGAAGTCACGGACGCGACCTTATTTGGGGCAAGCGCTGCAGCATATCGAGCAGACAGTGCACCCTGGCTGTGCCCGATCAGGTTGACTTTGGTGGCACCTGTGCCTCTTAGCACACATTCGATTTGCGATAACAGTTGCTCGCCTCGCATTTCGTTGTCATGGACGGCCGACAAGTGCGGCACGAATACCTGTACTCCGGCAGCCTTGAGTGCCTGTTTGACGTCATGGAACAGTTCGAAAGGGCCGATGCGCTCGAATCCGAACAGACCATGCACCAGCAGAACGGGATAAAGAGTCGTTGCATTTCGTTGCATTTTTCGTCCTTGATCGCAGAGATTCATCGAAGTTGTCTGCGTGCCACTCTAAAACAGTCGCTGCACTTGCGATGCCTGAAGAGTCCTCCTAATGCGTTGGAATCTGGATCAGTGTGTGTATGAAATTTCACTTTTGAATGAGGTCCCGTTCTGAATATTTGGAGGGTTCTCGCCTTATCCAGCGTGTTTTTCCTTTTTTTGCCTACCCGCTTCAGTGCAGTTAACCCTGTCCCGCCGGGTGTGGGGCTGACATCGGGTGATCGATGAAGCGCGTTAAATAGAGGCTCTTTCACGCTGCTCTTCGGCAGCGTGTCACTTCCAGGGAATGGAGCAGCTAATGAACATGACGGATGCACAGGCAACAGCTTCGCGGGAGCGAGCCAATGGGATGGATGCTGAAAGAGTCGGGGCGTTCGAGCATTGTCATGCACGCGAGCAGTCTCTATCACTGCCCGTACCCTCAATCGATTCGTTGGAAGGTGCTTTCCTTGATCCCTCACTGAGCCGGGTTGTCGTGCGGATTGCCCCCTATCCGGGTATGGCATGCGGGGACCGGATCGTGTTGAGCTGGCGTGGCCACGATATCGAGGGTCTGCCTTATCACCATGAAATACCGCGATTTATCAGCGAAGCCCAACTGGGAAGGGCGATCGTTCTGGTCGTCCGGGGCGCACACGTGGCAGCGCTGGACGGAGGTTCGCTGGAGATGTTCTGGACATTGACCAGTGCCGCGCGGCCGGAACCAGTGATTTCCTTGCGCAGGCAACTGGATGTCGGAGACGTTCGGTGCAGCCTGCTGCCGGCCACTCTCGAGGATGCCGTTGGGGGCAGCCTCGACCCCGCACGTGTGATCGATGGGACATCGGTCACGCTTCAGCCTTATGCGGGTATGAGTGCTGGCGACCGGGTGCGGTTGATCTGGGAGGGGGCCGTGCAGGGAGCATCACTTCGAGACACGCTGATCGTCGAGTCCTTTGCTGTCGGTCGGCCTCTGGTGCTGGGGATCGCGCCCGAATTCATCACGCCGCATCTCGGCGGGGAGGTGGTGGTCCGATACTGTGTTGAACAGCAGAGCGGCGCGATTCGAGAATCAGGTGAGACTCGAATCAGCATCGCTCCTCTTGAAAGAGGTGTATTGGCGGCGCCCCAGGTACTCGAAGCCGATGACGGAGTGCTCAACGTGGAGGATGCAATCGACGGCGTGAGTGTGCTGATCAGCGATGCGCGGGTGGAAGAGGGTGAGCTGGTTTATCTCAAATGCGACGGTGAGTCATTTTTCCACCGCGATGATCGCGAAGTAATCAACGGAATGGCGATGCAGCCGTTGGTTTTCATCGTGCCGTATCGATTCTGGCGCGAACATGTGGACACCCTTGTGCAAGTGTCCTATTCGGTCGAGAGGCTTGATGATGTGAGTCAAATGTCCGGTGTGAAACTGCTGCGAGTAAAGGGTTGATGTGTCGACATTGAGCATCGGCTGGCCCTCCGGGTGAATGACACACCGGAGGGCGGCTTGGCTGTCAGGCCTGTTGTCGAAGGCGTTGCGCGGCATCCAGCAACAAGCGTTCTGTTGCATCGAACCCGAGGCAGCCATCGGTCACCGAAACGCCATAACGAAGCGACTCGCTCAGGGGCTGGCATCCCTCGAACAGGTGCGACTCGAGCATCATGCCGATCAACGAGCGGTTACCTTGCAGTCGCTGCTCCAGCACATCGTTGAACACGCCCGGCTGGCGGAGCGGGTCCTTGCCACTGTTGGCATGGCTGCAATCGACCATGATCCGGCTCGGAATTTTCAGGCGGTTCAACTCGGTATTGATGACGGCAACGCTTTCGCGGTCGTAGTTCGGCCCTTGGTGACCTCCACGCAGCACCAGGTGGGTGTCCGGGTTGCCCGGGGTCTGGATGATTGCCGGGTGGCCCTGGCTGTCTACGCCGAAATGGCGATGGGCATGGGCTGCCGAACGCATTGCGTCAACGGCGACGGTCACACCGCCATCGGTGCCGTTCTTGAAGCCGACCGGCATGCTCAGTCCGCTGGCCATTTCCCGGTGGATCTGTGACTCGGTTGTGCGGGCGCCAATGGCGACCCAGCTCAGCAAGTCATCGAAGTACCCGGCAGCCATGGGCTGCAGCAGTTCGGTGGCAATCGGGAGCCCGAGGCGGATCATTTCCAGCATCAGTTCGCGCGACAGCGTGAGGCCGGCAGCCATATCGTCGCTACCATTCAGATGAGGGTCATAGGTAAGGCCTTTCCAGCCGACGGTGGTGCGAGGTTTTTCGACGTAGGCACGCATCACGAGCAGCATGTCATCACGGACTTCTTCGGCCAGACGCGAAAGTTTGCTGGCGTATTCAAGCGCGGACTCGGGGTCGTGAATCGAGCAGGGGCCGACGACTACCAGCAAACGCGGATCATGGCCATTGAGAATTGCGCGGACCGCCTGGCGGTGGGCGACGACTTGCTGGTTCAGCGCATTGCTCAGGGGCAATTGCTGTTTGAGTTGCAGCGAACTCGGCAGACGCAGGGTCAATGCTTCGTTGGCAGGGTTAAGGGTGGACAGTGGCAGAGCAGAAACGGACGAGTTCATATTCGGTCTTCCTGGGCGGACGGCGGGTGCTTCCCGCTCACTCGGCCCTACTGGGGTGTTCGACAATTGGCCGGATTGGCTACGTGTGTTGGCTTGCCACCTGTGGGTGACCGATCGGAGGCGGCAGGCTGTCCCGAGCGGAGGCTGGTAAATCGCCAGGCGGTAAAACTGTCGTAACGGTAATAAGTGGCGTAGTTCATTGGTTGAATCCTCAAAGTGTCTGGTGTGTTGCTGAAAAAATTAGGGCCTGAAAAAACAAAACCCCCGGTCGGGAGGCCGACCGGGGGTTGAGAAATCTCTGGTAGGCGACCCGTTCAAATGGGCGCCGGTTGGGTATCAGGCGCGCCAGTGGCTAAACCAATACCCAAAATAAAAGCTTGCAGGAGCAGCGCAGACGCCATTCGCCCGGGCAGCCGCAACCGAACGCGAGGCGCTGGCAGTACGAAGCTGTGAAAGGGCGTTGAACATGAACTGTCTCCAAAGAATGCGCCGAGCTTACTAGAGGCTGCTGCGCGTCAGCAATCAGAAAATGCTATTGAACGCGTAAGAGGGCCTCTATGGGTTGAGCGCCTGCAAAGGTGTGACACACTCTGCTTTCTGAACTTGCGCTCAAGGAAGGTGCATGAACTTGACTAAGATCGAGGCAGGAATGAGTTTTGAGTTGCGCCAGGCAACGTCCGCCGACCTGTCGTTTGTACGAGAGCTGACTTGCCGAAACATGCTCCGCTACTACATTCACTATGACTTGCTGTGGCAGGACGAGGCGTTTGATGTCGCTTGGGCTGGCCGCGAAAGCTGGTTGATCCTTCGTGATGGCGAATTGACGGGGTATTTCAGTCTGAGTCGAGATGCGCGGGCTGTGTACATCCGAGAATTGCAGATCGTCGAAAGCGCTCAAGGCCAGGGCGCGGGATCCTGGGCGATCGATCAGGTTGTTGCGATGGCTCGGCGTGAGAGTCGCCCGGCCTTGCGCCTGACAGTGTTCAAAAATAATCCGGCGCAAAACCTGTATCGAAGAAAAGGAATGATTGTGCAGGGCGAGGACGAGTGTTTCCTGCGAATGCAGCTCGATTTCAGTACACCTGTGCTCTGAAACCCACGGCTGGCAAGCTCTCGATGAAAAGTTGAAACTTTTTATATGTTGCTTGCCGCTAGGTCTGCCCGGCACTTTTTGCTAAGGTGTCCGGCATCCCAATAAGACCATATCGCGAGGTGTCTGCTTGATTAGGGTGCTAGTGGTCGACGACCATGATCTCGTTCGTACAGGCATTACACGGATGCTGGCCGATATCGATGGCCTGCAGGTGGTAGGCCAGGCCGAGTCCGGGGAAGAATCCCTCATCAAGGCTCGTGAGTTGAAGCCCGACGTGGTGCTGATGGACGTCAAGATGCCAGGCATCGGCGGTCTCGAAGCCACGCGCAAACTGTTGCGAAGTCATCCCGACATCAAAGTGGTCGCGGTCACTGTGTGCGAGGAAGATCCGTTTCCCACACGGTTGTTGCAGGCCGGTGCGGCGGGGTATCTGACCAAGGGCGCCGGATTGCCGGAAATGGTTCAGGCCATTCGCCTGGTATTTGCCGGCCAGCGCTACATCAGCCCGCAAATTGCCCAGCAACTGGCAATCAAATCCTTTCAGCCGACCAACGATTCACCGTTCGATGCGTTGTCTGAACGGGAAATCCAGATTGCGCTGATGATTGTCGGCTGTCAGAAGGTTCAGATCATTTCCGACAAATTGTGCCTTTCGCCGAAAACCGTTAACACCTACCGCTACCGCATTTTCGAGAAGCTCTCGATCAGCAGCGATGTCGAACTGACGCTGTTGGCGGTTCGACACGGCATGGTTGATGCCAGCCTCTGACCATGACTGAAGCATTCGATTCGGGCGCCTTTCTTTCGACCGTCAGTGGGCGCCCCGGCGTGTACCGCATGTTCGACAGCGATGCGCGTCTGCTGTACGTCGGCAAGGCGAAGAACCTCAAGAAACGTCTGGCCAGTTACTTTCGCAAGACAGGCCTGGCGCCGAAAACCGCGGCACTGGTCGGGCGTATCGCCCAGGTCGAAACCACCATCACGTCCAACGAGACAGAGGCGTTGCTGCTCGAGCAAACCCTGATCAAGGAGTGGCGGCCGCCGTACAACATCCTGCTGCGCGACGATAAATCCTATCCCTATGTCTTTTTGTCTGACGGGCAATTCCCGCGCCTGAGCATTCATCGCGGGGCTAAAAAGGCCAAGGGCAAGTATTTCGGTCCCTATCCGAGTGCCGGGGCGATTCGCGAAAGTCTCAGTCTTCTGCAGAAAACGTTCTTCGTGCGTCAGTGCGAGGACAGCTACTACAAGAACCGGACCCGGCCGTGCCTGCAATATCAGATCAAGCGTTGCAAGGCGCCCTGCGTCGGATTGGTCGAGCCTGAGGTTTACGCCGAGGACGTGCGTCACTCGGTGATGTTCCTCGAAGGGCGCAGTCATGCGTTGACCAATGAGCTGTCGACGGCGATGGAAGAGGCAGCAATCAACCTCGAATTCGAACGCGCCGCCGAACTGCGCGACCAGATTGCCTTGCTGCGTCGGGTGCAGGATCAACAGAGCATGGAGGGCGGTACCGGCGACATCGATGTGATCGCTGCGTTCGTCAATCCGGGCGGTGCCTGTGTCCACCTGATCAGCGTGCGGGGAGGGCGGGTGCTTGGCAGCAAGAACTTCTTCCCACAAGTCGGGATTGAAGAAGAAGTGGCCGAGGTCATGGCCGCTTTCCTCGGGCAATACTTCATCAGCAGCCCTGAACGCGATTTGCCGAGCGAACTGATCGTCAACGTCGTGCACGAAGACTTCCCTGCGCTGATCGAGGCCATTCAGGCGCTGCGCGGACGTGAGCTGACTATCAGCCATCGGGTACGCGGCACACGGGCGCGCTGGCAGCAACTGGCTGTGACCAATGCCGAACAGGCGCTGGGCGCCCGGCTGGCCAACCGTCAGCACGTTGCCGCGCGTTTCGAGGCATTGGCAGAAGTGTTGAACCTCGACGAGCCGCCGCAACGGCTGGAGTGCTATGACATCAGCCACTCCAGCGGTGAAGCCACGGTGGCCTCCTGCGTGGTGTTCGGCCCGGAGGGGGCGATCAAATCGGATTACCGTCGGTACAACATAGAAGGCGTGACCGCCGGCGACGATTATGCCGCCATGCATCAGGCCCTGACCCGACGCTTCAGCAAGTTGAAGGAAGGCGAGGGCAAATTGCCGGACATCCTGTTGGTAGACGGCGGCAAGGGGCAGCTGTCGATGGCGCGTGATGTGCTCAACGAGCTGGCTGTCCCGGATCTGATCTTGCTGGGGGTCGCCAAGGGTGCCACGCGCAAGGCGGGATTCGAGACTTTGTATCTGAATGATGCGGCGCACGAGTTCACCTTGCGGGGTGATTCGCCGGCGCTGCATCTGATCCAGCAGATTCGTGACGAAGCCCATCGCTTTGCAATCACTGGCCACCGCGCACGCCGCGGCAAGACCCGCCGCACGTCAACGCTCGAAGGCGTAGCAGGCGTCGGGCCAACCCGGCGTCGGGACTTGTTGAAACATTTTGGTGGATTGCAGGAGCTGTCTCGTGCAAGCATCGAAGAGATCGCCAAAGCACCGGGGATCAGCAAAAAGCTAGCAGAGTCGATTTATGCAAACCTGCATAGTGAGTAGAATGCCCATTCACCTCGTAGCCAGTTGTGCCGATGAATATCCCTAATCTGATTACCGTTCTCCGCGTCCTGCTCATCCCGATCTTCATTCTGTTGTTCTATCTGCCTTACCAATGGAGCTATCTGGCCTCAAGTTCGGTATTCGCCTTTGCGGCGGCAACGGACTGGCTGGACGGCTACCTCGCGCGACGCCTGGAGCAAAGCACGCCGTTTGGTGCGTTTCTGGATCCTGTCGCTGACAAACTGATGGTTGCCGTTGCCCTGGTGCTACTGGTGCAAGAACACGGCAATCTTTGGCTCACACTTCCGGCGGCTGTCATCATCGGTCGCGAGATCGTAGTTTCGGCATTGCGTGAGTGGATGGCCGAGCTTGGTGCGCGGGCCCATGTGGCCGTGTCGAATCTGGGCAAGTGGAAAACTGCTGCACAGATGCTCGCGCTGGTGATCCTGCTGGCCAATCCAAAAGATTTCAGCTTTTGGGTTCTGGTCGGTTATGCGTTGCTGATGGTCTCTGCAGGCCTGACCCTGTGGTCGATGGTTCAATACCTCCGCGCTGCCTGGCCACATCTGAAGACCGATGTTGAAAAGAAATAAAACTTTTTTGAATCAAAGGGTTGACGGGGCATCTGGAATCTATAGAATGCGCCACACCAAGCGGGAATAGCTCAGTTGGTAGAGCACGACCTTGCCAAGGTCGGGGTCGCGAGTTCGAGTCTCGTTTCCCGCTCCAAGTTTGTACAACGTTTGTTGTTGCGCTACTGACAGCAAATGTTTTGAGGCCGAGTAGCAAAATGGTTATGCAGCGGATTGCAAATCCGCCTACGCCGGTTCGATTCCGACCTCGGCCTCCACTATAAACAAGCTCCGTAGATCCATGATTTACGGAGCTTTTTTATTTGCGTTGCACTGAAAGATTTAGTCTTTGAAACGGCAACTGCAAACTTGCTTCACCGGGAAGTGATGTATATATTTCCCCCTCTGCCGCCGACATGCAGTTCCTGTCAGGACTGTGAATCGTCATCAGAACCAAGCAACACCGCGCTACCGCCCGAATGGCGAAACTGGTAGACGCATGGGACTTAAAATCCCCCGCTCGTAAGGGCGTGCCGGTTCGATTCCGGCTTCGGGCACCATGAATATCAAGGGCTTGCATGACATTCCTCATGCAAGCCCTTAGTTCTTTTTTCCGCAATCAAAAAATCTTTTCCGCAATTCGTGACCGCCAGTCACTTCGTAGGGGTAACCTTCATCCCCTTGCGCATTCGGATGTACTGTTCTGTCATCCCAACGGTTGTATGTCCTAGCTGGTCCCTAGCTTCTCGGATGCTCCCCGTTGACTCCTCCTTATCCGTCGCCGCTTTTGCTCTTAGGTCGCGCATCTGAAATTCTGCTTTTGGAATTCCGGCTGCTTCCCTGGCGTCATCAAACCGCTTTCTGAGCATGCTGGTCGTCATTGGCTGCCCAGAGTCGATTACTACCAGACGTGTTGATCTGATTTTGTGCCCAGCCTTTCGCGTCATGATTCGATCGATTACGACTTTGAGCTCACCAATGATCTCGATCCTTCGTTTAGCCCCGGTCTTGCCTTGCTGAACGGAGAGCTTTCCGTCTTTTATGTCTCGCTCATCCATCTTCAATGTGTCTGCGATCCTCTGGCCTGTTAGGTAGAACAGGTCCAAAGCGTCCCTCAATGGCTGATCGGCATGTCGGTAGGCTCTCGCAAGTACGTCGTCTTCAACATATATGTCGCGACCGGTTTCTTTATTACCTTTCACGCCTGAGCAAGGATTTGCCAAAGATGTATAGCCATTCTCGCGAGCAAAGTTCCAGATGGAGCTGAGTAATGCCTTCTCCCGATTCGCGCGAATAGGTGCTGTCTTGCCACGGTGACGAAGGTACTGGCTGACATGCTTCGGTTCGATAGCTTCTAGAGGGGCGGGCGGGTCGTTGAAGAACAGAAGAAGGTTTTTGAGTTCGCGCGCGTTGTCTTTTTGGGTGGCGTGGGCTTTTGTGGGAACCACCTCATTCATATAAAGCTCGGCTACGTAAGCAAAGGTAAGTACGGTTTGTGTCAGGGCTTGAGAGACGCGGCTTTTTTCGAGCTTTGCGTACTCTAAGATGGCCAGGCCGTAATCCGTACCTAGCGGGATTTCCTTGCGTGGTTTCCCGCCAGTGTCGTAAAGGTAATAGGTTGTGTTGCCGCGTTTTCTCTCGCGCAGGCGAGGAATGCTCCCCGGCTTTGTTGGTCTTCGTCCCATTCATCCCACCAGGCGCGGCTGCCACGTTGGAGTTTCTGCCGCGTTTGTAGTTGCTCCTGTCAACGCGGACGCAATCACGCAAGGCCAGCCATTGCGCTTGATGGTATGGCGAATGCCATTGCGCTTCAGCACCATAATCTGACCGGCTTTAGTTTTAGCTCCGGTCAGTTCGCAGACTTGCTCATGGCTAAGAAATTGAATACTCATGCTGGCTCCTTGCTAGGAAATGCAGAGCGCTTCGAATGCGCTTGCATTGCGGCCTTGCCGCCCTCGGTTCCTGGGTACAGCTGCGCAGCCATTACAAGCACCTGTTCGCGCAGCGATCGGGCATCACACTCGAGCTTCTTGCCGGTACGAAAGGCGCTGAAGGTCTCGGCGGCGATCCGTAGCAGCTCGCCGATATCGACCAGCGTCTGGTGCTCGGCCGGGCCGAAGAGTGGACCTGCTTCAAATCGTTTGCAGGTGTGTGCCAGGCGCTTGTGATCGGCCCAGACGAACTGCAGGGAGGCCTGGAGCTCGCGGATGGTTTTGGCGCTTGCGGCGCGCTGGATGTCTTCACCCTCGCGCAGGCCTGTCTCCAGGCCATCGCTGCGGCCCATGATGTAACCGCCCCAGAGCAGAAGGGCGGCCAGCACTATCAGGGTGACGAGTGCACCGATTTGTATTGGGGTCATCATGTGGTGTGCTCCTGGGATTGTCGTTGGCCGGTGGTGACGGCCGTCAGTGGTGTGGGGGCAACAGGGCGTTGGCCGTCCTGCTGTCGCTGCATGTCTTCATCCGCTTTGTAGGCGCGGATGTCGATCAGCGAGGCGACGTGGCGGATGTGCGCGTACTTCAGCGCCTTGCGGCTGGTGTCCAGCGTGGTGATCGGAAGCTGGATCCGGCCGCTGTTGATCTCCGTCACGAACGACTGCTCGTTGAGATTGCGAAAGTACTGCTCGCGGACTTTTTCCAGCGGGATCAGGACGTCACCGAAGATTCGATAGAGCAGTTCGACGGTGGCCGATTCGGGCGCCGGATACAGGCGAAGCGGATTCTGTGCAGCGTTACTCATGGCCTTGTCGAGCCTCCTTGCGTTGTTGTCGTGCCGGGTGGTTCCAGGCGTTCAGGCAGTGGCGTCTGGTCAGCTCGCGCAGATGCTCGGGCACTTCGAGGAGCGCGGCGTTGCGCTCCCCGCGTGTGCGCATGGCAATGATCTGGCGGGCGTACTCCCTAGGCCACGTCACGGCGATCTGCCGGTATGGCAGGAAGATTGATGTCCAACTGCTCGGCCAGCCAACGGATACCGGCCTGCTTCACCCGAGTCGACTGGCTGTACTGCATTCCGTGTTTCTCGTCATACCAAGGACTGTCCTTGACCCGCAGGTACGCTTTGTCTCGCTTCGGGTTCGCCGGCAGGTTTCCCTTGAGCAAACCTTTTTCCCGCATGAGAGCGATCAGTTTGGGGCGAGTGAGGCCGAGTTGAGCGGCTGCTTGGGCGAGGGTGCGTTCCATAAACTGTTCCTCAAGCAGCATGCGCAGCAGGAGTGGCCGCTGCAGCAAGGTGGTTGATGGACTCAATGAGCTTTGCGTAGATCTCGACATCGGGGGCGTACAGGGTGAAGCAACGCGTATGCGGGCTCTTGTTGCCGATGCTCATGATGGTGGTGGCGCCGCGGCGCGAATGGGTGCGATGCAGCGCCACGTGCAGGGGAAGCTCGAAACCCATGTCGAGACTCAGCACACCGCCGGTGTGCACCAGTTCGAACACGCGCTGTTTGTCCTGGACTTCAAAACGGCCGTATTGACGATCGGCATGCGGGAGATGCATCAGGTCGCAGGAGTTGCTCGCGTCGAACGGACCGTTGGCAATCTCTTCGATGAAGTCGGCGAGTTTGAGGTGCATCTTCTTGTCGTTTTGCAGGGTCAGCGTGTGGCGTTCGCTGCCCAGTTCGACGACAAAAGTGCTTTCCACTGTGCCGCGCTCAGCCTTGAGGCGAAACGCCAGGCAATCACGCTTCGGTGCTGTGCGCAGGATGTGGTTGAAGGTCTCGGTCAGATTGACCTGGGCATTGAGCAACTGCACGGTGCGGTTGTCGATCTTGTACTTGATCATGCCGCGCGCCCTCCGCCGTTCGGGTCGAAACTTTTGGCAGGAGGGCGACGTTTTTTGAAGGTCTTGGTGCTGATAAAAGCGCAGCCAGTTTCTCGGGCCAAACGGCGAACCTCGAAAATACGGCAGGGATCAGCGATGGTTGGGTGCAGGTGAATCGTAGCTTTGGTATGCATGAACTTTGCTCGCTCTGTGGTGAAAGAGTGAGCGCAAATTAGCAACAGCTAATCTGTTTCGCAATAGCAAATGCTAAATTTCAGATCTCCAAGTACTTTGACGCCTTCAAAATAGCGCCTACGTAATGAATTTTTTCGACGAGCTTTTCTTCCAAGAAGATAGGAGGGTAGCTGTCGTTAATGCTGTCGAACCGCAGTTGACCGTCCCGGTGATAAATGAACTCTTTCACCATCGCCCTACCGTCGGTGGTCCGCACGAGTACCTCATCGCCAGTTTGATAACGATGATTCGGCTCAATAAGCACAAACTCCCCGTTTTTGATGCGTGGGTGCATGCTGCTTCCCACGACTTTCAAGCCATATGCATCGGGATCGGAACTGATGATTTCCAAGTACCCATCGCCATGCCCAGGGGGGTATTCAAGCGCGTCGAAATAGCCGTCAGTACCCAACATTGCCTTTCCGACTACGGGCACTGGGGCGGGGCGCCGTTGCTCGCTTGCTTCTCGCTCCTCAGCGGTTCTAAGGGCGGTTTCGTTGATGGTTGCATTGAAGAAAGCGGGGTGGGGCAAAACTGGGGGCTTGAGGCCAAGAGCTATCCAAGCGGCGGTGATTTGATGCTGATCCTCGGCCGAGTAGGTACCCGTGGTAAGCAAATCAGCAGGAATTGCGAGCTTTTTAGCAAGGTTCGTGGCAGCCCGGTCACCCAACGTCCGGTGCCCGTTCAGGATCTGAGAAATGTACGAAGCGTCCACATCTGCATGCGCTCCGGCAAAGTCCTTGAGTTGGTTTTCACCAATCAGGGCTTTAAGAATCGTGAGGCGTTTTTCGTAGATATTCATATAGGGAATCATCCGTGCTCCGTTAGCAAAATGTAAATTACGTTTTGCTATTGCGGACCGGATTAGCAGTTGCTAATCTTGTGTGGAATAGGGGGTTAGCAATGACGCTTCTCGAATACATAAAGATCCTAGACGACGCACAGCTCAAGACCTTTGCCTCTCGGTGTAATACCTCAGTCGGCCAATTAAAGCAGGTCGCTTATGGCAATCGTCGGGCGAACGCAGCTTTATCCATTTCGATTGATCGACATAGCAGTAGTCGAGTGACGTGTGAGTCGTTAAGGCCAGACATTGATTGGCAATATTTGCGAATGCAGGCACCAGCTAATCACAGCGTAGAAAACGCTGCATAGAAAAAAGGCGACCCAAGGGTCGCCCAGTTTCTCCCGACAGCATCACCACAATGCGGTCGGGCCGCGATGTCGGAAGGTGAGCACACCACATGCCGCCGACCTTCATCGCGTTTCCAAGACTCGGAAGCCTTGGTGTTGCTGCCGTTCTTACCACAGAGCTGGCAGCTGTTGCGCCAGGGGTGAACAACGGATTGTTCGCCCCGGCACGGTGCCGGTCATCCCCTGCAAGGGTTCCCGGCGTTTGGGCCATACCAAGCCACGCGACAAATGTATCACCACTCCCTGTCGCGCGGCACTGGCAACTTTTAGGATTAATGCCATGAGCCGAATCGCTCTCAGTTCTCTGGAACGGGCGCAGCGGGAAATCCTGCCGCTCGATTTAGCGCTGTACCACGCCGCCCGCGATTACCCGGGCGGCGCTGCTGCCATCGCAGCCACCACTGGCCGTAACCCGACCACGCTGCAACACAAACTGTCGCCGACTCACCCGAGCCACTCCATCAACATTCAGGAATTCGGCGAGATCCTCGAACTGACCAAGGATCGCCGCATTCTCGATGCGGTGCATGCGCTGGTCGGCGACACGGTTTGGCAGGAACTGGCCGACACTTACACCAACGACATGCCTGAGACGCTCACCACTGGTATCGCCGAATACTTTCGCCAAGTCGCCGATCTGGCCGAGACCTGGGCCAAGAGCATCGGTGACGGTGTGGTGACTGATCAGGAACTGGCAGCGATTCGTCTGCAGGTGTTCCGCGGCATTCAAGGGCTGCTCGGGTTGTTCAACCGCGCCACCTACGTCAACCAGACGACGCGAGGTGCTGACCGTGGCTGACATCGCCGATTTCGCCAACGATCTGGTGCAGGAACGCATCGATCAGGCCATGGCCGCGCGCAGCGCTGCCAAAGCAGAAAGCGCTGCCCATTCTTTGCTGTTCTGTGAAGCCTGCGACGACCCGATCCCGGAAGCACGCCGCCTGGCCCAACCGGGTTGTGCGCAATGCATCAGTTGCCAGTCCCTCTCTGAGCGGGGGATTCAGCATGCTCGATGAGGTATTGGGCCAATTCGCCGATTACGGTCTGGAGCCAGCGCAACCGCTGGTGTTCGGCAAGCTGACCCGCTGCAAGACATCGCAGGACAAGGGCAAGGAAAAGAACGGCTGGTACGTGGTCCACGAGCAGCGCACGGAAAAGGGCGACACCCTGATCTTCGGCGCTTTCGGTGACTGGCGTTCGGGCGAGACGCAGAAGATCAAGGTCAAGGCCGGTCGGATGTCGCCGGAAGAGCGCGAAGTGATGCGCGCCCGCCAGGAAGAAGCCAAGCGCCGCGCCGCGGAAATCGCGAATAACGCTGCGCGACGGGCCGCGAAGAGGGCGCAGGGATTGTTCGAGCGCATGCCGACCACCGGGCGCAGCGATTACCTGGACCGCAAACAGATCGTTGGCATCAACGTCCGTTACGCGCCGCGCACCGGCGCCGTGCTGGTCCCAATGAAGAACGCCCGTGATCAGATCATGGGCCTGCAGGTGATCTTCCCGAACAAACAGGAAGACACCGGCCGCGACAAATCCTACTGGCCCTACGGGATGGCGAAGGAGGGCACGTTTCACCTGCTCGGTCCGCATCCGGTGCCGGGCGAACCGGTGCTGGTCTGTGAGGGTTACGCCACCGGCGCCAGCCTGCACATGGCGACGTCGCTCGCCGTGGCCGTGGCCTTCGATGCGGGCAACCTGTTGGCCGTGTGCAAGGCCATGCGCGAGCGCTTTGCCGGCTGCCCGCTGATCATCTGCCGCGATGACGACTGGAAGACCACCAAGCCCAACGGCGATGCTTGGAACCCCGGCGAAGAGAAAGCCAGCAACGCCGCGCTGATTGTCGGTGCCCAGGTGGTTGCGCCGATCTTCTCGGTCGAGCGTCACGACAAGTGGACTGACTTCAACGACCTGCACGTCGCCGAAGGGCTCGACGCGGTGCGTCGACAAGTGCTGGCCGTGGTCCGCCCACCCGCCGCCGGTGGCTGGAAAGACCAGCTCGCCCGCAGCGAGAGCGGCGCCCTGATCGCACACATGCAGAACGTCGAACTGATCCTGGCTCACGACGAACGCTGGGCCGGGGTGATCAGCTACTGCGCCTTCAGCTCGAAGATCGTCAAGTTACGTGCCGCGCCCTATGGCGGTGGCACCGGTGAGTGGGCCGACATCGATGACGTGCGCGTGATGAAGTGGCTCGCCCAGCAGTACAACCTGCGCGTGAAGTCCTCGCACGTGATCGAGGCCGTCAGCGTCGTCGCGCACGACCACGCGTTTCACCCGGTGCGCGAGTACCTGAAAAAGCTCGAATGGGATCGTGTGCCGCGCCTGGACCGTTGGCTGACCGATGTCATGGGGGTGAAGGAAACCGACTACACCTCCAAGGTCGGCAAACGCTGGTTGATCTCGGCCGTGGCGCGCGTGATGAAACCCGGCTGCAAGGCGGACTCGGTGATGATCCTCGAAGGCGTACAAGGCGCCGGTAAGTCGACCGCCATGAGCGTGCTCGGCGGTGAGTGGTTCATGGACACACCATTTGCCCTTGGCGACAAGGACGGCTTTCAGGCGATTCGCGGTAAGTGGATTGTCGAGCTCGGCGAGCTGGACAGCTTCAACAAGGCCGAGAGCACCAAGGCCAAACAGTTCTTCTCGGCGTCGACTGACACATACCGCGAAAGCTATGGCCGCAGAACCCTGGACGTGCCACGCCAGTGTGTCTTCGTCGGTACCACCAACCAGGACGAATACCTCAAGGACGCCACCGGCAACCGTCGTTATTGGCCGGTGGCCTGTACCAAGGTCGATGTGCCGTTGCTGCTTGAGATCCGCGACCAGCTTTGGGCCGAAGCGGTGTTCTGCTTCGAGGCGGGCGACCTCTGGTGGGTCACGCGAGAGGAAGCGCCGATGTTCAGCGAGGAGCAGGACGAACGCTTTGTGGTGGACGAATGGGAGACGCCCATCCTGACCTGGCTCGAAGAGTCGCAGATCGGTGAGACCACCACCGGCAGCGAGGTAATGAGTCAAGCACTCAAGCTCGACCCAGGTCATTGGGGTAAGCCCGAGCAGATGCGCGTCGGTGCAATCCTGCACCGGCTCGGCTGGCGACGCTTCCGGCTGGGGGCTTTGAACAAGAGCGGTCAGCGGCCATGGGCGTACAAGAAACCCGAGCACTGGGGCAGGGCGCCTGCGCTGCAACGGGACGAGTTCGAGGAGCCGTGCTTCGATGATTAAGGCAATCGATATGGCCCTCAAACAATGGGCGCAGGAGCTGCACAGCGATGAGGTGGCCGCCGGTTACTCGGGCGGCAACATGGTCGCTATGATGATGGAGAGCGGTGGCCAGTTGGTGCGCGGCAGGCGCGGAAGCCGGGTGCCGCTGGAGGCGTCTCTGGACATTGAGCGCATTGTCAAGAAACGCCTCGATCCTGAGCTGATGACCGTGGTGCAGGTGCATTACTTCCAGCCTGACGCGCCGTTGGCGGCACGTCTGACGCGCAGTGGTTGCTCACGCAACGTCTACTACCAACGCCTGCATGACGCCCACATCGTGGTCGAGCACTTCCTCCTAGGGGAAGCGGCTTGATCGTGGGCATCCCTTTGGCTCACGCCGTCCCACCGACCTGCGTCCGTCCTACTGCTTTTGCAGCAATGGGACGGGCGCAGGCCCCGTCGTTGTTGGGCTGTCCCACCGTCCCACCTTTTTCGCCTCCCACCCGTGTATGCGTAGTGGGCACAGGTACGCGCGTTCACGCGCACGCGTGCTTTTTAAATTTCTCTCTATACACGAGAAAAGAGAAACAAAAGTAGGACGGTGGGGCAACGCCCCAATCTGCGGGGCTTTCAGACGTCCCACCTTGTTTTAGAGAAGTGGGACGCGTGGGACGCCGCTAAAACAACAGAAGCAAAAGCCAGCCGGGTTGAGATATTCACCGACATTCGCCAGCCGTTCACCGGACCTAAGACACACATTCACCGGATGGCATTAAAACGGCCTTGCTGCCACCAGAATCGAGCTGTAAAAAGGGGCCATCTTCGATGGGTGCGACCGCAAGGCGCGGCAGGCCACCCACCACCTGACCCGGCCATAACGCCGGGTCTTTTTGTTTAAGGGGCAGGGCAATGACGAACGAGCAACAGGCGCTGGCAGAGATGCCGATCTGGTTGGTGATTGCCCTGTCATTGGTTGGCGGCGTGTCCGGCGAGATGTGGCGCGCTGACAAGGACGGGGCACGGGGCTGGGCGTTACTGCGCCGGCTCGCACTTCGGTCCGGTGCCTGCATCGTCTGCGGCGTGTCAGCGATGATGTTGCTGTTTGGCGCGGGCTTGTCGATCTGGACGGCGGGCGCCCTGGGTTGCCTGACCGCGATGGCCGGCGCCGATGTCGCCATCGGCTTGTACGAGCGCTGGGTGGCCAAGCGCCTGGACCTGAGCGAGGCCGAGCCGAAGGCATGAGCCGGGTAGGCCGGGTAGGGCGCAGATTTTCACGGGTCCTCCCTGAGGGCCGCCCCCTACACGGGTTAGTGAACTCGCGGAATCTCTCTAGCTGAAACCTGCGCAGGGATGTCCGTCTTTCCATACGAAGTGCGTAAGGTGCTCAGTACTTGATGCTTAGAGAGCTTTTTTGGTTTTTGCCTGAAGCAGTATTTTTCTCGTCACTCGGTTTGTTCGGTTATCGATTTTGTATACGGTCTGATTCGCGAGAAGAAAAGCGCTTTTAGTATCTGCTGTCACGAGGTACCCAGTAACGCTTTCTCCTTCTTTGGTTACGATGGTATGTACTTGGCTTATTCCGTTCACTACTTCGATACCAGCTGCTTCGCGGATGTCATGTCTGCCCCTGTCAACGCCATGCCTTACCCCGATGGTGGGCAAGATGAAAATTACGAATAGTGCGAAGCTTCCCATTAGTCCTTTTACAACAAGGGATTGCCCATTCGATTCGTGATGCGCAAGCATGTAAACATAAGCTAAAGCCACGGTCCCAAATGGAAACCATTGCAGAAACGGGCCGACAATGGGCATGTCATCAACCCAGCCCATAACCATGGTGAACCAGTGTATGTAACCCGCAGCCAAGATCGTCGGGTTAGTCAATTCGAGCTCGCTTGTCGAGATCCCGAACTGCTCGAAGTAGGCCGCGAGCTCCAGGTAGCCATCGACAAAGAGAGCTGCCTGCAGGAATAGCGCCATACCGATCAATAGCTTCAGGGCAAAGTCTTTGTCTATTGCCTTCGTAACCGGAGCTAGCGAAGTAGGCGTTTGCGGGTCTGTGCAATTTGCCTGGGTGATGGTTATAGGAGCTGTCAGCTCAACTTGAATTTTCTTTTCTCTATTCCAGAACACGTTTCGTCCTTGATGCGTTGGAGGATCAGTGGTGGAGATTAGCGTAATGAGCGTGGCCCAGAAAGCGCCGGGGACCCTGAGGACTTTCAAAGGACACGGGGTCGGAAACCCGCGCGATCGTGTTAGTCGGAGGCCTGCCAGCTTACTGAAATTTCAATCCACTGAAATCTTGAAAGGATTCATTGAAAAGCCGCTGAAAAGGAGGGCTTATGACCGCAGCCACGTACCTATCCAAGAGCGCCTTCGCTGCGCACATCGGCCGATCACCGAGCTACATCACCTGGCTGAAAGAGAATGGCCGGTTGGTGCTGTCGCCCAATGGCAAGCAGGTCGATGTGCTGGCCACCGAAGCATTGATCCTCGATACCGCTGATCCGAGCAAGGCTGCCGTCGCTGCTCGCCACCAACAGGATCGGCTTCAGCGTGATGTGTACAGCCACGTCGCAGCTCAATCCGAGCCGACCAAAATGGCTGCGCCGCCGCCCGTTGACCCTGCGCAAGGGCAGACTCCGGACTTTCAGAAAGCACGAGCGCATCGAGAGCACTACCTGGCGCGGATGGCTGAGATAGAGTTTCGCAAGGCGCAGGGTGAATTGGTCGAGATCAGCTTCGTGCAGAAGGCCGCTTTTGAAACGGCACGTTCGCTCAATCATTCGCTGATGAGTATGTCGCCTCAATTGGCACCGCAACTCGCTGCCTTGTCGGATCCATGGGAAGTGGAGCGGCAGCTGACCGCTGCATTGCGCCAGCGGCTTAATGAAATTGCCCAAGTCTCAAGTGACGATTTTGGCTTCGTATTGAGCGAGTGCTGAGGATATACCTGGCTTAGAATTTGTTATGGTTTGTGGAAAGTTGCACTTTTGATGTTTGGCCATTCTTGAAATGGATGATTTTGTTGAGCAGGCCAAAGGCAAATTGCCCGGCATCCTGGCGGACGCTGGCAAGTTCGGCGAAGAGGTCATCAACGAGATTGCCAAAGGCATCGAAGCGGTGGCTTTCGGCAATCTGGATGTCAAAGGTGATCTGAATGCGGCCAGCGCACAGGCAAGTGCTGCAGTCGATCAATTCAAGAATGATCCGCTGGCCTCATTCAGCAATGTGTTCGGGGCTGCCGCGAGTGCTTATAAAGCGGCTGGCAAGGGCCTGGCCAACAGCGTGGCACAAAATCTGGTGCCCGATGACTTCAAAAAACCGTCTCCGACGAAACCAAAAAAACTGCGCGCGATGGGCCCGGAGCTGCGCACTCAGTTGAGCAACGTCGACGATAAATCGGTGCAGAACTCCATAGGCTGGTTGCTGTTTATCCTCTCCAGTGCCGTGACCGTGTGGCGCAAGCGCAATGCTCATGGCCAGAGCACCGCGGTCCATCCAGACAAAACCGATCAGGCAAAGCACACGGCGTCCGATGGTCAATTGGGGTCCAACGGCCAGCAGGCACCGGCGAAAGTTGTGCCCAATCCGAAGAAAGGTACCTGTGAATGCGCCACGGACTTCAGCATCAATTTCGCCTTCGGTTCGGAAAGCCTGAACCATACCGATTTCAGCCTGCCCGGCCAATTCCCGATCGAATGGACACGCACCTATAACTCGCGCCTCGACGCCTACGATCAGAGTGAACTCGGTGCCCGCTGGATCAGCGAGTTCGACTGCATGGATGAGGGCCTGACGTTCTACGGCGCCGATGGCCGAGACCACAGCTACCCACTGCCAAAGGTCGGCTTGTTCCAGTACGACGCCATCGAAAACATCACGCTGGACTGCAACAGCGAAGATCAACTGCTGCCGTGCCGTGGTTTCGAACGCAAGGAAACCTACGTCCGCCGTGACCAGCGCTATGTGCTGAGCAATATTTCGCTGCGCAACGGCGCTGGGGTCATGCTGCATTACGAGTATCGTCACGGCGAACACTCGGTGCTCTCCGACCTGATCACCTACCAGGAAAACGACATCAGCAAGGTGCACCTGCACCTCGGCACGATGATCGACGATCAAGGCCGGTTTATCGACCTCTGGCAGATCGTTGACGGCGAACCGTTGCGACAACTTTGTGCGTACCAATACGACGTCTATGGCGACCTGATTCAGGCGCAGGACGAGAACGGCGCAGTCTGGTCGTATCAGTTCCAGTATCACCTGATCACCCGCTGCACCGACCGCACCGGGCGCGGCATGAACCTGCAGTGGGACGGCCCCGGCGCCAAGGCCAAAGCCATCCCCGAATGGGCCGACGACGGCAGCTTCGACTCGCGTCTGGAGTGGGACGAAAACATCCGTCTGACCTACGTCACCGACGAGCTTGGCAACGACACCTGGCACTACTACGACATCCTTGGCTACACCTACCGCATCCGTTACGCCGACGAGCGTTCGGAATGGTTCTTCCGCGACGACGCCAAGAACATCGTGCGCCGCGTCAATGCCGATGGCAGCACCGATCGCTACATGATCTGGTTGGCTGAAAGAAAATCTCCCGCGAATCCTCGTCTCAAGCACAACAACTGCGCAGTATGAGAACGCAGTGACGTATTTTCAGAAGCGGTCGGATCCCCCTGGGATACTATTCACTTGGGCTTGCCGAGACGATCCTGCTTAACTAGACATTTCAAGCGACAGGCTTGATCTCACCCCCTCTTCGTAAGTGTCCGAAATCGTAGCTTCTCCCGAATAAATTGATGTGTCAGTTGCTCAGAAGCAGAAAAAAACGGAGCTTCCACGTGGTGGCAGAAACCAAATGTCGTTTTTTGTATCTTCACTACCACTGAGCCATGTAGAGAAAATTAGTGCAGAAAACAATCGGGCGACTTGCGCTATGGCATTGTGCAACTATTCTCACGTCTGCTCAGTCCGCCTGTGCTCACCTCAACTGCAGCGATCATTCCGCCCAAGGTTTTAAAAAGAATAATCAGGCAAGGAAGCTGCGATGGATAGACAGGACGCCTCGGGCGCCGAATCATCTTCCCCTCTGGACACCGGTCTTGCCTGCCTGGTGATGCTTGCTCGCTTTCACAACATCGCTGTTAGTGCCGAACAGTTGAGCCACGAGTATGTCGGCTCTGGCCAGAAGTTCGGCAAGGCCGAACTTCTTCTGGCGGCTCGTCAACTTGAGCTCAAGGCCAAAGCGACGAGTGTTTCCCTCAAGCGCCTTGCGCTTACACCGTTACCAGCGATTGCCCGTGCCACGGACGGGCAGTTTTTTATCATCGCTCGATTTGATCAGGACAAAGTGCTGATTCATGACCCTCGGGTCTGTCGGGCGCAGGTCCTCGGCACCGATGAACTGTCCGCAAGATGGCAGGGTGAGTTGATTCTTGTGCGCTCCCAGGCCTCCCAAGCCAGCGAGTTGACGCGCTTTGATTTCACCTGGTTTATCCCGGCCATCGTCAAATATCGGAAATTGCTGGGTGAAGTGTTGCTGGTGTCTTTTGTCTTGCAGATTTTTTCATTGCTGACACCGCTGTTTTTTCAGGTGGTTATGGATAAGGTCCTGGTGCATCACGGGTTGACGACACTGGATGTGATCGCAATCGGTTTGCTCGGGATCATGTTGTTCGAGACCGCATTGAGTGGCTTGCGTACCTATGTCTTTGCCCATACGGCCAGCCGTATCGATGTCGAGTTGGGAGCCCGGCTCTTTCGTCATCTGGTGACCTTGCCGTTGTCATATTTTCAGGCTCGCCGGGTAGGGGACTCGGTCGCTCGGGTGCGTGAACTGGAAAATATTCGAAGTTTTCTTACCGGTAATGCCATCACCCTATTGCTGGATATCCTTTTCTCGGTGGTGTTCATCGCCGTGATGTTTTTTTACAGCGGCTGGCTGACCCTTGTGGTAGTGCTGTCACTGCCGCTCTATGTATTGGTTTCAATAGTGGTCACGCCCTTGTTGCGAGCCCGCTTGAGCGAGAGCTTTTCCCGTGGAGCCGAAAACCAGGCATTTCTGGTGGAAACCATCAACGGCATAGACACGCTCAAGTCGATGTCCGTGGAACCACAGATCACCCGCAAATGGGACAACCAGCTGGCTGCCTATGTATCGGCCGGCTTCAAGACGCAGACCTTGTCGAACATTGCCAATGAAAGCGTTTCCCTGATTGGCAAACTGGTGACGGTTGCCACACTCTGGCTTGGGGCACGCTTGGTAATAGACGGTCAACTGACGGTTGGGCAGTTGATTGCTTTCAATATGTTGGCTGGGCGGGTCTCGCAACCGATTATTCGGCTCGCACAGCTGTGGACCAACTTTCAACAGACGGGAGTTTCGGTACAGCGGCTGGGGGATATTCTCAATAGTCGTACCGAGCTTTCCCAAGCTACCCGCAGTGCCTTGCCTCCGCTAAAGGGGCAGATCGAGTTCGATCAAGTGCTATTCAGATATCGGCCCGATGGTCCCGAGGTGTTGCGCGGTATAAGCCTGGTAATCGAGGCCGGGGAAATATTAGGTGTGGTCGGGCGCTCCGGTTCCGGGAAAAGCACCCTCACGCGCCTGTTGCAGCGCCTTTACGTTCCGGAGCGGGGCCGGGTATTGGTGGACGGTATGGACCTGGCACTGGCGGATGTATCGTCACTTCGTCGGCAGATTGGCGTGGTGCTCCAGGACAATATGCTGTTCAACCGCAGTATCCGGGAAAACATTGCCTTGACCGATCCCGGGGCCCCGCTCGCGGGAGTCATCGAAGCGGCAAAAATGGCGGGGGCTCATGAGTTCATCCTGGAATTGCCGGAGGGCTACGACACGCTGGTGGGAGAACATGGCTCTTCATTGTCCGGTGGTCAGCGACAGCGCATTGCGATAGCGCGCGCCCTGATCGGCAACCCTCGCATTCTGATTTTCGACGAAGCCACCAGCGCACTCGATTATGAGTCCGAGCGCATCATTCAGCAGAACATGAAGCTGATTTGCAAAGGGCGTACGGTCATCATCATTGCCCACCGACTTTCCGCAGTGCGTGACGCCCATCGGATTGTGGTAATGGACCGGGGACAGATCGTAGAGCAGGGTACCCATAGCGAATTGCTTGCCCTGCAGGCTGGCCATTACTCGCGCCTGCACCGGTTGCAGCAAGGATAAGCCGGCCATGGGAAATTCTTCGGCAGGGCGAGAATTGCTGCGTCGTTACCACCGGGCCTGGCGCGAGGCCTGGAGGCAACGCCACAAGCTGGACGCGCCGCGACGCTTGCCTCATGAAGTGCAGTTCCTGCCGGCTGCTCTGGCATTGCAGGAGCAGCCGGTGCACCCGGCGCCACGCTATATCCTGTTTGCAATCATGTCGTGTGCCGCTTTGGCACTGCTCTGGGCGTGCGTGGGTGAAATCGATGTGGTGGCCACGGCGACTGGCAAAGTGGTCGCTAGCGGCAAAAGCAAGACTATCCAGCCCAGCGAGGTGGCGGTAGTCAAGGCGATTTATGTCCATGACGGGCAGTCGGTCAAGGCCGGTGATTTATTGATCGAGCTGGATAGTAGTGCTACCGGGGCTGACGTCAAACGCCTGCAGAGCGACCTGATCGCTGCCGAAGTGGACAGTGCCCGGGCTGGAGCGATGCTGGAGGCCATTGAGACCAAGAAGCCCCCCGGTTCTTTGAGCGGCAACATTCCCAACGCCGACCCGCAGCAGCAACTGGCGGCACAACGCTGGGTCTTTGGGCAATATCTGGAACTGCGTAGCGCGCTGGATCAGGCGGACGCCGAGATCGAGCAGCGGGCTGCGGAGATAGTTTCGGCCAATGCCAGTGTCGGCGCATTGCTCAAGACATTACCGATCAATCAGCGCCTGGCGGATGACTACAGGACCCTGTTGGAACAGCAGTATGTACCTCGGCACGCTTATCTTGAAAAGCAGCAGGCCTTACTGGACATGCAGCGTGAAATTGCCGTCCAGCAAGGACGGGGCCTGGAGCTCAAGGCCGCCCGCAAAGAAGCTGAACGTCGCCGCGATACCACGTTGGCCCAGACTCGACGAGCGATGCTCGATCTGCAGCAGCAATCCGAACAAAAAGTTGCCTCGTTGACCCAGGAGGTCAACAAAGCGCGCCAGCGGGATCATTTGATGCGCCTCGCTGCACCTGTGGAGGGCACTGTTCAACAACTGAGCATTCATACCGTGGGCGGAGTTGTTACAGCCGCGCAGCCTTTGATGGTTGTCGTCCCTCGAGACCAGCCCGTGGAAGTGGAGGCAATGCTGGAAAACAAAGACGTCGGATTCGTGCGTGCCGGGCAGGCAGTGCGGGTGAAAGTGGAGACCTTCACGTTTACCAAGTACGGGGTGGTGGAGGGCGAGGTTCTGAGTGTGTCCAGCGACGCCATTGAAGATGAAAAGCGCGGTCTGTTGTACAGCGTCCGCATCCGTCTTCTCGAGGATTCTGTTCAGGTCAAGGGCCAGTCAATCCATTTGACGCCCGGTATGTCGGTTTCGGCGGAGGTCAAGACAGACCGGCGCAAAGTCATTGATTACCTGTTGAGTCCGTTGGAACGCCATTTGTCGGAAAGCATGAGAGAGCGCTGATCAGGAGGCGGGGGGATGAGTCGTACGGCAGGCTGGGCTGTGGGGGGGGTGTGTCTGTTCGCCTGCCAGGCGGTGGCGGGGAGCATCGAAATAACGACCCGGGCAGAGTTGTTGGCTGTCTATCGTCAAGCGGTGATGCACAACTCGGACCTGGCCGCCGCCAGGGCTGATTTTGAAGCACGTAGCGAAGCCATTCCCCTGGCTCGCGCCAATCTGCTGCCAACGTTAAGCAGCACGGTCTCCGGCGAGTCGACGCGTCTTGAACGCGATACCCCAAGCCTGACTCGAGCGCGTAGCGGGACGACTTTCCAGGCCAATCTCAAGCAGCCACTGTTCAATGCCGAGTCCTGGTTCGGCTTGAAGGCGGCCGAGGCTTCAACCTCCCAGGCGTCGCTGGAGCTATCGGCCAAGGAACAGGAGCTGATCCTCAAATGCGCGGAGGCCTACTTTGAAACCTTGCGTGCCAGCGACGACCTGGCAGCCTCTGAAACTGAGGAAATCGCTCTCAAGCAACAGCGCGACCAAGCTCAGGCACGCCTTGTCGGAGGACTTGCCAGTATCACGGATGTCTATGACGCGCAGGCGGCCTACGATAACGCCCAGGCCAATCGCAAGCTGGCCGAGCGCAAAATAGAGGACGCTTTCGAGCAACTGATTCGCTTGACCAATCACGATTACGATAGCATCGAGGGTATTGCCCATCAGTTGCCGGTTCTGGCACCTGCTCCTGAAAACTCGAAGTCCTGGGTCGATGCGGCGTTGCGCCAGAATCTGATGCTGCAAGCCAATGATCAGGCTGTGTTGGCCGCAGAGCAGACTTTGAATCAGCGCCAGGCTGGGCATGCACCTACCCTTGACGCCATTGCCTCCTACCGCAAGGGCGATAACGATAGCTTTGGGTACAGCAATCCAACGGACTTTGGTCGTAACGGCTATCAAGGCAATGTGGCGCAAAGTTCGGTAGCGATCCAGATCAATGTGCCCTTGTACAACGGGGGACGTACCAGCGCTCAGGCGCGAGAGTCCTACAAGCGTTTGACCCAGAGTGAGGAGCTACGCGAGACCCAGCGTCGGGAGGTGGTGCTTAACACGCGTAACTACTACCGGGCGGTTAATTCCGATATCGAGCAGATCCTGGCGCGTAAAAAAACCATTCTTTCTAGCCAGGGGTCATTAAAAGCCTCGAAAGTAGGGGCCGATATCGGCACGCGCAATACGGTTGACGTGCTCAATGCCCAGCGCCAGTTATTCACCGCAGTGCGGGATTACAACAATGCGCGCTATGACTACATTCTCAACAATCTACGCCTGAAATTAGCTGCCGGTACATTGAGCCCGCTCGACCTCGAGGGGCTGGCTCATTATCTGAAGTCCGATTATCAGCCCCGGCGGGACTTCTTGCCACCCGAGCTGACACCCGACGACTTCAGAACGCCACATGGCGTGATGCCCGCCAAAGGGCCGGACAAAGAAATAGCTGAGAAGGCGATGCTCTAAGCGGTTGACGTTCAATAGCGCATGGGTCTAAAGCCTTAAAACCCGGAGAATGATCCTGTACTAAGCTCGCTTGGCTGGCTTTTTGCCAGATGTCGATAGGGAACCGCTCGTTCAGAGTGCATGGAGGCAACAATGCATACCTCACCTCCCAGGCACAGTCCTTGTGCGCTCGTTTCGCATTCATCGTGTCTTTTTCGCCGCTTCATGGTGCGCGAACAGCTTCTTTCGTTGCAGTCAGAGGGATCTTCCAGGAGCGCTCTATGGCTTGCGTGATGCAGAGATAAAACCAATGGGCAACATGATCTGGGGGGCTCTAGGACTATTGCCGGTACTGGCATTGTTCTTTCTGTCCTGGAGTGAACTGCCGAAGTTTCAGGGCAAACCGCCGGTGAAATGGAGGGTATGGACCAGCCATGTGCTGTCGGTGTTGGTGTTGGTGGAGTTAGCTGTGTTGTTACTGCTTTTCTATTTCCAATAATCGAGAGGTCGTCATGGCTGGCAACATATTTGAGTTGAAAACCGATACCCCCAACCAGCCCGTAGTGGTCGATCCCGCCTGGTACCAACAGGGGCAGACGATGATCGAAGGGCTGATGGCGAACGGTGAGAATACCATGGAGCAGGCCCTCGCCAAGATCAGCACTTTCATGGAGTCCAAGACGGCATTGCAAAAAGGCAGCATGGCGCTTGGGGTAATGAGTAGCGCGGTCATGAAGTTCGCTGCCAACACTCCGCTGGGCGCGCCCTTGGCGATCAGTGCGTTTGCCGGCGATATCGCCGTATTGAGCGAAGCCATCTCCACGGGTAATGCGACGACAGGCCAGGTGCTAAATGTAGTCAGCGGGGCCTTGAGTATCACTCAAGCATTGGCATTGATGGCCACCATCGGTATTGCCGGAACAGCGGCCGGGGCATCGGCGGCTACGTTCGCCGCAATCGTTGGAGCTGCGGCGCTGGTGGTGGCGGCAGCCAGCTGGATCGTGGACAACATTGATACGGTCAAGACAGGCCTCAATGGCGCTGGCGATTTTATTGTGGAGCAGGGCCAGGCGTTGGCAGGGGCCTTGCTGGGGCTTGGTAACGCGGGCGTACAGGCAATGAGCGACTTCCTGGATGGCCTCAAGTCGCTATTCGAAGGTGCCGGTACGACGTCTAGCCCGTTGATCCTCGATCTGGATGGGGATGGGGTGGAAACTTTGTCGGTCGAGCAGGGCGTGCATTTCGACCACGATGCAAATGGTTTTGCCGAACTCAGCGGATGGGTGGGCAAGGACGACGGTCTGCTGGTTTGGGATCGTAATGCCAACGGCCGGATTGACAGCGGGCGCGAGCTATTCGGTAACAATTCGACATTGGCGAATGGTGGTTTGGCAGCAAATGGCTTTTCCGCGCTGAGCGAACTGGACAGCAATCATGACGGAAAGGTGGATGCCAATGATGCTACCTATGCACAACTGCGAGTCTGGCGCGACAGTAACAGCAACGGGGTTCTCGATGCCGGCGAACTGCTGACCCTCGATCAGGCCAATGTGGGCAGCTTGAACCTGGGCTATGTCGAGCAGACTCAAACCGATGGCCAAGGCAATCAGGTCCTGCAGAAAGGTACGTATACCGACGCAAATGGTGTTGTTCGAGAGATGAGCGATGTCTGGTTCAACGTCGACCCGGCGCGAGCAGTAGACTTGCAAGCGATACTGAGCAGCGGGTCGCAGGCTTTGCCCGATTTGGCCGGTTTTGGTCTTGTGGTGGGTTTGTCCAAGGCCATGGCGCTGCCAGGCGGGGGAGAGTTGCGCTCGCTGCTCGAACAGTTCGTTGCGCAAACTGACCCCCTGGCCCGTAACGTATTGCTCGATAACATCATCTTCGCCTGGAGTGGTGTCGCTGGGCTGAGCCCTACCAGCCGTGGCGGTTTTATAGATGACGCCCGCAAGATTTATGCCCTGGAGGCTTTCCTGGGCCGATCATTTGTCCAGACCGCCAACGGTAATACGCCCAACCCAGGCCCCAATTCCGCTGCCAAGCTGATGAAGGCCTATGACGAACTGGCGGGTTTCATTTCCTCTGGACTGATGTTGCAAAGCCATTTCAAACCCTTGTTGCAGGCTCTGGATTTCACCTTCCAGGGGGGGCAGTTGAAGCTGGATGTAGCGCCGCTGGTGGAGGTGTTTCGCAGCCGCTACAACCAGGAATTCAGCAGCGGGATTGACATAATGAAGGCCTTCGCCAAGGCGCTGGTGGATTCTGGGGGCAAGTGGGGCGCGGACGTTCTGGCTGACTTGAAGCGTGCGGGCAACCCGACGGCGGAGGGTTTCGAGTTTGTGTTGGCCAACCTTGACGCAGTAATGGGCGGGCTGGATAACGACGAATTGTATGGCGATGAAGGGGCTAACTTGCTGCTTGGACTGACTGGTCAGGACATCCTCTACGGCGGTGCCGGAAACGATGTCCTGGACGGTGGCCACGGAAATGATTTTCTGAGCGGTGACGCCGGCTCGGATACATATCGCTTCAGCCGTGGCTGGGGCGACGATGTGATCAACAGCTATGACCCGGGGACGGGCAAGACCGACATCATCGAGTTTGACGCCAGCGTCCTGCCAACGGACATCATTTTTACTCGTTCGGGAAACAACCTGGTGTTTCGTCTGCAAGGTGGCAGCGACAGGATCACCGTCAGCAACTTCTTCTCGGCCGGATACAAGATCGACGAGGTTCGTTTCGCCAACGGTGTCGTCTGGACCGCGCAGCAGATCATGGGCGTAGTCATGGTCAGCACCGATGGTAATGACGAGCTCCATGGCTACGGTTCCGATGATCTGCTCAGCGGTGGCTTGGGAGATGATGTGCTGTATGGCGAAGCCGGCAATGACATTCTCGATGGTGGTGCGGGCAATGATGTGCTCAATGGTGGCGCAGGTTCTGATATCTACCGCTTCAGTCGAGGGTGGGGGCAGGACATCATCAACAATTACGACAGTGCAACTGGCAGAGTCGATGTCATTGAGTTCTTCGGCAACATAAATCCAGAGGAGCTGGTGCTGACCCGTTCAGACAGTCACTTGGTTATCTCCCTCCGGAATTCCTCCGACAAAATTACCGTACGTTATTTTTTCAGTAGTGGTTATCAATTGGAGGAGATCCGTTTTGCCAGCGGCACCACGTGGAGCCTGGCTCAGATAAAAGAGAGGGTCATGGCAAGCACCGATGGCAATGACGAATTGCACGGTTATGGCGGTGATGATCTGGTTAGTGGTGGGTTGGGCAATGACAGCCTGTACGGCGAGGGCGGCAACGATGTGCTGCTTGGCGGTGCGGGCAACGATGTCATGGATGGTGGGGAGGGTTCGGATACTTATCGGTTCGAGCGAGGCTGGGGACAGGACACCATCAACAATTATGACTCGACGATCGGTAAGACCGATGCCATAGAGTTTGGTGTCGATATCAATCCGCAAGACCTGATGCTGAGCCGTACCGACAGCCACTTGAATATTGTCCTGAAGGGGACTTCGGACAAGATCACCGTGCGGTACTTCTTCAGTAAAGACTACCAGTTGGAGCAGATCCGCTTTGCTGATGGAACTGTCTGGAGTCTCGAGCAGGTGAAGATCATGGTGGCGGGCGCCACTGTCGGTGATGATGAGCTACATGGTTATGGGACGAATGATCAGCTCAACGGCTGGCTTGGCAACGATCGCCTGTTTGGGGAAGGAGGGGACGACATCCTTGAGGGCGGCGCTGGTAACGACGTACTTGACGGCGGGACCGGCTCTGATATGTACCGGTTCAGCCGCGGCTGGGGCCAGGACACCATCAATAACTACGACACTACGGCTGGCAAAGTCGATGTCATCGAGTTTGGCGCCGATATCACTCCCGAAGACCTGGTACTGACCCGCACCGACAGCCACCTGAACATCGCCCTGAAGGGGAGTTCGGACAAGATCACCGTGCGGTACTTTTTCAGTGGCGGCTACCAACTGGAGGAAATCCGCTTCGCCAATGGCACGACCTGGAGCCTGGCGCAAGTCAAGGTGATGGTGATGACCAGCACCGAAGGCAATGACGAGCTGCATGGTTATGGCACCGATGATCTGGTGAGCGGTGGCCTGGGTAACGACAGCCTGTACGGCGAGGGCGGCAACGATGTGTTGGTCGGCGGTGTGGGCAATGATGTCATGGATGGTGGCGCGGGTTCGGATATTTACCGGTTCGAGCGGGGTTGGGGGCAGGACACCATCAACAATTACGACACCACGGCTGGCAAAATTGATGCCCTAGAGTTTGGCGCCGACATCAAGCCCGAAGACGTTGTACTGACCCGCACCGACAGTCACTTGAACATTGCCTTGAAGGGGAGTTCGGACAAGATCACCGTGCGGTATTTCTTCAGTAGCGGCTATCAGCTGGAGGAGATCCGCTTCGCCAATGGCACGACCTGGAGCCTGGCGCAAGTCAAGGTGATGGTGATGACCAGCACCGATGGCAATGACGAGCTGCATGGTTATGGTACCGATGATCTGGTGAGCGGTGGCCTAGGTAACGACAGCCTGTACGGCGAGGGCGGCAACGATGTGTTGGTCGGTGGTGTGGGCAACGATGTACTGGATGGGGGGACAGGTTCGGATGTCTACCGGTTCGAACGAGGCTGGGGCCAGGACACCATCAACAGTTACGACTCTACGATTGGCAAAGTTGATGTCATAGAATTTCTAGGAAATATCACTTCGCAAGATATCGCTCTGACCCGTACTGACAATGACTTGAATATTCAGCTTAAGGGTACGTCGGACAAAATTGTAGTGCGTTATTTCTTCAACACTGGTTATCAACTGGAGCAGATTCGTTTTGCCAACGGGCAGAGCTGGGGCCTAAATCAGATCAACGCGATAATTGCCGGAGCAACAACGGGAAATGACGAGATGCACGGCAACGGTACGGATAATGAGCTTAACGGCCTGGAAGGAGACGATCGGATTTTCGGTGAGGGCGGGAACGATGTGCTGATTGGTGGGGTAGGCAACGATACCCTGGATGGCGGAGCCGGCTCTGACATCTATCGATTCAGTCGCGGCTGGGGCCAAGACACCATCAACAACTACGACACCACGGCTGGCAAAGTCGATGTCATAGAGTTTGGTGCTGATATCAATCCCGAGGACATGGTGCTAACTCGCTCCGCCAGCAACCTGAACATTGCCCTCAAGGGAACTTCGGACAAGATTACCCTGAGGTATTTCTTCAACAGTGGTTACCAATTGGAAGAGATCCGCTTCGCCAATGGCACGACTTGGAGCCTGGCGCAAGTCAAGGTGATGGTGATGACCAGCACCGAAGGCAATGACGAGCTGCATGGTTATGGCACCGATGATCTGGTGAGCGGTGGCCTGGGTAACGACAGCCTGTACGGCGAGGGCGGCAACGATGTGTTGGTCGGCGGTGTGGGCAATGATGTCATGGATGGTGGCGCGGGTTCGGATATTTACCGGTTCGAGCGGGGTTGGGGGCAGGACACCATCAACAATTACGACACCACGGCTGGCAAAATTGATGCCCTAGAGTTTGGCGCCGAAATCAAGCCCGAAGACCTGGTACTGACCCGCACCGACAGTCACCTGAACATTGCCTTGAAGGGAAGTTCGGACAAGATCACCGTGCGGTATTTCTTCAGTAGCGGCTATCAGCTGGAGGAGATCCGCTTCGCCAATGGCACGACCTGGAGCCTGGCGCAAGTCAAGGTGATGGTGATGACCAGCACCGATGGCAATGACGAGCTGCATGGTTATGGTACCGATGATCTGGTGAGCGGTGGCCTAGGTAACGACAGCCTGTACGGCGAGGGCGGCAACGATGTGTTGGTCGGTGGTGTGGGCAACGATGTACTGGATGGAGGGACAGGTTCGGATGTCTACCGGTTCGAACGAGGCTGGGGCCAGGACACCATCAACAATTACGACACCACGGCTGGCAAAGTTGATGCCCTGGAATTTGGCGCTGACATCAAACCCGAAGACCTGGTACTGACCCGCACGGACAGCAATCTGAACATTGCCCTGAAGGGGGCTTCGGACAAGATTACCCTGAGGTATTTCTTCAGCAGCGGTTACCAAATGGAAGAGATCCGCTTCGCCAATGGCACGACTTGGAGCCTGGCGCAAGTCAAGGTGATGGTGATGACCGGTACCGACGGTAATGACGAATTGCATGGTTATGCTAGCGACGATCTGGTCAGTGGTGGGGCGGGCAATGACACCCTTTATGGCGAAGGTGGAAACGACATTCTTGATGGCGGTAGCGGGAATGACTTGATGGATGGAGGTGCAGGTTCCGACACCTACCGGTTTGGTCTAGGGGGCGGGCAGGATCGTATCTCGAATTACGATACGGTTGCCGGAGCCGTGGACACGCTGGCTTTTGACCCGGGTATCAGTTCCCAGCAATTATGGTTCAGAAACAACGGTTCTCATCTTGACGTCAGTGTCATAGGCACCTCCGACAAGATAACGGTGAACAATTGGGCAGTAGGCAGCAGTTATCGCCTGGATCAGTTCCGGACAGCGGATGGAAAGACGCTGTTGGAAAGTAATGTCCAGAACCTGGTTCAGGCGATGGCCGCTTTTGGAGTTCCACCGGGAGGGGAGTCGAATTTGACATCCGCCCAGCGTGAACAATTGGATGCCGTCATTGCAGTCAACTGGCAATAAGTCGATTGCATTGCCGGGGTGGCCTCGGGCTCGCGAATGAGGGTGATGCTCGATTACACGAGCAGGAATGGTTGTCGTCCATTTTGTTGACGCGGCCGCCTATGGTCAGGCGGTCGATGTTATCGAGCCGCTACACGTACTTGTGCTTGAACTTGATCTGTCATTGATTCGCCCAGACTTTCGTAGACGGTCCTATGCCCTTAACCGAGGTACATCAGAATTATGGATCCAGCTGTTTTGATGACACCATTGCGCGTCCGCTTCTGGCCGAAAGCTGTCCGTTGAAGACACCCACTTCCCCTGGTCTTTCGAGGTCGAACCAGTGATGTCGGAGAGATGGGTTGCGGAAATGGCCGAAAAGATGCGGAAACGATCCAGAAAAGTGCGGGGTAAAAATCTCAAACCCTAGAAACGACAAAGCCCTGAATAATCAGGGCTTTGTCGTATAAAAGATGGCGGAGGCGATGGGATTCGAACTCATGGACCTGTTACAGTCGACGGTTTTCAAGTCCATGAATAAAGCAAGTATTTTCAATGAGTCATGGCCAAAAGTATTCCGCTTTGATTGTGCGCAAACCTCACTCGGTTCGGCCGTTGAAAGCCAGTAGTTGCCTTTCGTCACCTTCAGCTATCGGCCAGAACGATCGTTGGTGACAGGTGCTAGGAACTAGGCTGTCGGCGCCGGGCATAGAGTATTGAACCACTCATTCCCGACGTTCCTCTCGTTTGCAGTTCGAACGTTTCTGGATACCCCTTGATCAACTCACTGAGCTTCTTATAACCATGGGTGCGAGGGTCGAATTCAGGTCTCAATTTGCTGATGTTGGTGCCCAGCGCACCCAAGTGAGCCCAGCCATCCTCATCGGCAATGTCATCCAAGATCTTTGCGATAAAACTTACTGGTGCCTTGGGTCGCTTCTTTACCTCGGGCGTACTGGGGACTTTGACGGCCTCTACTGCGACGGGCGGCTCGGGCTGGGGCTCGGGTCGGTCCTGTCCATTGCTCGCAGCAACAAGCACTTCATTGCGCAGCAATTCGGTATATATGAACTTGTCGCAGGCCGACACGAATGGTCTTGGGGTTTTTTCTTCACCAAACCCGTAGACGGTCAAACCTTCTTCTCGTAACCGCGAAGCAAGGCGGGTGAAATCACTGTCGCTCGAAACCAGGCAGAAACCGTCGAAGCGTCAGGTGTACAGCAGGTCCATTGCATCGATGATCAAGGCGCTGTCTGTTGCGTTCTTACCTTTGGTGTAGGCGAACTGTTGGATAGGCTGAATCGAATGGTCGAGTAGCACCTTTTTCCATCCACCCAACTGAGGACCAGTCCAGTCGCCATAGATCCGCTTGACGTTGGCGACGCCGTACTTGGCGATTTCTTCGAATAAACCTTCGACAATTGCAGCGGGGGCATTGTCGGCGTCGATTAACACTGCCAAGTGGTTTTGCGTAGGGGGGGTGCGTGGATGGCCATGGGACGTCCTTGAGTTGAGGACTTCAACATATCGTTAAATCACGGATGAACAAAGGTACCACCGCTTTGCGCCAGAGCGTGTGCCTAGCCAGCGGCTACAGGTTTACAGTGATGTGCAAAGCGGAATCGGTTAGCCAATGTGTTGCATCGATCGGTTGAATCACAGCCAAAGCAGTCAGTTGGATGTATCTAGAAAACCAGGGGCGATTCACAATGGTAGATTGCGGAATAATTTAGGTGTTTCGGCGCTCGTCACCGACCTACCGTGGAGCCCTTATCAGTGGGCATTTCTACTACCTTTTTGTGCTAATTTAACATGAAATTGACACCCGAACAGATCAACTTGCTCTTGGAAAACATTGGTTTTACCGTTATCAGCGACAATCAGAAAAAACACATCTGGCAGTATGAAGACGGTGAACCGTTGTTTGTGAACATGGCGGCTGACTCGGGAATATCTGCGGTGGTGATCGACCCTCACTGGATGAGTCGAGTCTCGGAGCTCCAAATGATTCGAGGCGTCACTCCAGGGGCCGCCTACGTTCACCATAGCAACATGAACGTGTTTCCAAAGCGACTGAACCGTGGAGTCAAACCGATCCCCTACGGCTTACCGATAACGTTGGAAGATAAAAGTTCGCTGCTTGGGCTTTTGGGAGTTCTGTACCCATCGCTCGGTGCTAAGTGGAATGGCTTAGTGACGCGTTCATCTGCGAGCGAAACGCCTCTACAAGAAAGTCAATTCATCAGCCATTACGAGTTGTTGGCTTGGTTTGAGCAGTACACTGGGCAAGTGCTTACCTGGGAGCAGCTCCAGCAAGCTCCCGGTACCGTGACGATCTCAGCCAAGGGTATCTACAAACCAAAGGAGCTCGTTTACGCGTTGTCGATTAGCCAGAGGCTGGACAGCCCCTACCGCGATCAAAAGCCTGTTTATCAAGAGAACGGAAGCTGGCACTACTCCTACGCTCAAGAGGAGGCCCAGCGTGGTGACTCCGCGAGTCTGTTTACTAACCAGGGGCTGAAGAGGTGCATGGATGATGCAGTGCCTGTCGCAGTTCTGGTGCAGCTATCAAAGAAGCCAAAAGTAACGACATACCGGATTCTAGGACTGGCTAAGGTTATCGCGTGGGAGGACGGCTTTTTTACCCTTGAGAGCACCACGCTGGAAGAAGATGGCATCACGGCAAGCCCAACTATCGACAACTCATCGACCTATTCGCCAACAGGAATCGAAGATAACCGCGAACGTACACTCAAGGAGATCGCTAAACGTCAGGGGCAGGGCGCGTTCCGAAGTGGATTGCTTACCGCCTACGAGGGACGCTGCGCCATTACTGGTTCCGCAGTTAAGCAGGTGCTGGAGGCTGCGCATATCACCCCGTATTTAGGACCAGAAACTAATCATATTAGTAACGGGCTTCTACTACGCAGCGATCTACACACACTATGGGACAGAGGCTTGATCTATCTTTGTGAAAATCTCAAATTGCAACTCAAACCGAGCCTTGAAACCTCTGAGTATTTCGATCTCGCGGGCAAAAAAATTAGGGCTAGAACGGGCGACGCTCCAGGGCTATCTATGAATGCAATTCGGGCACATCGAGAATGGTGCTGCAAGACCGATTGAGTCCGGTGGTAGATCCTATCTGAGGTCCAGTGTGACCCTGGTTTATCCAATGTGTTGCATCGAACGGTTGAGTCCACAGTCGATTTCCGTCAGTCATGAAAGGCTGAAATCGTTCAAAAGAGGTCGTTCAGGAGTGGCTGCTTGCGGCCAATAGCGGACAATCAGTTAACGCATTTCTTATGCACATTGCGAAATTCAAAATCTGATCTTGGAATCGCAAGGGGAAAAAGGGCGGGATTAACCCGCCCCATTTTTTAGCTCCGCACGAATGCCAGAAGATCTGCGTTAATCGTCTCGGCGTTGGTTGTCGGCATTCCATGAGGGAAGCCCGGGTAGATTTTCAACGTACTGTTTTGCAGAAGTTTGGCCGACAAAACCCCTGCATTTTCATAAGGCACGATCTGGTCATCATCACCATGCATTACCAGGACGGGGATCTTGATGCTCTTCAAGTCTTCGGTGAAGTCGGTCTGAGAAAACGCCACTATCCCGTCATAGTGTGCCTGTGCACATCCCATCATGCCTTGTCGCCACCAGTTCAAGACAATGCCCTCGGAGGTCTTTGCACCCGGGCGGTTATAGCCATAGAAAGGCCCTGCAGGAACGTCGTGATAAAACTGTGCCCGGTTGGCTTTCAGTTGTGCCTGCAAGTCGTCGAACACTGACTTCGGCAGGCCGCCAGGATTGGTCGGTGTCTGGACCATCAGCGGTGGCACGGCACTGATGATGGCTGCTTTCGAGACTCGGTCTTCGCCATGGCGAGCGATATAGTGAACGACTTCGCCGCCGCCGGTGGAGTGCCCGACGTGAACTGCGCCTTGTACACCCAGGTGATCAACTACGGCCGCGACGTCGTCGGCGTAGTGGTCCATGTCGTGTCCATCCCAGACCTGGCTGGATCGCCCGTGACCGCGCCGATCGTGTGCTACAACCCGGTAACCGGCACCCAGGAAAAAGAGCATTTGCGCGTCCCAATCATCTGCGCTCAGTGGCCATCCGTGGTGAAAAAAGATGACTTGGGCATCGCGTGGCCCCCAGTCTTTGTAGAAGATTTCAACACCATCTCTTGTAGTGACATACCCCATGTTCGTATCTCCTGAATGAAGTGGAGGCCTTCATCGAATCGCGTTCCGATCATGGCCTTGAGTTAACAGCATGCAGCCCTTCCGGTAGGCAGTTCAGAGTGCGTTGCTGGATTAGCCTGCGCTTACTCACGAACGCCATGACGACCAAGTCACACGTTGCGCTTGGCCGCCCGAGGACTTTAGGTTTAAAGTCAACTTTAAGGTCAATAGATTTTTCAGGGTGAGGTATGAGAATAGGCGAACTGGCGAAAATCAGCGGACTGGCACCGTCACGCATCCGTTTCTATGAGGCCAGTGGCTTGATCAGCTCCGTTGAGCGCAAGGCCAATGGCTACCGGGACTATGCGCCCGATACCGAATGGGTACTGGAACTCATCACCGGCGCACAAGCGGCAGGTTTCTCATTGGAGGAGATTCGGCAACTGATGCCGATGAATGCCAGTGGCTGGCGGCACGACGAGTTGCTCACTGGACTCAAGCAAAAGGTGGAAGAAATCAGCGTTCTGCAGGAGCGGCTAGCGCAAAACAAAGCTCAACTTCTGGTCGTCATCAAGGGCATCGAAGATAAACCCGAGGGCATGGCGTGTGGGGATAATGCTCAAATGCTGATAAATCGTCTGCGTGAAGAGGGAGTTGGCAAAGCTTCAGATAGGCGCGCGGTAACGTCTTCTACAAAAAAACACACCCGTCAGGCTTCCGGAGCCTGACAGGCGCAAAAGGTCTCAGCGCTCGCCAATCAGGCTGGCGAGTGGCTTGGGCGCATAAAGCGCACTCTGGAACTCTGGCACGTATTCGTACTTCATCATTTTCCCCAGCTTCAGGGCACGGAGGTAATTCGACAGACTGCCGTCGCCCAGTGTGAGGGTGGCCGAATCAGCGTCGCGGCTGGAGCCGTGACTGAGCTGGCGGGAAACCGCATACCCGTATGCCAGTTGGCCATGATGATCTAGATTGGTGAAGCTGCTGGTGACGATATCGACATCACGAGAGAGGTTGTCGAGTTTCTTCGCTTTGAAGGACACGTCAACTTTTCCGGTCTGGCTGTCGGTGATGTCATAGACCACAGATTGGGCATCTTCTTTGCGGTCAATACCGGTCAGCCATTTAGGCAGGTTGTAACCGACGACACCGCGCACCCGTGCAAGCTCGGTATTGACCGGCAGCTTGAGCACATAGCCCCAGAAGTCGCCAGACATCGACTGGCCAATCAGTGTGAACGGGCCCAGATTGGCTTTGCCTGGCTTGTTGGTAATGATCGACACGGCCACTTCGTTATAGGCGTCGTTATCACAATGCTCATAGGTGTACGCGGTAAACGCAATCAAGCCGCGACCCGGCCAGATTTGCAGGGGGTGTACGGTTGCCAATACTTCCGGCGGCATCAATGCCCGAAGTGCGTCCAGGTCGGCCGTGTAGACAGCAGTTACCCGACTGTTCTGGTAGTAAAAGTTCGGGGAGTATGACTCGAAGCCGATGTCGACCTTGTGCTTTTCCAGTCCCTTGAACCAGCTCAAATCAACACCTGGCAGTTCTGCTGCAATCACCGACAAGGGAGGATTCGAGCGATAACGGTCGTACAAGCCGCCCTTGACGACCGGCACTGTGTGGCCTGCGATATCGATTGTGTTGGTTTCAGTCGGGCTGAGCATTTCAGGCGTCCCCGCCAACGCATGGTTGGCAATTGAGCTGAACAGCAATCCTGTTAATACGGCGCTTGCGAGTTTCAATCGGTCTTTCTCCGGGTGGTGGGAACTACTTGAGGGTTCAGCGAGCTACGTTGTCGCCTGAGAGCACCGCCATCACGGCTTCAGCTACGGCTTTGGGCGATTGAGGGTTTTGGCCGGTGACAAGCCTTCCATCAGTGATGCCGAATGACGTGAATGGCAGCCAGCCCTTTCGGTACCGCGCGCCTTGGCTCACCAACTTGTCCTCAAGGAAGAAGGGCACCTGGCTTTTCATGCCGGAGAACAGCTCTTCGCGATCAGAGAAGCCGGTGATGTTCTTCCCTTTGATGATCAACTGGCCTTGTTCATCCTTCAGATCCAACAGACCCGCAACGCCATGGCAGACGGCCGAGACGATGCCACCCTGGTTGTAGATAGTTTCGGCGACACGCCGCAGGTCGGGATTATTGGGGAAGTCCCACATCACCCCATGGCCCCCGGTGAAGTAGATGACGCTGAACTGGGACGGATCGACATCGGCGATCGGCAGTGTGTTTTGCAGGCGAGCGCGAAAGGCAGGGGACTGCAAATGCTCTCGGGCGGCCTTGTCCATGTAAAGCCAACCGAGGCTGCGCTCATCTAGAGGCACCGCACCGCCTTTGGGACTGGCAAAAACTGTGCTGTAACCAGCTGCCTCCACTACGTCGGTGAAATGCGTCAGCTCAGTCAGCCACAACCCCGTCGTATCGGTTCGTGAGGGATAGCTGGAGTGGTTGGTCAGAATCACCAGAATTTGGCGATTCTTGGCAGTCATTGTGGAAGGGGCGGTGTCAGCATTTGCAAATGTCATGAAAGCGCTACCTATCAGTACCAACGCATAAGAAACAAAGGTCTTGAGCATCATCCGGGTTCCATCAATCAAGCAGGTCGGCGCATGCTCACCTTAAACCTCGCTTTAAGGTCAACCCCGCCGCTGCAAATAATTTCCACTGGTAGCTGCTCACTTCAACTTGACCCTCAACCTGACTTTAACGCTAGCGTCTGATGCTGAATGAGCAAGGCATTAACGCTCGTCACTAATCCACTCGGGAGCCATGCATGAGTCAGCAAGACAACCTTGATATGCAGATGAAATGGATGATTTATGGAGCCAACGGCTACACCGGCGAGTTGATCGCTCGTGATGCTGTAAAACGTGGGCTTAAACCTGTGCTGGCGGGACGTAGCCGAGACAAAGTTGAAGCCCTGGCTCGGGAGTTGGGTCTTGAAGCTCGGGTGTTTGGACTCGAAGACGAAGTACGTTTACTTGCTCAGATCAAAGGCCATGGCTTGGTTCTGCATTGTGCAGGGCCGTTCTCAGCGACCGCTGTTCCGATGATGGAAGCATGCTTGCGTGCCAATGCACATTATTTGGATATCACCGGCGAGATTGCCGTATTCGAGCACGCTCAATCCCTGAATGAACGTGCGCGGGCGGCGGGCGTGGTCATTTGCCCAGGCGTCGGTTTCGATGTGGTCCCTACGGACTGTGTTGCTGCTGCATTGAAAAATGCGATGCCGGATGCCACGCATCTGGCATTGGGTTTTGATTCGCGCTCAAGTTTTTCGCCCGGTACTGCTAAGACTTCAATTGAGGGTATGGCGCAGGGTGGCAAGGTTCGCCGTGACGGCAAAATCACCTCGGTGCCGCTGGCCTACCGGGTGCGTCGCATCGACTTTGGTGCCGGAGAAAAGCTGGCAATGACTATTCCATGGGGCGACGTTTCCACTGCTTGGCACACCACCGGCATTGCCAACATCGAAGTTTTCATCCCTGGTTCCGCAGGCATGATCCGCGGCGCCCGGTTTGCTAATTGGATTCGTCCGTTGCTGGGTTTGTCGTTCGTGCAGCGGTTGCTCAAAGCACGAATTGGAAAAACCGTGGTCGGCCCAGATCAGGAAAAACGCGCAGATCAAGGCACCTATGTTTGGGGCGAGGCTCGCAACGCCCGTGGTGAGTGCAGAACCGCGCGCCTGCATACCGCGAACGTCTACAGCCTGACGATCGACGCTGCATTGGCGGTGGTTGATTACCTGTTGCAAATGCGTCCGACTGGCGGGGCTTACACACCCGCACTGTTGTTAGGTGCTGAGCTGGTGACGCAATTGCCAGGATCTGGCGCGATGAACATCGACTGATTCGGAAAAAAGATGTTGACCTTAAAGTTGACTTCAATCTTAAGGTAGCCTCATATCCAGTTGAGGACTGCCCCATGAATGTGTTCGACACCCTGATGCTTCCAAACGGTTCGTCTATCAAGAACCGAATCGCCAAAGCCGCCATGGAAGAGAACATGGCGGACGCCGATCAGGCACCCTCCGAAGAACTGATGCGTCTCTACCAAGCGTGGGCCGATGGTGGTGCAGGCCTGATCATCACCGGCAACGTGATGGTCGACGGCCGCGCCATGACCGGACCGGGTGGCGTAGTTTTGCAGGACGATCAGCAACTGGCCAAATTCAAGCGCTGGGCGCGTATTGGTCGATCCGGCGGTGCGCAGTTCTGGTTGCAGATTAATCACCCAGGGCGGCAGATGCAGTCCAATCTTGGGCAAAAAACATGGGCGCCGTCGGCCGTGCCGCTGGATTTGGGCAAACTGTCCAAGCGTTTCGCCACGCCTCACGCGATGACCTCAGGCGTGATTAAGGAGGTCATCCAGCGCTTTGCGAATACCGCGCGCCTTGGTGAACAAGCCGGGTTCACCGGCGTGGAGGTCCACGCCGCGCATGGCTATTTGTTGAGCCAGTTCCTTTCGCCGTTGACCAACCAAAGGACGGACGAATGGGGCGGTTCCCTAGAAAATCGGGCACGTCTGTTACTCGAAATCGTCAAGGCGGTCAGGGCTGTGGTTTCTGCGGATTTCGCAGTGGCGGTCAAGCTCAACTCCGCCGATTTCCAGCGGGGAGGGTTTACCGCCCATGATGCGAAGAAGGTCGTTGAGCTGCTCAATGGCCTTGGTGTGGATTTGGTGGAATTATCCGGAGGCAGTTATGAAGCGCCCGCTATGCAGGGGGAGGCGCGCGATGGTCGCACTCTGGCTCGCGAAGCCTACTTCGTCGAGTTCGCCCGTGATATCCAAACTGTTGCCAGAATGCCGGTGATGGTCACCGGTGGTATACGTCGCCGCGCGGTGGCGGAAAACGTCGTGCAGAGCGGCGTCAATATGGTTGGGATCGGAACAGCGTTAGCCATCGATCCCAACTTGCCTCGGGACTGGCTGCTGGGCAAAGACAATGCTCCGCAATTGCCGCCGATTACCTGGAAAAATAAAGCCATCGCATCCTTGGCAAACATGGCGGTAGTGAAGTTTCAGTTACGCAAGCTGAGTCGAGAGAAAAAGCCCGATCCGAACGTTTCACCGCTGCGTGCGCTTATCCTGCAACAGCTCGGTATGGCATTTCGCACTCGTCAATATCGACGGTGGGTGGAAAACCGTTTGATGTGAGCCGATACGTTTTTTACTTGAAGAGCTAAGTTTTGTCGTATCGGTCTTTACTAGCAGGAGCGTCCGCTTTTGGCCGTTAGCGGCCACTTGCGAACGTCCGCTTTTGGCCGGTAGCGGTCGCTTGTGAGGGGCCGCTAACGGCCAATAGCTGCCAGTTGTATCCGGCAGCAACTGACCAGAAGCGGACATCTGCAAGGAACCGTTATCGGAGAGATAGCGAACTCAAATTATTAACCAGAATCAACCCCGGACATTACCTTTGAAAGTAAGTAACCAATCCGCTCTCACAGGCCTGGGTACTTTTACTTCGGGAAATTACTCAGCGGGATGGGACTATTTCTGAGCGAAAGACTTATCAAGCGCAGCTCTGATTTCCAATGATAGCCTTTGATAGTTAGCGCCCTTTCTTGCGGCACCTAGCTCCATCAATTGCATTGCGCCAAATTTAACCTCTCTACGCTTTGCAGATAGCTGACGAAGTAGCAGCGCGAATAACGACTTACCTCGCAGCACAGAACTGTACTTTTCAAGAATAGACTTTTTAAAAGCATCAGGGTATTGCTCCCCCTCCGCTAAGATTACTTGTGAGTCGTAGTAAATATTGTCATCAAGTATCTTTCCCGGATGTGTCCGAAAAGTAGAAGCGCCACCATTGATTTTTCTATATACAGCCAGAGCGTACCAGTTTACAAACTTGCTAAGGGAGCCAGTAAAGTGGTCGCGCTCATCTCTATTGAGAAGGATTTCTAATTCTCCGTCCTCATACATATCATTCTCAATGGAATAACCGCGAGTGGTGATTACACCGTCCGGCCTTTGATCACCGTCAAAATGACCATGCACCCATAGATCGTTATCGACTACAAACACGACTGGTGCAGGGGTTGGTTCGTTCTTAATTTTTTCGTAGAGTTCGAGAACGGCACCTTTGTTTCCTGCTGGAAGCATATCTACACCGTAATCTTGAAGATCTTCCTCTACTTTTCTGTAGAAGATTATATCATTTTTCCCTTCTACCAATACGGTCGGTATATAGCTGCGCTTTATCAGCTCAAAGATCTCGTTTACAGTTGGACGAGGCTTTTCAGAAGACATTCATTCGCCCCTATCGCTGCCCAATTGAACTTCTTTATCAGGATATTTCCCATAAATAAATGGCGAATGTGTCGCAAAAATGAATTGGTTACCTGAATTTTGAGATTTTAGAATTGGGTAGAGCTGCCTTTGCCAGTCGACGTGCAAACTAAGCTCAGGCTCATCAATCAATATTACACTGTTTTTATGGAAGGCATTATAGCAAATAAAACTGAGCATTTGCTTTTCTCCAGCAGATAGAGTGTCACTAGACACCGCGTCGGCTGCGTCGCCGAAGTTCAACCTCTTCCCAAAACTAATGCCCGAATGCTTGAAAAGCTTTTCAACCAATTTGCGAATTGCATCAAGCGGCTTGAGTGTTTCAGATCGAAATTCTTCAATTTTTTCAATTTCAGCTCTTGTTTCCGATAGCAGGGAGTCAGCGTCTTGTCGTACGCTTTGAGTTTTTTCGTATTGGCGTATCTTCTCAATCACACTCTTTGAAATAAGAGCTTGGAAGCTACTGACCTTTTCAGAAAACTCAGCGTAACGGCGCAGGAGAAGACTGGTCACATCTTGAGTGGAAATTGCCGAAATAAAAACATGCTCTTTCTGTGTAAGCTTTCGAGACAGCGAGGATAGAGTTTCATCAATTTCATTGTCACCTCTGAGCCCTGTTCTAGAGCCAGAGCTTTGACCCGTCGTCATAGAAAAGCCGCCTTCGATTCTCCTGAATGTGGGGAAGAAAATTGAGCTACCAATGGATGCTAGTATTGAAGTTGCTTTAGTTGCGGACGACTCAACCCATGGATAATGCTCACTTTCGTCTTCAGCGCTATCATATAAATAATTAACGCCGCTATGCTCAATATTAATAGAATAATTAGAGTTGGACGCTCTAGCAATCCTGCATGTATATTCATCAGTTATTAAAGTGCAAGTGCGGAACTCAATTTCCCTGAGGGCGAGACTGACATTTCCACTCATAATAAACCAAGCAAGCTTTAAAATAGTTGTCTTCCCAGAGCCATTGCGTCCGGTCAAGATATTTAGATCACTATTAAATTCATAATTTATATTTTCTTGAGTCCCATAAAGACCCGAGACGTGGATTGATATAAGCTTCAAGACTTTCTCCTTTAAGTCGTTAAATCCGAATGTTGACTAATCTTTGATTGTACTTTCGAAAGGGAATGATGTCTAATTGACATATATCCCTTAGCCTACACCAAGCCGTGAGCTGTCGCTAGATATCCATAAGATGCATTTTAAGCAAGGCTGTTTTGGGATAGCTGTGACTGGTCCCAGCGACAGCCATGAAACGAAAATCGTGATCGTAAGCCTAATCCCCCCCCTTCCTGACTCCTTTGGAGCGCTTTCAAGCCATTAAATTCTGTATTTATACGAAGATTGCGTTGCATGCTGAGGCCCATTCCGGTATCCAATACGTCCTAAAGATTGCTTAACCAAGCTCTTGCAATCATTCCGGGAATATCCCTATTGGGTATCTTTATTCGGCCCTTGCCTGCCATTCTCAGTTCACAGCTAGAGGCCAAATCAAGCTTTTCGACTCATCGCACGTGCGATTAAACTCTATTGGATTCGGGCTGGCTCAGCCTTTTTAGTTGCCTTAGCATTTGCAGCCGCCCGCAAAGCAGCTTTTGCGAGCTTAGTATGCTCTTTAAGCTTCTTAAGCGAGTAAGGAAGTACCAGTTTAACGGGCGACTTTATAAATTCGACTCCATGAGCCCGCTTATACGACTCACGAAGCGTGCTACTTATATTCGAACTGCTTATGAGCCTTACTATCAAGCCAGATCGTTCCATTAATGGTCGGAGTTGGTCGTCTTTCTTTGATACCAGGCAGCAATAAAAAATATATCTAGCTTCACCAAAGGTTATTTGACTGGAAACTATGTCCCAATAAGGCTTTCTTTCTTGATCGGTTGGAAGATCTCGCTCGATTAATTCCAGAATATTTTGAAGCGTACCAAGATAACGAGCTTGTCGAACAATATGCTTTTGAATTTCTACGAACAAATGATACTCGTACACGACTCGACCATGGTCGACCTGTAGAAAACTACTATGTCGTTTCATTGAGTCTGTAAATCTTTTGCTATAGTAATAAAGCGCGCCAATACCTTCGTGAGTCTTACCTTCAAAATCTACAACTCTTACGTCTTCCAGATTCCTTCTGCAAAGCTCCAGCAAACGATAAAACGAACCCTCGAACCTTTGAATTCTGAAAATCTCTCTCGATTCTGTTAGCTCTTTTCTTTGCAATAATATGGTTAGAATAATCCCTGCAAAAGCCAAACCGGAAAACAGAGAAGTTACCACGCCAAAACTATCGCCGAAAGTTCCAGCTTTTGCAATTGAGTATTCAGTTATTGGCCATGTTTTGTAGAGAACGAGGGATCCGTAGGAGCCGAATATTAAAAGCACGCCTATACCAACTGCAATTGTTATTTTTGTCAGATTCATTATCACCCCCTCAAGGAGAGCCGAGAGCCGAATTTTTCCAAAACGTCAGCACTTAGCAACCCGCTTCGCAAGCTATATTAGCCCCTCAAGCTCAAATCAATGCGCGAAATGAAAATGCATCAATCTTTCTGAGCACCTCTGAGACGCTTACTTTTTATATATCAGGCACGCTAATAGATGCGTAATGCCTTAGAACTTATAAGTTGATTTTTTTCTAGATGCATCCTATTTATAGAAGTCTGGATAAAATATACTGATAGGATTGCCAACGCTTTCAGGATCATCAATAGCCTTCCTTGCTTGATTCGCAATCTCTGCTCGATATGTTTGAAGCTTTGGGATTAAAGAGTATATATCGGTTGTATCAAAGACCAAGGTCCGGGATTGGTTTACATCAAAAGGAAGGCGGTCACTTTTTCTAATGATTTGTACTACCGGCAGCCTAAGTGCATGTCGCAGTGCCACCTCATAAAAGACATTAGGATTTAAATATGAAAGATCTGCAATCGCAAGCTTAGATCTCTTGAGATACTCTAGCACCTGAGTGGTGATCATACCCGGGTCACCAATATGGTCAGCACGAACTACGGTCAGCCCAAGCTCTTCTAATGCGGGTTGGACCAACGAAGACATAAACAAATCAGCATGCTTCCGCTCAATACTCTCTTCTGAACCTATAGGTGTGATATAAAAGCAAATTTTAGACCACTCTACAGAGTCCTCCTTTTGGTTTAATCCCCCAAGTACTTGCGGAGTATTTACCATCTTTGAAAAAGAGACGTCAGACGTTTTTTCGGAAAGTTCATCAATAACCTGATCTATAGATATTAGCGTCTCTGCGCCTCCAAGCGTTCTAAGTAGATCAAGGCCTTTTACATTAACAATAAAGGTATCTACACACTCATCAAGGTCGGGTACTTCGATGCTCGAGTCTCGAAGAAAGTCCTTTATAACTTCACGATCAGGAAGCCGCTTTTCTTTGTAATGATCGTAAAGTAATGAAAATGGTGCTACCCCTGCAATAGCTAACTCGAATGCAGCTTTACGACGTTCGCGCTCTGGGCGCGCTGGGTTTACTACGATCCTACCCTTTTCTGTCAGCTCTAAATGCTCGGCTGAGTAACCGCCCGATGTGATTCCATACTTGTTTGAGTTGGTAATCATCATCTTTGTCGCACCGCTACCCGGCGACTTATTCATATGTTGCATGAGCGTCAGGCGGCGCACTTTCTCACCCGCAGCGTATTGCATGATCGCTTCGCCTAACGACAAGGCATCCTCGAACGACGCTGCTGGATAGGGGCGAGTGCGCCTCGTACGTGCTGATTCCGCTGATTCGCCGTCTGCTTTAGCGGCATCATCAATTGAGCTCTCGGTAGCCATGTTATGCCTCCCTGCAGGTGGTTGGTAACTTTTAGCACAAGACTGTAGCTGGCAGAAGGCCATAAGAGAGATTAAAGGGTTGCATAGGGCTGTTGGTTAATTGTTGGCACAAGAACGCACAGGTTAAGGACTGAGAATGGATCGCTGGAGTGCTTCAATAACCGTCAGCTTCTGGCCGACAGCGGTCGCTCTAGAACGTCCGCTTTTAGCCGATAGCGGTCTTTGAAGACTGATAGGTGGAATCCTGCTTATGTTCAATTGACCCCTACACCTAGCCCAGGCGTGGGCACTCTTTCTTGCCACCTCGGAAACCGGGCCTCTATGAGCTGAGTCCACCGATCCTTTCTGCCTAGCTAGAGGAGGCGACAGTTACCAGTGATAGATCCATATCAATCTGTAGCCTATCTTCCACGTCCGGTCCGTCATCCCTGATCCACGCTCCGTACTGCTGACTGATCATCTTTCCATGAGTATGGCTCAATTGATCGGCGATCCAATCGACCGGCGCACGGTGACGGCCAGGCCTCTCTACAGCCCGATTTCTTTCCGCAATTTATTTTGAGGTGCTGATTTTGTTGTCTTGGAACGGATAAGAAATGTGTGCGATGCGGAAAAATCATGTCCCTAAATGCATGATTTAAAAGGAAAAAAATCTGGACTTAAAATCCCCCGCTCGTAAGGGCGTGCCGGTTCGATTCCGGCTTCGGGCACCATGAATATCAAGGGCTTGCGTGAGTTTACTCATGCAGGCCCTTATCATTTGCGCTCCGCAATTTCGGAGCCTGCTCCGCAACTCACTTGGTCGGGGTGACTTTCTTGCCGATCCTTTTCCGGGTGTCATTCTCCGTCGACACTTCGGTGGTGTGCCCGAGCTGCTCCTTGTTTTCCATAGCGCACAAGTATCGCGAAACGCGCACGGCTTTCTTTAACTCGGCCTAGCGTCGGGTTTTGTATTAAAGATTTCAGCTTTGCAGACGACATAGTGGTGTTAAGAACAATACGCCGGAGGAAAAAATGGGATTTTTCGACAAGGTCAAGGAGCTGGCTCTCAAAGCTAAATGCGGAGTTGGCATTCACGCCGGAGACTATGTCAAGGCTGTTAGTGGCCCGGCGTGTTTGCTGGAAAAAACATGCCCTGACTGTTTTGAGCATTTGACCAAACACAAGCATGAGTTTGGTGAGTTTACCTACAAGAACCATCATACCTGTACGATGATTCGCAACTGCGTACATTGCGACCACGAAGATTCAAAGGTGAAGCATGAAGATTTCGTCGAGATGGGCACGGATGATTTTTGCAAGGTGAAGGAAAAATGCATCAGATGCGGCTTCACTCAGGTGAAGAAGGAGGACCACTACATGACTGAGGTCTCCCGTAACGATACGCATAAAACGCTTTCGTGCATCCGGTGTAACAAGACCGAGACAAGGCAGTTAGAACGATACTGAGTTTGAAAACATCCAAAACCCGGCCACCGAGCCGGGCTTTTTATGCGCATGATTCTTGTCTGAACGCTGTTTTGAAAAGCCACCACCTTTTTCCCTTTCCTATCCCAGGTGTACTTTTCGGTCATTGCGAGCGAAGTGAGCTAGTGTTTCTTTCTGGCTCAACCGAACACAGGACAATGATGATGAAGCGACTGCTATTGAGCGTTTTGCTGATGTCTTCAGGCTTTGCTCAAGCCGGCATCCCGCTGTTGAACGCAACATGCCCGGGCAATATCGAGGTCCATGCTGACAAGGGCGGCCCGATCTATATCAACGGTAAAGAAGGGAAACTGAAGAAATTCAACGATAACGCCTTCGAAGCCAAAGGCAGTGGCGTGACCATCTCGCTGACGATCATGCCCGACGGCTCACCTGATGTTTCTTACACGGGCAAGAACAAAGCCAATGGGGTTTGTCAGGTGAAGGAAACAAAGTAATTCGGGTTGTTCCATTAATAAGCAATGATCAGCGGGGCGTTGAGCAAACAAAAGTTTGCCCAGTAAACCCTCTAGGCAAGCGCTGAAGTCCGGCCATCGCGGTCAACCGCTCGATCCACTCCGAACGCCAGTCGGACGCGGAGTGTGCAGCCCTGGAATGGCGAGCCGCGCGCCGCGCCGCATTGCGCTGGTCTTTGCGCGCATCCTTGTATGCGTCGGTATTGCGGCAGCTGCGGCAATTCACACGATTGAGTTCGCTGCTGGCGGAGAGGTTGTTGCCCTTGTGCCCGCAGGCCAGGTGCCCGTCGACTTTGAAATGAATGACCATAAGACGTCTCCTTGGTGACGTGTAAAGGTATTGACCTCTCACGACCAAGGACGTTCTTTATTCGCGCACCGTGAATCGATGGCCTACCTGAAGCGTGGCAACGGCCGGTCGATCGGTTTGAGCGATGACAGGGTGCTGCGAATCAGCGGGGTATCCTTTTCGATATCGTTCAGCCGGTCGCGGATGCGCAGGGCGGTGGGGTGCCCGCCTTGATGGTCGACCCAGTCGGCGATCTCTTTGCAGGCCGCGGCGAGGCGTGCTTCGCGGGCATCGAGCAAGGTGAGGAGAGTGGTGATGGACTCTCTTTCGGACATGGAACACCTCCGTTCATTAATCCGCTCGGTGGCAGCAAAAAGCCCGCGAAGGGCGAGCTTTCTGCCGTTGGGGCGCTGCTCCTTCAGCTGGTTTGAGTATAGACCCGTAAATGACAGCTATCAGCCCGACGACTCGGGGGCGGTCACTCGCGAGCTGGCGGCGTTGAGCCGATGACATTCCTTGCGGGCGTCTTCTTCCCGATCGTAGCCATCGCCGATGAAACCGCCGGTTCGCGTGTCGCAGATGCGATACCAGCCCAGGGCTTCTGCGGGCTCATGGAGAGTCTCTCCGGCGCGCCGGCCGTGGATGACGATCTTGTTGCAGCGCTTCACGACGAATATGTCTTCCATGGCGTCACCGCGGCTGATTCGTACCAGATCAACTATAGAAGCCCTGAGCAATCGTGCAAAAAATAGCCAAGTCAGTTCGTCGGGTGCAGTTGCCAGCCTAATGGGTGCCAGCGCAGATGGTGAGTCGGATTCAACGCCTCGAGGAAGTCCTGATCGTGGGAAACGGCGACAATGGCACCCGGAAATGACTGCAACGCCCGTTCGAACGCTTCCACCGACGGCAGATCCAGATGGTTGGTCGGCTCATCCAGCAGCAACAGCTGCGCAGGATCCGTTCGCCACAAGGCCAGCGCCAGTGCGGCTTTCAGGCGCTCGCCACCGCTCAACGAAACGCAGGGAGCCGTGGCGCGGCTTGCATCCAGCTGCAAGTGTGCGAGATAGCTGCGCAGGGTGCCCTCGGTCAGTGCAGTTCCTTGCATCATCAGCTGTTCGGTGATGGAACGCTGATCGTCCAGTTGCGCCAGTTGCTGATCCAGGAATGCGAATGGCACGTGAGTCGTGGCGGTTCCATCGACGGGTGTCAGTTCCCCGGCGAGCGCTTTCAACAGGGTTGATTTGCCACAGCCGTTGGGACCGCTGCCAGCGATGCGCATCGGGCCGTGGATCGTAAGGCTCAGTGCGCCGTTTGACAGCCAGGGCAGCCGAGCGTCAACCAGCGAGCAGATCTGGCGGTTGTTCGGCACCGCGCTCCCGGGCAGGTTGATCAGCACGCTGTCCTCGGGTTGCACCTTGGCGTAAGCCTCGCGCACCTGGGCATCGAGCTCTGACTTGCGGGCCTGATGACCCTGACGTACATGCCCCATGATCTCTCGCGCGGCGCCCTTGATCGCCACGTATTCGAAACTGGCAATGTTGGCGGTTTCGGCGTTGCGCCGCGAGTTGGCGGCGTGGCGCTGTATCGTGTCGTGTTCGCGCCGTAGCCGAATCCGCTCTCGCTGGCGTTCGCTTCTGGCGTGGTCGAGGCGTGCCTGCGCCGCGGCTTGATGGATCCGCTGATGCTCGCGGAATGCCGAGTAATTGCCACCGAATTCGATAGCCCCCGACGCGCTCAACTCGACAATCCGCAGCATCCGGTCGAGCAGCTGCCGATCATGGCTGACGACGATCAAACCAGTGTGCCAGCGTTCCAGTAAGTTCATCAGCCATTGTCGTCCTGGTGCATCCAGATGGTTGGTCGGCTCATCGAGAACCAGCAGCGGAGCCTGACTCAAAAACGCGCCAATCAGTGCGATGCGCGCTTGCTGGCCACCACTGAGGTTTCCGGTCTCGTCGGTGAAGGCGACTTCGGTCAGGCCGGCGTCATCGAGCAGGCGGCGCAGACGGTCCGCCAGATCCCATTGTTCGCCAATGAGATCGAAATCCTCGACTGATCCGCAGCCCCGGTTCATTCGGCCCAGAGCCTGAAGAATCGCGGCGCTGCCGGTGGACTCGGCGACCGTCTCGCCGGGTGCAGCGACAAAGCTCTGCGCCACGTAGGTTGTCGCCACGGCGCGCGTCACGCTGCCGCTGGTGGGTTGCCATTCTCCGGCGATCAGGCGCGCCAGTACGCTTTTGCCAACGCCATTGCGCCCGACGATGGCGGTCGGGGTGTGATCGAATTTCAGATTGAGTGCAGTGAAAATCGTCTCGCCATTGGCGAACTGAAAACCCAGTTGATTCAGGGAGACGAGAGCAGGCGTACGCGAGACGTGAGTCATCGGCACCTCCAGAAAATGTCGTGAACACTGACACGCGCCATGAATGGCGTGTCGCGATTACATTTTTGAAGGCTTAGTTGTTCACTTCTGCGGTCGTCCCGGGGAGGTAGGAGGGCGTAGCCTAGTCGAGACGGCCGAAGGCTTCAAGGCGTGCCTGCCTGCTCGACCATCCGCTCAAGGAATAGCGCCAATGCGACTTCTTCCTTGCGCAGGCCTTTGCGGATGCGCGGCTTCGGCAGCTCGGCCAAGGCGCCGAGCATGAAATGCTCGACCACCGCCGGGTGGATGTAGCACTTTCTACAGACCGCCGGCGTGTTGCCCAGTTGGCGGGCGACGCCCTTCACCATCTCGACCACATGCCGCTTGGCCTCGGTCTCGGATTCCCATTGCAGCTCCCGCAGAACCGCCAAAGCGAGGGCGCTGCCGGCCCAGGTTCGGTAGTCCTTGGCGGTGAAATCCGCGCCGGTCAGGGTTTGCAGGTAGGTGTTGACGTCAGAAGAGCTGACGGTATGCCGCTCGCCATTTTCATCCAGATACTGAAACAGGTTCTGCCCCGGAATTTCCAGGCAGCGCTTGATGATCCGCGCCAGTCGCCGGTCCTTCACCGTGATCTGATGTTCGATGCCGCTCTTGCCGCGAAACTGGAACAGGATCGCGCTGCCGTTGACCTCGACATGCCGGCTGCGCAGGGTGGTCAGGCCGTAGGAGCGATTGTCCCGCGCGTATTGCGTGTTGCCGACGCGGATCAGCGTGGCGTCGAGCAGCGTGATGACCGTCGCCATGACTTTGTCGCGGCTGAAGCCCGGCGAGGCCAGTAGCGCCTCCAGCTGTTTGCGCAGTTTGGGCAGCGCCAGACCGAACTCACGCAGACGCGAATACTTGTCCGCGTCGCGCACTTCGCGCCAGCGAGCGTGATAGCGATATTGCTTGCGCCCACGTGCGTCCCGGCCGGTGGCTTGCAGATGGCCGCGCGGGTCGGCGCAGATCCACACGTCGACGTAGGCCGGCGGAACAGCCAGTGCGTTGATGCGTTTGATCTCGTCAGGATCGGTGATGCGCTGGCCTGCGGGGTCGAAATAGGCGAATTTTCCGCGCAGTTTTTTTCGGGTGATACCGGGCTGTGTGTCATCGACGTAATGCAGATCCGAAGGCAACACTTCGGTGAGCGCAGTATCGGGCATGGCGGACTTCCTTCGCGTCAAATCAGGCTGTTAAAGCCATTGACCGCACGCCATGACGGTCGTGCCCGCGGATTTACGCCAACACCGCGACGGCCTTGATCTGGGCCCACAATGACTGGCCCGGATGCACGCCAAGCTGATCCCGCGAGTAGCGAGTGATGCGCGCCAGCAACGGTGTCCCGCCGGCATCGAGGCGAATGAGCACGTGCGCGGCGTTGTCGGCCGGTTGTTCGCTGACGACCGTGACCGGGAGGCGATTGAGGATGCTGCTGAACTCGCTGTTTTGCAGGGTCAGGCTGATGTCGCGTGCGTGCACCTTGCATCGCAGTCTCTGGCCCGTCGTCATCGGCGCGTGAGTCACGCGAATGTTCAGTGACGAGTCCGGCAATCGCAGGGTGAGCAATTGGTAGTCGGTATCGTAGCCGCTGACCTGGCCTTCGATGATCACCCCGGCGTCATTGTCCATGGCCAGGGGCAGGTCGAGCCGCGCCAGGGTTTCGCCAATCGGACCGCTGGCCAGCGCTTTGCCGTCGCTGAGCAGCACCAGATGATCGGCGAGCCTGGCCACTTCGTCCTGAGCGTGGCTGACATACAACACCGGGATTTCCAGTTCGTCGTGCAGGCGTTGCAGGTAGGGCAGGATTTCGCTTTTGCGCTGACTGTCGAGGGCCGCCAAAGGCTCGTCCATCAGCAGCAGTCTGGGGCTCGTCAACAGCGCGCGAGCGATGCCGACACGCTGACGCTCACCGCCGGACAAGCGCTGCGGATGACGATCGAGCAAGTGGCCGATCCCTAGCAGTTCTGTGGCTTGGGTCATGTCGACCCGGCGCTGTGCCTTGGCAATGCGCTTGAGGCCGAATTGCAGATTGGCCAGCACCGACAGATGCGGAAACAGGCTGGCTTCCTGAAAGACATAGCCGAGCGCGCGTTTGTGCGGCGGCACGAAAATGCCTTTCTCGCTGTCCTGCCAGACCTCGTCATTGATGCGGATAAAGGCCTGTGGCGCGCGTTCGAGCCCGGCGATGCAGCGCAGGCATGTGGTCTTGCCCGAGCCGGACTGACCGAACAGCGCCGTCACACCGCGACCGGGCATCTGCAGATCGACATCGAGGCTGAAGCCCGACCAAGCCAGTTTCAGACGTGCATCAATCATCGATCAGCTCCAGCCCGCGCGGGTCTTGCGGCTGGAATACAGCGCCAGCAACACCAGAAACGAAAACACCAGCATCGCCCCGGCCAGCCAGTGCGCCTGCGCGTACTCCATGGCTTCGACGTGGTCGTAGATTTGTACGGAAACCACCCGGGTCTTGTCAGGAATATTCCCGCCGATCATCAGCACCACACCGAATTCGCCGACGGTGTGGGCGAAGCCGAGGATTGCTGCAGTGATGAAACCGGGGCGGGCCAGGGGCAGAATCACGCTGAAAAAAGTGTCCCAGGGATTGGCGCGCAAGGTCGCGGCCACTTCCAGAGGACGAGTGCCGATCGCGGAGAAGGCGTTTTGCAACGGCTGCACCACGAACGGCATGGAATAGAGCACCGAACCGATCACCAGGCCGGTGAAGCTGAAGGTCAAGGTGCCAAGCCCCAGCCAGTGGGTGAACTGGCCAATGAACCCGTTTGGGCCGAGCGCCAGCAACAGATAGAAACCGATGACCGTAGGAGGTAGCACCAACGGCAGCGCGACGATCGCGCCGATGGGGCCGCGCAGCCAGGAACGGCTGCGCGACAACCACAGGGCGATCGGCGTGCCGACGACCAGCAGGATCGCGGTGGTCAGGGACGCCAGTTTCAGGGTCAGCCAGATCGCCGCGAAATCGGCACTCGTCAGCGACATTTACAGCTGATAACCGTAGGACTTGATGACCGCAGCGGCTTTCGGGCCTTTGAGGTAATCAACCAGCGCCTTGGCAGCGGCGTTGTCTTTGCCTTTGTTGAGGATCACTGCGTCTTGCTTGATCGGGTCGTGCATGCTCGCCGGAACGATCCACGCCGAACCGCTGCTGACCTTGCCGTCCTTGTAGATCTGCGACAGGGCGACGAAACCCAGCTCGGCGTTGCCGGTGGACACAAACTGGTAGGCCTGGGTGATGTTCTGGCCTTCGACGATTTTGGCTTTGGTGGCTTCAGTGAGTTTCAGTTTTTCCAGCACCTGGGTGGCTGCCAGACCATAAGGGGCGGCTTTCGGGTTGGCGATGGACAGGTGTTGGTACTCGTTTTTCTTCAGGACGTCGCCTTTGGCATCGACGTAGCCTTCCTTGGCCGACCACAGCGCCAGGGTGCCGATGGCGTAGGTGAAGCGCGAACCCTTGACGGTGTCGCCTTCTTTTTCGAGTTTTTCAGGGGTGGTGTCGTCCGCCGAAAGGAATACTTCGAACGGCGCGCCGTTTTTGATCTGGGTGTAGAACTGGCCGGTGGCGCCGTACGCAGCGACCAGTTTGTGCCCGGTGTCTTTTTCGAAATCGGCGGCAATCGCCTGGATCGGCGCGGTGAAGTTGGCCGCAACAGCGACTTGCACTTCGTCGGCCTGCGCGGCGCCGATGGCGAATACCGCGAGCAGGGCAGGGGCAAAACGTGAGGCACGATTGATCATGTAACGGCTCCGTGGATGGCAAGTGCAGTGGGCAGTTGTTATTGGAAGGTAGACTGCGCCGATGCGAGGGAGTGAAACGCTATATAGAGAAATATATAGCGAAATGCCGCCAAACGGGAAGCACTGCTTTTAAACCGGGTGAGAGCGCCACGCTCCTCACCCGTTCGGGTTCATCATCGCGTCAGTTTCGCCAGTGCGCCTTCCGCCAGTTGCCGGGTCAGTTCGGCGGTGCCGAGGTCCTTACCAAGTGTGAAGGCCTGGCCGGCCCAAAGGTTACTGAATTCGGCTTCACCCTTCGCGCGCAACGGCATCAAGGCACCGCCGGCCAGCGGAAAGGCGGGGGCCTTGTCCGACATCGGGCCCAGCTCGCGCATCACCCGATTGAGAATCCCCCGCGCCGGGCGCCCGGTAAACAGATTGGTCACCGCTGTCTCGCTTTCCTTGGCGGTGCGCAAAGCTTTGTGGTGAGAGGCACTGACTTTCGCTTCCGGGGTAAACAGATACGCCGTGCCGACCTGAACCGCCGAAGCTCCGAGCAGGAACGCTGCCGCCACGCCGCGCGCATCGGCAATCGCACCGGCAGCGATCACCGGCACACTCACGGCGTCGACCACTTGCGGCACCAGCGCAAACGTACCGACCTGACTGCTCAGGTCAGCGCTGAGGAACATCCCGCGATGGCCGCCGGCCTCGTAACCCATGGCGATGATCGCGTCGCAACCGTTCTGCTCCAGCCAGATCGCTTCGTCGACGGTGGTTGCCGACGAGATGATTTTCGCACCGGTGGCCTTGACCCGATCCAGCAGGGATTTTTCCGGCAGGCCGAAGTGGAAGCTCACCACTTCAGGGCGAAATTCTTCCAGCACTTCGCAGGCGGCCGCATCGAAGGGCGCGCGGTTGGACACCGGCGTCGGTGCATCGAAATCGACACCCAGTTCGCGATAGTAGGGTTCCAGCAGGTTTTTCCAGTCGCGGGCCTTTTGTTCATCGGCAGCCGGCGGTTGATGGCAGAAGAAGTTGACGTTGAATGGCTTGTTCGTGCCCTGGCGAATGGTCTTCAGCTCTTCGCGCAGTTGCTCGATGGTCAGCATCGCGGCCGGCATCGAACCCAGGCCACCGGCGTTGCACGCTGCGATGACCATGGATGAGTTGGTGGCACCGGCCATGGGGCCCTGGATGATCGGCAGTTCGATGCCGAACAGGTCAAGAATGCGGGTATCAGGCCATTGGCTCATGGAATAGCTTCTCCGACGACGAAACAGGGCAGGGACGGTAGCAGCCGGTTTTTTAACGCAAAGCCACCCCCCATGACCAGCACAGATTTGTAGCTTGAACAGCCGGCGCTGGCTCGGCGTTCGGGCCCGATTGGCTAAAGGTCGAGTAGGGCAAAATGTTTCAGTGTGCTATTCCAAACCCTCGACATCCTGAATTCCACCCGAGAGAGGCAGTCATGTTCAAAGGCATTTTGATCGACAAAGACGACAGCGGTTATCGCGCCAACCTGCATGAGATCAACGACGAGCAGTTGCCCGAGGGCGATGTGACGGTTCGCGTCGCGTACAGCACGCTGAACTTCAAGGACGGCCTGGCGATCACCGGCAGTAGCCCGGTGGTGCGCAAGTTTCCGATGGTGCCGGGGATCGATCTGGCGGGTACCGTTGAAGTCAGCTCGCACCCCGATTACAAGGTTGGCGATGCGGTGCTGCTCAATGGCTGGGGCGTCGGTGAAAACCACTGGGGCGGTCTGGCGCAAAAAGCGCGATTGAACGGTGACTGGCTGATTCCGCTGCCCAAGGCATTCACCGCCGCGCAAGCCATGGCCATCGGCACGGCCGGCTATACGGCGATGCTTTGCGTCATGGCGCTGGAGCGAAACGGCGTGACCCCGCAACAGGGCGAAGTGCTGGTAACGGGGGCCAACGGCGGCGTCGGCAGTTTTGCCATCGCATTGCTGAGCAAGCTGGGCTACCGCGTGGTCGCTTCGACCGGTCGGGTGTCGGAACACGAATACCTGAAACAACTGGGCGCGGGCGAAATCATTGATCGCGCCACCCTGTCCGAACCCGGCAAGCCGCTGGCCAAGGAGCGCTGGGCGGGCGTCATCGATTCGGTCGGCAGTCACACGCTGGCCAATGCCTGCGCCAGCACCCGGGCCGAAGGCATCGTGGCCGCGTGCGGTCTGGCTCAGGGCATGGATTTTCCGGCATCCGTGGCGCCGTTCATTCTGCGTGGCGTGACGCTGGCCGGGATCAACAGCGTGACCCAACCCAAGGCGCGCCGCATCGAGGCTTGGGATCGCTTGGCGAAGGATCTGGATTTTACCCTGTTGCCGCTGATCAGCCATGAAATCGGCCTTGGCGAAGCTATCGACGCGGCACCGAAGTTGCTGGCAGGGCAACTCCGGGGGCGGGTTGTCGTTGATGTGAATCGCTGATTACTGTCGGGGTTTGCCTTCACGCTCGAGCAATTCGCGCTTGCGCTCCACGCCCCAGCGGTAGCCCGACAGATTGCCGTCACTGCGCACAACGCGATGACAGGGGATCGCAACCGCCAGGCTGTTGGCGCCGCAAGCCTGGGCCACTGCGCGTACGGCTTTTGGTGAGCCGATACGCAAGGCGATGTCCGCATAGCTGGCGGTGCTGCCGACCGGTATTTCGCGCAGTGCCTGCCACACCCGTTCCTGAAACGCCGTGCCGCGCACATCCAGCGGCAAATCCAGGCCGATGGCAGGCGCTTCGATGAAGCCGACGACGCGCGCGATCAGTTGTTCGAACTCGGTGTCGGCGCCGATCAGGTTGGCCCGGCGAAACTGGTCCTGCAGGTCGCACACCAATTGGTGCGGATCGTCCCCCAGCAGAATCGCGCAAATCCCGCGCTCACTCTGTGCCACCAGAATAGCCCCGAGCGAACATTGGCCGACGGCGAAGCGGATGTCGTTGTTCTGGCCGGCGGATCGGAAGTCGCCGGGTTTCATCCCCAGTACCTGATCGGCCGCTTCGTAGAAACGGCTGTTGGAATTGAAACCGGCGTCATACAGCGCTTCGGTCACCGAGCCGCCGTCCGCCAGACGCTGACGAACCCGGCGCGAGCGATGCGCGGCGGCGTAGCCTTTGGGCGTCAGGCCCGTTGCGGCCTTGAAGACACGATGAAAATGAAATGCGCTCAGACCGGCGGTCTCGGCAAGATCGTTGAGCGCCGGCAGGCTGTCCGACGCCTCGATCTGGCGACAGGCTGCCGCGACAGTGGCGGTATGCTGCGCGGCGACTTCGGTCTGATCCTTGCTCGCCCGTTTGCTGGGGCGATAGCCCGCGGCTTCGGCGTCCTCGGCGGTATCGAAGAACTCGACGTTCTGCGGTTTCGGCAAGCGCGCCAGGCTGCTGGGGCGGCAATAGATGCCGGTGGTTTTCACGGCATAGACAAACTGGCCGTCCGCCCGAGGGTCGCGTGCGACGACAGCGGCCCAGCGTGGATCGTCTTCAGTGTTCAGCGAGGTGGAAAGCGTTTTCATGATGGAGAGTCCGTTGACCTGTTGAATTTCAGGTTAACCAGTGCCACCGGCCGGAACACTCCGACCCTTGCGGTCAAACTTTGCAGGATTATCCGGCGGTGCGAAACGTCAGGTTGAAACGCTGTTCGCCCAGGCGCGGGTGCCGGCCGGGTTTGATCGGCAGGATGCCGTGATAGCGCAGCCGGTCTACGCCGCCCCAGATCACCATGTCGCCGTGCAGCAGCGAGATTTTCTGGCTCCTGTCGCCGCGTGCGAAACCGCCGAACAGGAACGTCGCGGGCAAGCCCAATGACAGAGAAACGATCGGCGCTTCGTAGGCATTTTCGTCTTTGTCCTGATGCAACGACATCTTCGCTCCTGGGACATAACGATTGATCAGGCAGGAATCCGGCATGAAGTCGGCAAATCCGGCGCGTTTCGCTGCGGCCTGGGCCAGCTCGCGAAACACTTCGGGCATGGCTGGCCAGGGTTGGTGGCTCACGGGATCTTCGGATGAATAGCGGTAGCCGCTCCGATCGGTGATCCAGCCCAGTGCGCCGCAACTGCTGGTGGCCACCGACATGCTGAAGCCCCCGGGCGTCATCATGTGGCGCAACGGGGCGCAGGCGATGATCGATTCCAGGGCCGGCAACAATTGCTCGATTTGCGGCAGGGCAAACCCGCGCAGCACCCAGGACTGCTCGCCAATCTGTTCGGCGCGTCGGGGCTGCTCGGGTTCTGTGTCGGCGAACAGATCAAAGATGGTTTGCATGATCGTCAGGTCGCGTCGTGGAAGATAATGCCCAGAGTATGCCGTGTTCCGCTGTGCAGTCGGCTGACACCGTGGCGCATGGTCACCCGATAGTCGCCGCGCACGCCTTTGACCGGGCGCTGGTTGACGGCAAAGATCAGCGCATCGCCTTTTCTCAGGTCCATTACCAGCGGCCGGGACTGCATTCTCGGACGCTGTTCGGTCATGACGAACTCACCGCCGGTGAAGTCTTCGCCAGGTTCTGACAGAAGAATCGCCACTTGCAGCGGAAAGACATGTTCGCCGTACAGGTCCTGATGCAGACAGTTGTAGTCCTGCGGGCCGTATTGCAGCAAGAGCGGGGTGGGTCGCAGTTGACCGGCGGCGTGGCAGCGCTCGAGAAACTCGCGGTGTTGCTCTGGAAAGCGCGCTGGCAGGCCCATTCGTTCATGCCAGCGGTTGGCCAGTGGCACGAGTCGCGGGTAAAGCGCGCTGCGTAGGCGTTCCACAGCGGGCGGAAGCGGATAGCGCAGGTATTTGTATTCCCCGCGCCCGAAACCGTGGCGAGCCATGATGACCTGGGACCGAAACGGTTCGCTGTGCGGGTAAAGCGCACTCAACCGATCACAGGTGTCCGGGCGCAGCAGCGTGCGGATGACAGCACAACCGTCCTGATCCAGTTGCTGCTCCAGGGCGATCCAGTCGAGCGCATCGAGCGGGGAGGCGGGTGAGGGTGACATGTTGATTCCTTGGCGTACATTCAGGTATCAGTCTGGGTCGTCCACCCGGCCGCAACACTCCGCCGCTTGCGGTCGAATTTCGTCCGGGTCTTACAGGGCCTTGCTGACGCGGATGTCGCTGATCACATCGTCGCTCTGGCCGTGCAGAGCATCCAGTGCAGCTTTGGCTTCTTCCGGCGTGCCATTTTCCAGCTGGGCGAACTCGAAACGGCGCTCACCGTTGAGTTTGTACTTGATCACGTATTTGGTCGTTTGGGCCACGTTGATGCTTACCTGTCTGCGTTGGCGGAACCGCTCAGCTGAGTTTGGAGCTCGAGCGGCGAATGATCTTGATCGAGTGCGTCAAGGTCGGTTTGCGAGTCACGCTGATCGCGCGGCGGTTGACGGTGTCGATGGTGATGTTCCAGAAACCGGTGCTCGGCGCGGTGATACGGGCCGGGAACGTGTCGAAAGCGCCGCCGTGATAGGTGTGACGGCCGCCATTTTTGAAGCTGCGGAAGTTGGCGTCGTTCATCAAGCGGATGTTGCAGGTTTGCGAGCATTGGATGACGACGATGTCGTCTTCGTTGAGGTGTTCGCGCTGGTGAATGAATTTCATGGGCGCCTCCAGAAGGGCTTTTTCTACAAAATCAAAACGATAGCATTGCCGATTGGCGCAGTTTATCAGCCCGGACGGGTTATTATCCGGCCGTCGGGCGCCGCTTTGACAATTAAAAACAGATATTCACGATTTGATGTGGGTTAAATGCAGTGAGCCTCGGAGAAAAACGGCATTCGTGCTGTCGGAGGGTCTTTATTGGAGGTTTTGTATGAAATGGGGTGTGGTGATTCTGCCGTTGGCATTGGCAATGGGTGGTTGCGCAAGCGTTTCGGAAATCAATGAAACGCTGCCAACCATGAACGTCATTTCCGGCAAGAAACCCCATGAATATGCTGAGTGCCTGGCCGAAAAGCTGTCCGACAGCCGGGGTGCCTTGCAGGTCGAGCGACACAAGGATGAGGTTCGGGTCATCGTTCCAGGCAAGCTGGGATCGGGTCCGGCCGCGGTGTTTGACATCGAGGATCGCTCCGGCGGCAGCAGCATCAAGCTGCATGAGCGAATGTCCAATGTGCCGCTGCGCCCCTGGGATGTGCGCAAAGCCGCCACGGCCTGTATTTCCGGCTGATAGACTGTCAGCAGTCAGCATTGATGCCGTCACAGCGTTGCTGTGGCGGCATTGTCATTTCTGGAGAGGTGAATGAAGAGAGAGCAGGTGCGGGAGCGACACAAGGAAGGGCTCATTGCGGCGACCCATGTGATCCAGAACCCGGCGAATCCGGGGGAGTGGATTGTGTTTTTCAAGAAGAGCGCCGGCCGCAGTTACTTCCTGGTCGACGATAACGACGAAGTCGAGTCCTTCAACCGGCTCGACGACCTGATCGAGGTCGTGCGCGGGCTGGGGATCAAGTTCGCCGAAATTCATATGTAAGGCTATTTACACACGACCACCACGCTGCGGTTTTTGTAGTTGCCGACGTCGACGCCCAGTGTCTTGTCGTCTTCCTTGGGCGCCGGTGTGCCGTCGGTCCCGACGATGCGGTAGCCGGTTCCGGCGCAGGACGCGTCAGCCTTTTCATAGCAGGTGGCCCAGGAATTGGCTTCACCGGAACAGTCGATGCTTAACCCTTGTTCGCCGTTGTTCAGGTAGGTGGTCTGCGACGTAGCGCAACCGGCCAGAGCCACGAGCGCAATCACGGGCAGGAAGTTGATGCAGGGGCGGTTGATCATGGCGATGTCGTCTTCGAGAGGGAGAGGGCTAGACGCTATGACAGCGCCGACATGAAAAGGTTATAGCGATTGGCCAGTTCTTTGTGCGAAGCCCAAAAAAAAGCCCTGCGCGAAGGCAGGGCCGTGATTTGCAGTCGTCGATCAGTCTTGATCCTTGCCGCGACGCTTCGGTGAAGGAGGCGTGTAATCAAGCACCGCGGCCACTTCAATCGCCATCGCTTCAGTGGGCAACGGACCGGACACATCTTCGCCGTTGGCGGCGGTGATATGCCACTGGCCATCTTTCGCCTTGGCGACGGTGTACCCATTGATGATTTTTGCTGCGGACATCTAGCGGCCTCGTTGGCTGGTTCAAAGGCGTCATGATAACGGTAAATCGGCGAACGGGCGCAGGTCGATGCGGTGTTGCGGCATATTTGGGCTACGCTGAATGCGCAGCCTCCGTGTGCGGATTGAACTATCTGCCAGATTATTTCTCTATGTTGACATCGGTTAGCCAGTGCGGGGCATTGTAAGGTGCACGCCGCCTGATTAGACTGCGCCGAAACTCGTACACACAGCCCTTTCAAGGACTTATATGATCAAGAAATGCTTGTTCCCAGCAGCCGGTTACGGTACTCGCTTCCTCCCAGCGACGAAGGCCATGCCCAAAGAAATGCTGCCGGTGGTAAACAAGCCACTGATCCAGTACGGCGTCGAAGAAGCTCTGGACGCTGGTCTGACTGAAATCTCCATCGTGACCGGCCGTGGCAAGCGCGCCCTGGAAGACCACTTCGACATCAGCTACGAGCTGGAAAACCAGATCAAGGGCACCGACAAGGAAAAATACCTGGTCGGTATCCGCAAGTTGTTGGACGAGTGCTCGTTCTCCTACACCCGTCAGACCGAAATGAAAGGCCTGGGTCACGCGATCCTGACCGGTCGCCCATTGATCGGTGACGAACCGTTCGCTGTGGTGCTGGCGGACGACCTTTGCGTCAACCTCGAAGGCGACGGCGTATTGACCCAGATGGTCAAGCTGTACAAGCAGTTCCGCTGCTCGATCATTGCCATCCAGGAAGTCGATCCGCAGGAAACCAGCAAGTACGGCGTGATCGCTGGCGAAATGATCCGCGACGACATCTATCGCGTACACAGCATGGTCGAGAAGCCAAAGCCGGAAGACGCGCCGTCGAACCTGGCGATCATCGGCCGCTACATCCTGACCCCGGACATCTTCGACCTGATCGAACAGACCGAGCCAGGCAAGGGCGGTGAAATCCAGATCACCGACGCCCTGATGAAACAAGCCCAGAACGGCTGCGTAATGGCCTACAAGTTCAAGGGCAAGCGTTTCGACTGCGGTGGTGCTGAAGGCTACATCGAAGCAACCAACTTCTGCTTCGAGAACTTCTACAAGACTGGCAAGGCTTACTGATAAAGCCTGATCTGCCTGTACGAAAAAGCCACCTTCGGGTGGCTTTTTCATTTTCCGCCCCTATATCGGCAGGAGTGCTTGCCCAACGGACGACGGCGGGTATGCTGATCGCCTGCCGAGGAGATAGAAATGGCCTACGATTTTGACCTTTATGTGATTGGTGCCGGTTCCGGCGGTGTGCGGGCTGCGCGTTTTGCTACCGGGTTTGGTGCGAAAGTGGCGGTGGCCGAGAGCCGTTATCTGGGTGGTACTTGCGTCAACGTCGGTTGCGTACCGAAAAAACTGTTGGTGTACGGCGCCCACTTTGCCGAAGACTTCGAACAGTCCTCGGGTTTTGGCTGGAGCCTGGGCGAGGCGGATTTCGATTGGGCCACGCTGATTGCCAACAAGGATCGCGAGATCAATCGCCTGAACGGCATTTATCGCAATCTGCTGGTTAATAGCGGTGTGACGCTGCATGAAGCCCACGCGAAAATCGTTGGTCCGCACGAAGTTGAGGTCAACGGCGAGCGCTACACCGCGAAGAATATTCTGATCGCCACCGGTGGCTGGCCGCAGATCCCGGAGATTCCGGGGCATGAGCATGCGATCAGCTCGAACCAGGCGTTCTTCCTCAAAGAACTGCCCAAGCGCGTCCTGGTCGTCGGCGGCGGTTACATCGCCGTCGAATTTGCCGGGATTTTCCATGGCCTGGGCGCCAACACGACGTTGTTGTATCGCGGGGATCTGTTCCTCCGTGGTTTCGACGGTTCGGTGCGTAATCATCTGAAGGAAGAGCTGACCAAGCGCGGTCTGGATCTGCAATTCAATGCCGACATTGCCCGCATCGACAAGCAATCCGACGGCAGCCTGAAGGCCACCCTCAAGGATGGTCGCGTGCTGGAAGCGGATTGTGTGTTCTACGCCACCGGTCGGCGTCCGATGCTGGACAACCTGGGGCTGGAAAATACCGATGTGCAGCTAGACGACAAGGGTTTCATCAAAGTCGACGAGGAATATCAAACCACCGAGCCGTCGATTCTGGCGCTGGGCGATGTCATCGGTCGTGTGCAGTTGACGCCGGTGGCGCTGGCTGAAGGCATGGCGGTGGCGCGACGTCTGTTCAAGCCTGAGCAATACCGCCCGGTGGATTACAAGATGATCCCGACAGCAGTGTTCAGCCTGCCGAACATCGGCACCGTCGGCCTGACCGAAGAAGAAGCGCGGGAAGCGGGTCATGACGTCGTGATCTACGAAAGCCGCTTCCGGCCGATGAAGCTGACCCTGACTGACTGCCAGGAGCGCACGCTGATGAAACTGGTGGTCGATGGCAAGTCTGACAAGGTGCTGGGCTGTCACATGGTCGGCCCGGATGCCGGCGAGATCGTACAGGGGCTGGCAATCGCGTTGAAGGCTGGCGCCACCAAGCGTGACTTCGACGACACCATCGGGGTACACCCGACGGCGGCCGAAGAGTTCGTCACCATGCGTACACCGGTCGGCGCTTAAGTCTTTTTCGGTTCTGCTGCGTCTGGCGCTGCCGCAACGGTGGTGGCCAGGCGCAGACTGTCTTGCGCCTTGGTCAACTCCTTCTCCAATGACTGATTGAGCTGCGACTGCTCGTCGACGTTTTGCTTGAGCGTCTGACTTTCCAGCAGGGCCACGCGCAGACGTTCCTGGAGGAGGGTGCGCTCGCTGTCGACCCGGCTGGCCTGCTCCAGCAATTGATCCTGTCGCTGATTGCTGTGCTTGAGCTGATCCTGCACCAAGCTCAGTTCACGCACGGTGCCGCGATTTTCGGTCAGCAGGCGCTCGTTGTCGCGGTGCAGCTGGGTGATCTCGTCCTGACGTACCAGCGCACTTTGTTGCGCCTGACGCAACTCCATCTGCAACTGCTGCACCTGGCTTTCGTGACGGCTTTGCTCCTGCTCGCGCTGTTCCTTGATGGCGTTGCGGTAGTGTTCAAGCGCATCGCGGGCGTGCAGGTGTTTCTCTTCCAGCGAGCGGATCTGCTCATCCTTGTCCTGCAAGCGCAATTCAAAATCGGCCAGCGCCTGATTCAGTCCGGCATTGCGAGTCTGCTCGGTCTGCAGCATCGAGCGGGTATCGCTCAAGGCTTCGGATTCCTTGGCCAGCGCGGCGGCCTGAATGTCGTGCTTCTTCTCCAGTTGCGCGTGATCCTGACGAAGCTGATTCAGCTCGTCCTCCAGTGCCTGACGCTGTTGCTCGTACTGCTCGCGCGCCTGATCAATCGGCTCCTGCGCCTGTTCTTTCAGGCGTTGGGCAAGGCGCGTGACGAGTGCCAGCAGCTCGTCATCGATGGGTTCTGCTGAAGGATCGGCCGGTTCGCTGCCGTCATCCAGCTCCTTCAGGTAGCGATGAATCGTGGTTTTGGAACCCGTATTACCCAGCTCGATGCGTACTGCGTCGATGCTGGGGTGTTCGCCACGGGCGAGGATCGCTGTGCGCGCGATCTGAACTACTGCTTTGTTAACGCCGCCACGGGCCATATCTGCTCCTACCATTTCGTACTGTGGTACATGCCACCAAAGTACGCAGTTTACCATGTTGAAAATAAAGTGAAACAAGCGCCGATAAACAGGCGGGATATACTGGTATTACCCCATGTGAAACCCCTAAAATCGGTTTCCGCACAAAACCCTCAGTACGCCACGAGAAAATCAGCCCATGAGCGATATTGATCGCTATCTCCAAGCCGCCACCCGTGACAACACCCGCCGCAGCTATCGTTCGGCCGTCGAGCATTTCGAAACGGTATGGGGTGGGTTCCTGCCCGCGACAGCGGACAGCATCGCGCGGTATCTGGTGGCGCATGCGGGCGTGTTGTCGGTCAACACGCTGAAGTTGCGTCTGTCGGCGCTGGCGCAGTGGCACAACAGTCAGGGCTTCGCCGATCCCACCAAGTCGCCGGTGGTGCGCAAAGTGTTCAAGGGCATTCGCGCCCTGCATCCCGCCCAGGAGAAGCAGGCCGAGCCATTGCAACTGCGGGATCTTGAGCAGACCGTCGCCTGGCTTGAGCAGGAGATGAAAGACGCCCGGGAACAACAGGATCGACCGTTGCTGCTGCGAGCCTGCCGTGATCGAGCATTGATCCTGCTGGGCTTCTGGCGTGGCTTTCGCAGCGATGAATTGTGTCGTGTGCAGATCGAGCATGTGCAGGCGCACGCCGGCAGCGGCATCACCCTGTACCTGCCCCGCAGCAAGGGTGATCGGGAAAACCTCGGCCAGACCTATCAGGCTCCGGCGTTGCTCAAGCTATGTCCGGTGCAGGCCTATATCGAATGGATCACTGAAGCGGCGCTGGTACGGGGCCCGGTGTTCCGCGCCGTCGACCGCTGGGGCAATCTGAGCGAGGAGGGCTTGCACGCCAACAGCGTGATTCCGTTGCTGCGCCAGGCCCTGGAGCGCGCCGGGATCTCCGCCGAGCGCTACACCAGCCATTCCCTGCGACGCGGCTTCGCAACATGGGCCCACCAAAGCGGCTGGGATCTCAAATCGTTGATGAGTTACGTGGGCTGGAAGGATATGAAGTCCGCCATGCGCTATGTTGAAGCGAGCCCCTTTCACGGGATGGCCCGGATTACGGATAAGCCGCTGTCGCCGTAGATATCGTTTTCTTCTATTAATACAGTCCGCTAATAGCGAAAACAAATCAGCAGCATCAGGTTTGCCAATGAGCCATCCGTCGAGTGACTGGGTAGGATTCACCCATCGAATTCACAACCCTGACGGAGAGTCATCAATGCCTATCATCAACAGCCAAGTAAAACCGTTCAAAGCTACCGCGTTCAAAAACGGCGACTTCGTACAAGTCTCGGACGCTGACCTGAAAGGCAAATGGTCCGTAGTGTTCTTCTACCCGGCTGACTTCACCTTCGTTTGCCCGACCGAGCTCGAAGACCTGGCTGACAACTACGCTGCCTTCCAGAAACTGGGCGTAGAGATCTACAGCGTTTCGACCGACACCCACTTTGCCCACGCTGCCTGGCACAACACTTCGCCAGCCATCGGCAAAATCCAGTACACCATGATCGGCGACCCGACTCAGGTCATCTCCCGCAACTTCGACGTGCTGATCGAAGAAGCTGGTCTGGCTGATCGTGGCACCTTCGTGATCAACCCTGAAGGCCAGATCAAAATCGTTGAACTGAACGATGGCGGCGTTGGCCGTGACGCTTCCGAGCTGCTGCGCAAAATCAAGGCTGCTCAGTACGTCGCTGCTCACCCAGGCGAAGTTTGCCCGGCCAAGTGGAAAGAAGGCGAGGCCACTCTGGCTCCGTCCCTGGACCTGGTCGGCAAGATCTAAGTCTGTGACACACGCAATGCAGGGCGGGATTCCGCACCTACTTAAGTAAGCTGCACCGCCCAATAGAAAAGCCCGGGCGAGATTCGCTCGGGCTTTTTTTCGCCTCAAATAAAGTCAGGAGATCGCCCGTATGTTGGACGCCAATCTTAAAGCCCAGTTGAAATCGTACCTGGAACGGGTCACCCAGCCGATCGAGATCGTTGCTTCACTCGACGACGGTGCGAAATCCCGTGAAATGCTCGACCTGCTGAAAGACGTTGCCAGTCTTTCGCACCAAATTACCTTGATCGACAGCGGCGACGATGCACGCAAGCCGTCGTTCTCGATCAACCGCCCGGGTGCCGATATCAGCCTGCGTTTCGCCGGTATCCCGATGGGCCATGAATTCACTTCGTTGGTGCTGGCCCTGCTGCAAGTCGGCGGCCACCCTTCGAAGGCCAGTGTCGAAGTGATCGAACAGATCCGCTCGCTCAAGGGCGACTTCAACTTCGAGACTTACTTCTCGCTGTCCTGCCAGAACTGCCCGGACGTCGTTCAGGCGCTGAACCTGATGGCCGTGCTGAACCCGAACATCCGCCACGTCGCCATCGACGGCGCGCTGTTCCAGGACGAAGTCAATGATCGCAAGATCATGGCCGTGCCGAGCATCTACCTCAACGGCGAAAACTTCGGCCAGGGCCGCATGGGCCTGGAAGAAATCCTCGCCAAACTCGACACCGGCGCCATCGAGCGTCAGGCCGAGAAAATCAGCGCCAAAGAGTCTTTTGATGTGCTGGTAGTCGGCGGTGGCCCGGCGGGTGCTTCGGCGGCGATCTACGCCGCACGTAAAGGCATTCGCACCGGTGTTGCAGCCGAGCGCTTCGGCGGTCAGGTGCTGGACACCATGGCCATCGAGAACTTCATTTCCGTGCAGGAAACCGAAGGCCCGAAACTGGCGACCGCGCTGGAAGAACACGTCAAGCAGTACGACGTCGACATCATGAACCTGCAACGCGCCGACAAGCTGATCCCCGGCAAGAATGGCGAGCTGCATGAAGTCCGCTTTGCCAGCGGCGCGACCCTCAAGGCCAAGAGCGTGATTCTGGCGACCGGTGCACGGTGGCGTGAAATGAACGTGCCGGGCGAGCAGGAATACCGCAACAAAGGCGTGGCGTACTGCCCGCACTGTGACGGTCCGCTGTTCAAAGGCAAGCGTGTGGCGGTGATTGGCGGCGGTAACTCCGGCGTCGAAGCGGCCATCGACCTGGCGGGTATCGTCTCCCACGTGACCCTGCTGGAGTTCGACGTTCAGCTGCGCGCCGACGCCGTATTGCAACGCAAGCTGCACAGCCTGCCGAACGTCACCGTGATCACCAGTGCGTTGACCACTGAAGTCACCGGCGACGGCCAGAAGGTCAACGGCCTGCGCTACAAGGATCGCAATACTGACGAGCTGCGCACGGTCGAGTTGGAAGGGATCTTCGTGCAGATCGGTCTGCTGCCTAACACTGATTGGCTCAAAGGCACCATCGAGCTGTCGCCGCGCGGCGAGATCATCGTCGACAACCGCGGTGAAACCTCGATCCCCGGCATCTTCGCTGCCGGTGACGTGACCACCGTGCCGTACAAGCAGATCGTGATTGCAGTGGGCGAGGGCGCCAAGGCTTCTCTCAGCGCTTTCGATCACCTGATCCGCACTTCGGCTCCGGCGTAAATCCCGGGCCTGAAAAAGAAAACCCCCATCAGTGATGATGGGGGTTTTTCTTTGCGGGGGTGCTTTCTAGCCAGGTTCAGCTTTACAGCGGTGCCGGCTGGATGATCTCGACCCAGTAGCCATCCGGATCCTTGATGAACGCCAGACTCTTCATGCGGCCATCGGTCAGGCGCTTCTGGAAGTCGCAGCCCAGTTCTTCAAAGCGTGCGCAGGCAGCGACGATGTCCGGTACCGAGATGCAGATGTGGCCGAAGCCACGCGGGTCGGTGTTGCCGTTGTGGTAGGCAAAGTCCGCGTCGTTTTCGGTGCCGTGGTTGTGGGTCAGTTCCAGGATGCCGGGAATCGACTTCATCCACTCGGTGCGAGCAGCGGCGTCGGCCGGGATCTGCGATTTGTCGACCAAAGCGAGGAAGTACAGGCTGAATTCAGCTTCCGGAAAATCACGCTTCTCTACCAGCGAGAAACCCAATACACGGGTGTAGAAGTCCAGCGACTTGGTGATGTCTTTGACGCGCAGCATGGTGTGGTTGAACACGAAGTTGCGGGTTGCGCTGTCCGGGGTGGCGGTGACGCCAGGGAAGGTGTTCAGTTCTTGCAGGCTCATGGGCCCTCCGTAACAAATTGGGGCGAGTGAATGGGCGCAATGATACGCATGCCTGGCAGCATCGCCAAACCGAAAGCGCGGGCTTGCCCTGTGAGCGGGCGGGCCTCAGACTTTACGGCTCAATCTGCGAGTGCCTCTGGTAATGATCCGACCGTTCAAATCGCTGTTCGTTTTCCTGGGTTTTTCCCTGCTTGCTCTGCCGGCATTTGCCGAGGCGCCGAGCATCACCTGGCCGGCCGGCTGGGAAGTCGAGGCGCTGCCTGAAACCTCCCCGGAAGTCTCCCGTCAGCGGGCAGTGAAGACTGACGCCGATGGCAATCAGGTGATGGTGATGGAGTTGACGATGACCCACGTGGAAAGTGGTCATCAGGTCAACTTGCAGGGCGTGTTGCTGGAGATGCGCAAGTCGGTTCAGAAAGACTTTTTCCAGAGCGGTTATCAGAGTGTCTGCAACAAGGTTCACGCGAGTACGCTGGGCTCGCTGACCGCGCTTGAAACCACTTGTACGGTGACTGAAAACGGCCGCCACGTGTTGTCGCAAACATTGGTTGCAGCGGTCGAAGCGGATAAGGCTTACGTACTTTCGTATGCAGGGCAGGCAGAGGTTTATAAGGCGAGCGGCGACGACATAGTCGCTGCGCGAAACAGCTTGAAATTCTAGTCGTCTGTTCGTGGCCGGTCTGGTGTTAGATACCGGAACTGATTAAACATAAAGTTAACTCCGGCTAACGGGGCAACATTCGGAAGCATAGTTTCAGTGCGAGAGCGGTTTGAGACTCAACTTTCCCGCCAGAAAAATCGTTGTATTTGTTAAATATTGTCCAAAAAAAAGCCCTGCATATGCAGGGCTTTCATGTTTGCGAGGGATTAACCGCGCAACCAGGAATCAACGGTAGCTGCACCGTATTGTTCCTTCCAGGCCTTAAGGCCGCGATGGTTGCCACCCTTGGTCTCGATCAGCTCGCCGGTGTGCGGGTTCTGATAGACCTTGACCACACGAGCGCGGCGGGTTTTAGGTGCGGCGGTCGATTGCAGACCGGATTTCGCCGGGTTCGGATCGAGAATGGCGATGATGTCTTTCAGGCCTTTACCGTAGGTTTTCATCAGCCCCTGGAGCTTTTCTTCGAATTCGATTTCTTTCTTGAGCCCGGCATCGTTCTTCAGCGATTCCAGCTGCTTGAGCTGCTCCTGAAGGGCCTTTTCAGCTGCACGAAATTCAGCGAGTCTGGACAATATCTTTACTCCAATAGTGTGTTTGGCTGATACCAACCGCAAACAAAGCTATAAGCCAAGAGCCTTGAAGCGACTCGGTGATAATGGCTCACCTGCCCATCTTGCAACAGGTAAGAAAAATTGTAGTAGTTAATGCGACAAGAGTAAATCCTGACTTTTTCTTCATGTAACAATAACGCTGTTTTGTATCAATTTGGTGCGCGCTGTCGGCGAGTCTGGATTTATCCCGCCAAGTTAATGATGAGTTAATGCTTCGATGAAGTCTGCAGCCGGCATCGGTTTGCCGAAAAGGTAACCTTGCAGAAAGTTGACATGGTGAGCGGCCAGATAATCACACTGGGCTTGCGTCTCCACACCTTCGGCCACGATGCCCAGATCCAGTTTGGTAGAAAGCTCGATGATGGTGTCCAGAATGTGCCGCGACAGGGCATCTTTATCGATCATGGCCACGAATGTCTGATCGATCTTGAGGAAGTCGACATTGAAGGTCCTCAAATAGCCGAGGCTTGAATGACCGGTGCCAAAGTCGTCAATCGCGATCTTCACGCCCATTGCGCGCAGTTGCGCGAACAGTTGATGGGTGATGTCGGACGGCTCGATCAGCTCGCGTTCGGTCAGCTCCAGTACCAGGCTGATGCTGCCAGGCTGGAACGCTGACAAAAATTCACGGCAATCTTCAACCAGCTCCAGATCGTGGCAGTGGCTGGCGGTGATGTTGATGCCGATGTGGAAGGGCGCGGTAAAGGTCGATGACAGCGGCCCCAGCACAACAGCCGTTTGTTGCATCAAGGCGCGGGTCATCGGCACGATCAACCCGGAGTGTTCGGCAAAGCGAATGAACAGGTCCGGACGCACCAGCCCCTCCTTGGGATGTTTCCAGCGCATCAGCACTTCCGCGCCCGACCAGCGTTTGCTGTCGCCGTGCACCACCGGTTGAAAATAGGGAATGAATTCACCTGCTTCCAATGCCCGAAGCATTTCATGGCTGGGCGAGGTGGAGCGCTTCTGAACGATGTAGCCGATCGCTCCTGATACGGCGCCGAAGAACATCAGCAGACTGAACAGCGGCGGATACTCGTCTTTCATGTAGCGCCAGGTTTCGCCTTCCGGAAAAGCCGCTGTCACTGAGAATGCATAGTGTGATGAGTGCAAGGTACTTTGCGCCACGGGCAACGCGGGCAGGGCGCCCTGATGCACTTTGCCGTCGTCGGAGAGCCAGTTGTTGCCGACTTGCAGCAACAACAACGTGTGCCGGCCGATCAGGCGCAGGATGTTGCTCAGGTGATAGCCGTCCAGCGTGGTCAGTGCCCCACCGCGTCCCTCGCTCAGGCGATACACCAGCAGCGCGGTGTTTGGCGTCACCGGGTTGCCGTTCATGAGCCACAACTTGCCTTGGGCGTAGTCGCCGGGGTTCACGACTTCCTTGAAGTCGCCGAACAGCGAACTGCAATAGAGGTTGTCGTCCCACACCAGATTGGTCGAGCGCACAAACGGGCGGCGGGTGACTTGTTCGCGCAGGGCCAGTTTAACCGTCTCGCAGGTCTGGCCGGCCAGAGGCAACAGTTCGCGGGCGGCCTGGGCAGTGTTGTCGAGCATCAGTTCGAACTGCCGCAGGGCTTCATCGGCGGTGTGTTGCGAACTCTGCTGAAGGGCGCGTCCGGCCTGCATATAAAGAATCACGCTGCCGAGTACGATCGGCAGCAAGCCGCACAGCAATGTCACGATAATCCGTGTGCTGCGCTTGCGGCGGGGCCTGACGGTCAGTGGCATGGGCGCATCCTGTCGCGGTGGAGTGGGGCTCTTGATGGCAGGCGAAGCGTGCGCGCAAAGCCCGAGGTCTGAGCCCATGATAGATGGCCAATGACACCTGCGCCGCTCAACGATAATCCAGCCGGGTTGCCAGCTGAATGAATGCCAGCGTTGCAGGCGATGCCTGGCGCTGGTCCAGCACCGCCAGGCCGACCTGCCGGGTGACTACGGGGGACAGCGGTCGCTTGATGTATCGCGGTTCCGGATCGAAAGGCAACGAACCTTCGGCCACCACGGTCATCGCATCGCCCCGGCCCACGGTGTCGAGCGTGCTGAGCAGCTGCGAACAGCGATAGCGGATGTTGGGGCTCAACCGCGCGGCGTTGAACAGGCGCGAAACCAGTTCCGACGAACCCGCCTCGGTCAGCACAAACGGATCGTTGCACAGGTCTTTAAGACTCACTGAGTCGTGCGCCGCCAGCGGGTGACCGGGCGGAAGCAGGGCGACCATCTGATCTTCAATCAAGGTGAACGTGTCGAAGCGCTCCTCGGGCAGCACCACAAAACCGATATCGATCCGCCGCTCCTCCAGCCACTGAATGACCTGCCGATCCGGGCCTTCATCGATGTGCACTTCGATCCCCGGATGCGCCTCGCGATACTGCTGAAGAATCCGCGGCAACAATTTGATCGAAGACGTCGGCCCGAACGAGCCGATGCGCAGCGTGCCGCGTTTCATGCCGCGCGCATCCGCCGCCTCCTGACGCAAGGTGTTCGCCAGCCCAAGCATCGCCCGTGCCCGCAACAGCAGTTGTTCGCCGATGTCGCTCAGTTCCACTTGCGATTGATGCCGGCGCAGCAGCTCGACGCCCAGTTCCTGTTCCAGCGACTTCAATGCATGAGACACCGCTGACTGGGAAATTCCCAGACGATGGGCGGCGAGGGTGAAGCCGTGCAGTTCGGCCACCAGCGAGAAGATTTCGAGTTGGATCAGGGTCATGAGTAAAGACTCATTTTACGATGATGAGGAATCAATCGAATGATACGTCATCCGTCAGTCTCGTCGTTGGAGCGTTATGAGTTGTCATGAACCTGTTCGTCCGGTCGCCTCGGACATGCCCGTCTATTTGAACCTGGCCTTGGTCACCATGATCTGGGGCGGAACGTGGGTGGCCGGGCGTTTTTTGGCCGGCAGCCTGAGCCCGGTGTTTGCTGCCAGCCTGCGGTTTCTGCTGGCCAGCGTGGCGTTGCTCGTGTGTTTAAGGCTCGCTCGAATACGGTTGGCGCGGCCCACGTTCAGGCAATGGCTGCAACTGGCCCTGTTGGGGTTCTTCGGAATTTTCTTCTACAACCTGTGCTTCTTTTACGGGTTGCAATACATCAACGCTTCCCGGGCCTCGTTGATCGTGGCGCTGAACCCGGCAGTCATTGGTCTGGCGTCATGGCTGCTGTTCAAGGAGCGGCTGAACCGGCTCAAGGTTATGGGCATCGCAATCTGCATCGGCGGGGTGGGTGTGGTGATCGTCAGTCGCAACCCGCAGCTGTTGAGCGAAACGCCGGACGCGTGGATTGGCGATCTGCTGATCCTCGGCTGCGTTTTGAGCTGGGGCGTCTATTCGCTGTTCTCTCGCGGCCTGAACCAGAGCATCGGTCCGGTGCAGACCGTGACCTTTTCGATTCTGCTGGGCACCCTGATGTTGTGGGCGCTGGCCCTGAGCCGGGGCGAAGTGGACGTTGCAGCGCTGGCGGCACTTGGCACACGCCAATGGCTGAGCCTGGCTTATCTGGGCGTACTCGGTTCGGCGCTGGCCTACATCGGTTACTACGATGGCATCCGTAAAATCGGCGCCACACGCTCCGGCGTGTTCATTGCGCTCAACCCGCTGACCGCCGTGCTGGCCGGTGCAATCCTGCTGGGTGAACAGCTGACGCTGGCCATGTGCCTGGGCGGCGTGCTGATTCTGGCGGGCATCTGGCTGTGCAACAAACCCCTTGCACCGGCCGGAAAAAAGCGGATTTTATAGAGAGGGCAGACAACCCTATTTACGCTGTGTAGAATCGGGTTACGCATACAATAATAATCGTCTTCTGGCAGCAGAAGCCTCGCCCGCAAGAGCCTTGGGTCGACAATGAAGATATTCGGGTTTCAACTGATATACGGTGACTTCCTCGCCCGCAGTGTGCGTGGCATCTCCTGTGCGCCACCCACCGGTCTCAGCATTACTGACAAATAACTCTGGTTAATTGATAAGAATGATGAGGCGCCAACCATGGCAGATTTATACGAAAACCCAATGGGCCTGATGGGCTTCGAGTTCATCGAGTTCGCATCGCCGACACCTGGCACCCTGGAGCCGATCTTCGAGATCATGGGCTTCACCAAGGTCGCGACCCACCGTTCCAAGAACGTGCACCTGTATCGTCAGGGCGCGATCAACCTGATCCTCAACAACGAACCCCACAGCGTTGCTTCGTACTTCGCGGCCGAGCACGGCCCGTCCGTTTGCGGCATGGCGTTCCGGGTCAAGGATTCGCAGAAGGCCTACAACCGCGCACTGGAACTCGGCGCCCAGCCGATCCACATCGAAACCGGCCCGATGGAACTGAATCTGCCGGCGATCAAAGGCATTGGCGGTGCGCCACTGTACCTGATCGACCGTTTCGGCGAAGGCAGCTCGATCTATGACATCGACTTCGTGTTCCTCGAAGGCGTTGACCGCAACCCGGTCGGTGCCGGCCTGAAGATCATCGACCACCTGACCCACAACGTGTATCGCGGTCGCATGGCCTACTGGGCGAACTTCTACGAGAAGCTGTTCAACTTCCGCGAAATCCGCTACTTCGACATCAAGGGCGAATACACCGGCCTGACCTCGAAAGCGATGACAGCGCCGGACGGCATGATCCGCATCCCGCTCAATGAAGAATCGTCGAAGGGCGCCGGGCAGATCGAAGAGTTCCTGATGCAGTTCAACGGCGAAGGCATCCAGCACGTGGCGTTCCTCACCGATGACCTGGTCAAGACCTGGGATCAGTTGAAGAAGATCGGCATGCGTTTCATGACCGCGCCGCCGGACACCTACTACGAAATGCTCGAAGGCCGCCTGCCGAACCACGGCGAGCCGGTGGATCAACTGCAATCGCGCGGCATCCTGCTCGACGGTGCGTCGGATAAAGAAGACAAGCGTCTGCTGCTGCAGATCTTCTCGGAAACCCTGATGGGCCCGGTGTTCTTCGAATTCATCCAGCGCAAAGGCGACGATGGTTTCGGCGAAGGCAACTTCAAGGCTCTGTTCGAATCGATCGAGCGTGACCAGGTGCGTCGTGGCGTACTCGCTACCGAGTAATCCGCACCAGATGTAAAAAAGCCCGGCCTGCAGAAATGCAGGCCGGGCTTTTTATTGCGCGTCTTACGGGCGCCGTTGGCGCATCAGATGCTTGAAGCCTTCAAACACCAGCACCACCACGGCGAGCCAGATCGGGATGTAGGTCAGCCATTCTCCGGGCTTGATGCTCTCACCCAGCAGCAGCGCCACGCCGAGCAACAACACTGGCTCTACGTAACTCAACAAACCGAACAGACTGAACGGCAACAAACGGCTGGCGATGATGTACACCACCAGCGCCGATGCACTGATCAGACCGAGCAGCGGAATCAGCCATGTCAGCGCCGGGTACAGATCGAACACGCCGAAACCCTGTTCGCCGCCGCGCACAAACCAGTACGCCACCGGCAGCATCAAAGTCATATCGACCCACAAACCGCCGAGGTTGTCGGTCTTGAGGTATTTGCGCAGCACGAAATACAAAGGGTAACCGACGACCACCACCAGCGTCGCCCAGGAAAACCCGCCGACCTGATACAACTCGTTCAACACACCGAGGCTGGCAAAAAACACCGCGACTTTTTGCAGGTATGACAGGTTTTCGCCATAAGCGATGCGTCCGGTCAGGACCATGGACAACGGCAGCAGGAAGTAGCCCAGCGACACATCGAGGCTGTAGCCGTTGAGCGGCGCCCACATGAACAGCCACAACTGCACGCCCAGCAGCGCTGACGAAAGAATCAGGCCGCCGATCAACTTCGGCAGCGCAGGGATCCGGCGCAGCAGCTCCAGCACCCGCCGCCATTCGCCGGAAACCAGCATGAACACGGTCATGCAGGGCACGGTCAGCAACATCCGCCAACCGAAGATCTCCACGCCGCTCAACGGGGTGAGCAACGAGGTGTAGTAATACATGACGGCAAACAGCGTCGATGCTGTCACCGATAAAGCAATGCCTTTAGACAAACTGTCCTCGCGGGGGTGATGGTGAAACGGGGCGCGCAGGATACGTGGTTTTTGTGCTGAATATTGGCCGAGTGATCAATATTTCCAACATTCGACACAGGTCCCGTGAGAGCGGGAACCTGTGTCGAAGCATAGGTGCTTAAGCCTGATGCGATTTACGCCCCGACACAAAATGGCTCACATCATTAAACCCCGGCGTAGAAGCATGCCCCGGCGTCACCAGTGAGTCGATAAACGCTTCATCCTCAGCCGTAATCTTCACCGCCTGCGCCTTGGTGTACGCATCCCATTGTTCCTCGGTGCGCGGCCCGACAATCGCCGACGTCACCGCGCCGTTGTTCAGTACCCAGGCAATTGCGAATTCAACGATCCCGACCCCACGCTCCTGGGTGTATTGCTGAATCTGCTGGGCAATGCGCAACGACTCCACGCGCCATTCGGTTTCCAGAATCCGCTTGTCCTGGCGTCCGGCACGGCTGTTGGCGTCCGGGGTCACGTCCGGTGCGTACTTGCCGCTGAGCACGCCACGGGCCAGCGGGCTGTAAGGCACCACGCCAAGGCCGTAAGTCTGGGCGGCGGTGATCTGCTCGGTTTCGGCCTGACGGTTGACGATGTTGTACAGCGGCTGGCTGATCACCGGGCGATCGACGCCTAGTTTGTCCGCCACGCGAATCACCTCGGCAATCCGCCAGCCGCGATAATTCGACAGGCCCCAATAACGGATTTTGCCCTGGCGAATCAGATCGCCAATCGCCGAAATCGTCACTTCCAGCGGCGTGTTGTGGTCTTCGCGGTGCAGGTAATAGATGTCGAGATAATCGGTGCCGAGCCGGGTCAGGCTGGCTTCCAGACCATTGAAAATGTGCTTGCGGCTCAGGCCGCTGCGATTCGGCACGCCGTCCACCGGGCCGAAACCGACTTTGGTTGCAAGCACCCATTCATGCCGATGACGGGCGATGGCCTCGCCGACGATCTCTTCCGAGCGGCCGTTGGTGTAGACGTCCGCGGTGTCGATGAAGTTGATGCCCTGATCCCAGGCCTTGTCGATGATGCGCAGCGAGTCCTCTGCGCTGGTCTGTTCGCCGAACATCATCGTGCCGAGGGTGAGGGTGGACACCTGCAACCCCGAGTGACCCAGTGTGCGATAGCTCATGCCGAAATCCTTTTGTCGGTGGGAAAGCTTCCATCAAATACCAGAAGCGCCCAGCGCGGCAAAGTGAATTTATCGACGCAATGCCTCGCAACGTTCGCGCAAAAACGCCTGCAAGACTTTGACCCGTTCCGACACCTGCACCCGGTGCGGGCACAGCAGATTGAACGGCACGCTCTCGCCGTGCCAGTCATCGAACAGCGTCACCAGCCGCCCGGCGCGCACGTCTTCGGCCACATCGAGCCAGGCCTTGTAGGCGATGCCGTGCCCGGCGAGCGCCCAGCGGCGAGCGACTTCACCGTCGTCGCTGAGGTAGTCACCGCGTACTTCGACCTCGACGGTTTCGTCTTCGCGATGGAAGCGCCAGGTGTTATAGGGCCGGCCATTACGCAGATAGAGCAGGGCGCTGTGCTCGCTCAATTCGGCAGGGTTTTGCGGTGTGCCGTGGCGCTCCAGATACGCGGGGCTGGCGCAGACCACACGCCGATGCTCAGGCAGAATCGGCAACGCCACCAGCGTCGAATCACTCGGCACGCCGAAGCGCAGCGCCACGTCCACCGTTTCGCGAAACAGATCCGCATGCCGGTCATTGAGCAGCAATTGCAGTTGAATGTGCGGGTGCTCGCGCTTGAAATCGTCCAGCCAAGGCAGCAACACATTGCGCCCGAAGTCCGACGGCGCCGCCAGTTGCAGCACGCCGCTCAAGCCTTCGGTCTGCTGCTTCAGCGCCTGTTCGCCCTCGGCCAGGGTGGCCAGCGCCAGACGCACACTTTCCAGATAACGCCGGCCTTCTTCGGTCAGGCGCATGCTGCGGGTGGACCGGGCAAACAGGCGGATGCCGAGGCGGGTTTCCAGGCGTTTCAGCGCGATGCTGGCGGCGGCCGGCGTCAGCTCCAGCGCCCGGGCGGCGGCGGAGATGCTGCCGGAGTCGGCGGTGCGGACGAAGATTTCCAGATCGAGGATTGAGCTCATTAGTAAAAATCCGTTGAAGATCCTTGGCGTTTTGCGGGATTTTTCCGGGATTGGCAAGCGCAGATACTGAAATCCTGAATAACCGCAGGAGACAGACATGACGTGGACATTTGATCATCTTGCTTTCAACACCGCTGACGGTCAGGCGCTGCAGGACGCTTTTGGTGGGTTGTTGGGATTGACGCCGGGGCGCCGGCCGCCGTTTCCGTTTCCCGGGCGGTGGTTGTATCAGGATGAGGAGGCGTTGGTGCATGTGATTGAGCAGCCGGCGCTGGATGAGGCGGCGTTGAGTCATATTGCGTTTCGTACCGATGAAGACGCAGCCGCGGTTTTGAAGCGGGTGCAGGGCAGTGGGTTGCCGTATCAGGTGGCGCAGGTGCCGGAGGATGGGATCTGGCAGATTTTTGTGCAGATGCCGGGTGGGGTGGTTTTGGAGTTGGATGCGAAATCGGGGGCTTAGAATCAAGGGCTCCCTCACCCCAGCCCTCTCCCGGAGGGAGAGGGAGCCGACGGAGGTGTTCTCACAAGTTACGCCGACGTGAAATACCGAGTCGAACTCCGGTTTTGAAAAACATACACATCGGCTCCCTTTCCCCCTCGCCCCCTTGGGGGAGAGGGCTGGGGTGAGGGGGTAAATTCTCAAGTACACCGCAGTGTTTAAGCCATGCGTTTAAAGGACACGTCCAGACACGCACCCCAGGCTACACAACCTTGCGCCGTTGCCTACGACTAAGCCAGAATCCGCCGGCTTGTGCGCTCAAGGGCCGGGTTTTATCGTTGTCCCGTCGCTGAAAAGAACAGCGATCGGGTTTGGTAGCCCGGGTCTTTAAGTGCAGAGTGCTCCATTTTGTAGAGTCTTTTGTCTCTGTTTTATGGTGGTCATTCGCAGGGCACCTTCGGGTGCGCCGTTTCTCCTAAGGCCCGGTCTACCAACCTGCGTCTGGCCACCACCATCGTTTGGTAGCGAGTGTGGTGGCTCCAATAAGCGCCTTAGGAGTTTCACCATGATCAAACCAACACCCAACCCACCCGAAGCCGACACCACCTCGCCCTACGAATCCCTCGACTCCAAGACCTTCCACGAAGCCGCCGAACGCGCCCTCGACCACTACCTCAATCCGCTGCTCCCCAGAAAACCGCTGCTCAAACCCAACACCCGCTACCTCATCGCCCCCGGCATCGACAGTGAAGAACTGCTGGCCGACGCCTCTGAAACCCTGACCTGCGCCAAAACCATGGCCACCGATTTCGCCGGACTGGTGGACGGCTCGCAGCGGCACGTATTGCTGGGCATTGCCCAACTGATCATGCTGAGTGAACTGGCGGTGAACCGGGCGCTGGATAATCTGGAACTCAAGACTGAAGCACCGCTGTAGCTAGATCCAAAAGAAAAACGGCCCGAAAAGGGCCGTTTCTGTATTTCGACTAAGGCTTAAGCCCGCAACGTCCGCGTCATCCGCAACGCCAGCAGACTCCCGCCAACAATCACCCCCGCCAGCAGATACAACGCCGCATCCGTCGACCCGGTGCTGTCCTTCACCCAACCCACAAGGTAAGGGCTCAGGAACCCGGCCATCTGCCCCATCGAGTTGATCAACGCCAACCCACCCGCCGCAGCACCCGCGCTCAGCATGGCAGTCGGCACCGGCCAGAACATCGGCAGACCGGTCAGCGCGCCCATGGTCGCAATGGTCAGGCCGAGAATCGCAATTGCCGGATTCGCCGCGAAGTTCACCGCGATCAGCAGGCCGACAGCCCCCATCAACATCGGCACCACCAAGTGCCAGCGACGCTCTTTACGCAGGTCTGCCGAGCGACCTACTACCAGCATGAACACGGCGGCCAGCAGGTAAGGAATCGCACTCAACCAGCCAATCACCAGGTTGTCGCTGAAGCCGAGGTTCTTGATGATCGACGGCAGCCAGAAGTTGATCGCGTACACGCCGCTCTGGATGCAGAAATAGATCAGGCCGAATGCCCAGATCGCCGGGTTCTTGAACACGGCGATCAGCGAATCGGATGTGGTTTTCGGTTTGTTCGCCAGGTCTTCTGCCTGATCCGCTTCCAGCACCGAACGCTCATGTGCGGTCAGCCACTTGGCGTTGGCGAAGTTGTCGCTGAGCAGGAAGTAGGCGAGGGCGCCCAGGACCACGGTCGGAATGCCTTGCAGCAGGAACATCCACTGCCAGCCGGCGAGGCCACCTTGCCCTGCGGCGAAGTGATTGAGGATCCAGCCGGAAAACGGGCTGCCGAGCAAACCCGAAACAGGGATTGCCGACATGAACAGCGCCATGATCCGGCCACGGCGGAAAGTCGGGAACCACTGCGAGAGATACAGCACAACGCCCGGGAAGAACCCGGCTTCAGCCGCGCCGGTGAACAGGCGCAGGGTATAGAACCCGGTCGGTGTGGTGACGAACAGCAGGCAGGTCGACAGCGTGCCCCAGGTGATCATCATCAGCGCGATCCAGCGCCGTGGGCCGAATTTGGTCAGGGCCAGGTTGCTCGGTACGCCGCACAGCACGTAGCCGATGAAGAAGATACCGGCCCCGAGGCCGTACACGGTTTCGCTGAATTTCAGCGCGTCGAGCATCTGCAGTTTGGCGAATCCAACGTTGACCCGGTCGAGGTAGTTGAACAGGTAGCAGATGAAGATGAAGGGAATCAAACGCAGGGTGATGCGTTTGTAGACGGCGTTTTTATCGTCATCGATGGTCTGGGCGGCAGCGGCGCTCTGCGACATGGCGGCTCTCTCTTTATTATGATTTTTTGCGATGCAAAGGGTAACGTTGATCGCCCTGAGAGTCTCGGCCACCTTTGGCCGGATTGTCTTTGTGCCTGAGCACAGGGTTTGCTGCCAGACCCTGTGCGGGTGAACAACCGTCCGCGCCTGTTTTCAAGGATTCCAGCCCTTATGTTCGAACTCGATCACGACCTCGCCCAGGATATCGTCGACCGGGCCATGGCCATTTTGCCGTACAACGTCAACGTCATGGACAGCCAGGGGCTGATTCTCGGCAGCGGCGAGCCGGAGCGGATCAACACCCGCCACGAGGGCGCGCAACTGGTGCTGGCCAACGGGCGGGTGGTGGAGATTGACGCGCAGACGGCGGTGCATCTGAAAGGCGTGCAGCCGGGGATCAATCTGCCGCTGTTGCTCGATCAGCGTTTGATCGGCGTACTCGGCATCACCGGCGAGCCGGAGCAGCTGCGCACTTACGCCGAACTGGTGCGCATGACCGCTGAAATGCTGGTGGGCCAGCGCAACCAGCAATCCGAACAGCAATGGCGGCGGCAGCGTTGCGATGACTTGCTCGCGCTGCTGTTGAGTGAAGCGGGGGATTCGCCGCGTTTGGTGGATGAAGCCCAGCAACTCGGGCTCAAACCGCAACTGACGCGGGTGCCGTATCTGTTCGAGTTGGGCCTGGAACACGGGCCGGGGCAAACCGTCGAGGCGCTGAGTGCCTGGTTGTTGTCGCGCTACCCCGACAGTTGGTGCGTGAGTTCCGCCAAGTCGTCGCTGCTCTGGTGCCGGCCGGCCAGTCAGAACGTCGAGCATGATCGCCTGCTGGAAAAACTCGATGGTCTGGGCTGGAACATTCTGCGCATCGCAGTGGGCGGGCAGGCCGATGGGCTGGCCGGGTTGCGCCGTTGCTATCGAAGGGTGGGCGACTTGCTCGCCTATGGCCGCGAAGTGCTGCCGCGCTCACGCCTGCTGACCCTCAATCGCTATCGTTTGCCGGTCATGCTCTGGCGTCATCGCAACGATGATGCACTGGATGAACTGCTCAAACCGTTACGCAAGGTCATCGCCAAAGACAGCAACGGCCAGTTGCTCGCGACTTTGCGCAGCTGGTGCGATCACGACGGGCAGAGCCAGTCCTGCGCCGATGCCTTGGGCATTCACCGCAACAGCCTGCGTTACCGGATGGAGCGGATTGCCGAGTTGAGCGGGGTCGATCCGCTGAAACTCGATGGCATGCTGGCGTTGTATCTCGGGGTGCAATTGCTGCCGCAGACTGACGATTTGTCGAAATGAACAATAAACGCCAATCCAACTTGTGCAGCGGACAGGCGTCAACGCACAAGGCGACTGGCAGCATGAGGGCATTGGAACTGGAGAATTCGTATGAAAATCGTCATCGCCCCCGATTCGTTCAAGGACAGCCTGAGTGCCCAAGGCGTTGCAGAAGCCATCGCGCTGGGCCTGGCGCAGGTCTGGCCGCAGGCGACGCTGGTCAAATGCCCGATGGCCGACGGTGGCGAAGGGACGGTGGAGTCGATTCTCGCCGCGTGCGAAGGCGAACTGCGCCGCACCCGCGTGCGTGGCCCGTTGGGCGCAGCAGTTGAAGCTGCGTGGGGCTGGTTGCCGCATAACCACACCGCAATCATCGAAATGGCCGAGGCCAGCGGCTTGCAACTGGTGCCGCCGGGGCAGCGTGATGCGTGCATCAGCAGCACGTTCGGCACCGGTGAACTGATCCGCGCTGCGCTGGATGCCGGCGCACAACGCGTCATTCTGGCCATCGGCGGCAGCGCCACCAATGACGGCGGCGCCGGCGCGATGCAGGCGCTGGGCGTGAAACTGCTGAATGCTCAAGGGCAAGCTCTGGTGCCGGGCGGATTGGCGTTGGCGCAACTCGCACGTCTGGACCTGAGCGAACTCGACCCGCGTCTGGCTTACGTCCGTTTCGACATCGCCGCTGACGTCAACAATCCACTGTGCGGCCCCCACGGCGCTTCGGCGATTTTTGGCCCACAAAAGGGCGCATCACCGGCGCAAGTTCAACAACTGGATCAGGCCCTCGGCCACTTCGCCGGACTCTGCGCGCAGGCGTTGGGCAAGGACGTACGCGATGAACCGGGCAGTGGTGCCGCAGGTGGGTTGGGCTTTGCCGCCAAAGCGTTTCTCGGCGCACGCTTCCAGGCCGGTGTCGAAGTCGTCGCAGAACTGGTCGGACTGTCCGACGCAGTGAAGGGCGCAGATCTGGTGATTACCGGAGAAGGGCGCTTCGATGCCCAGACCCTGCGCGGCAAAACCCCGTTTGGCGTGGCGCGGATCGCCAAGCAACACGGCGTACCGGTAATCGTCATTGCCGGTACGTTGGGCGAGGGCTATCAAGCGCTCTACGATCACGGCATCGACGCTGCATTCGCGGTCACCAGCGGCCCGATGTCCCTGGAACAAGCCTGCGCCGAAGCCCCGCGCCTGTTGCGTGAACGTGCAACAGATATTGCTCGCGTATGGGGTATGGCAGCTCCAGCCTGACCTGTCAGTCATCATCTGAAGCGAAGGGTGTTTCACCGCTGAAACACCCGCAACACTTTGAAAAATATTTCATCTTTCCCCGCAATCTTCCTCAAGCCTGGCCGATACAGAAGTCAGGCGCACACAAGACTTCTTAAAACAGTGACGCCGGACTGAAGCCCGCCCCAAGGGCCAGTGATCACGGCATGGACGCTCGTAGTTTCATTCATCCGAGAGTCCTCCTATGTCCTTGCGTAATCTGAATATCGCGCCCCGTGCCTTCCTCGGTTTTGCCTTTATTGCCTTGCTGGTGATCGTGCTTGGCGTGTTCGCCGTCAACCGCATGTCGATCATCCGTCAGGCTTCCCTGGAGATGGACTCGACGCAGTTGCCAAGCGTCACCCAACTCGCCGTGGTCACGGAAAACGTCTTGCGTCTGCGCATTCTGTCGTTCCGCATTCTGGTCAACCGCGAACCGGCTGGTTTGCAGGAAGCCCAGACCCGCATCGGTGTGCTGGTGGACAAGGTGCGCGCTGCCCAGGCCAGTTACGCAGTCCTGCCGGCCGGCCCGGAGGAACGCGCGTTATATCAGGAGTTTTCGACGACTCTCGACAACTATGTGCTAGCGCAGAACCAGATGATGGAGCTGTCGCGCCAGGACAAGCTCGACGAGATGCGCGCCCTGATCAACACGAAGATCAAGGACGGCACCGACAAGATGGGCGAACAGCTCAACAAGCTGATTGCAATCAATGCCGCCGACGCGAAGACCGCTTCCACTCAGGCGGGTGAGTATTACAACAGTGCCATTACCGGCATCGTCGCCGTGGCCGTGATTGCCGCGTTGCTGACCGTGCTGTTGGCCTGGCTGTTGACCCGCAGCATCGTCACCCCGCTGAACCGCGCGGTCGCTGCCGCGCAAACCATCGCCGGCGGCAACCTGACCAAAGTCATCGAAATCGACGGCAAGGACGAACCGGCGCGCCTGCTTGAAGCGCTGGCCGCGATGCAGACCAACCTGCGCAAGACCATCGAACAGATCGCCGGCTCCGCTACGCAACTGGGCGCCGCCGCCGAAGAGCTCAGCGCCGTGACCGAAGAAGCGTCCCGTGGTCTGCAACAGCAGAACGACGAAATCGAACAGGCCGCCACCGCCGTCAACGAAATGAGCGCTGCGGTGGAAGAGGTCGCACGCAACGCGGTGTCGACTTCCGAAGCCTCGAACCAGTCGACCCACGCCGCCCGTGAAGGTCGCGACCAAGTGGTGAAAACCGTCGATGCGATCCAGACCATGACCCACGACGTCCAAAACACCGCGCAAATGATTGAAGGCCTGGCCGCTCAGGGCCGCGACATCGGCAAGGTGCTGGACGTGATCCGCGCCATCGCCGAACAGACCAACCTGCTGGCGCTCAACGCCGCCATTGAAGCCGCCCGTGCCGGTGAAGCCGGGCGTGGCTTCGCGGTGGTAGCGGATGAAGTTCGCGCCTTGGCCCATCGCACCGCGCAGTCGACCCAGGAAATCGAAAAAATGGTCGCCGGCATCCAGAACGGCACCGGCGAAGCGGTCGAGTCGATGCAACAGAGCAACCAGCGCACTCAGTCGACTCTGGAAATGGCCCGTGCCGCCGGCATCGCGCTGGAGCAGATCACCCAATCGATCCACCAGATCAACGAACGCAACCTGGTGATCGCCAGCGCTTCGGAAGAACAGGCGCAGGTGTCCCGCGAGGTCGATCGCAACCTGGTCAACATTCGCGACCTGGCCACCCAATCAGCTGCCGGCGCGAATCAAACCAGCGCCGCGACCCACGAACTGTCGCGTCTGGCGGTGGATTTGAATGCGATGGTGGCGCGCTTTGTGATTTGACCTAGGGTGAAGGCTGGAGACCGCGCAATCAGGAGACGTACATGCGCTATTCAGCCTTGACCCAACGAATCGCCGGGGAGGGAGCAGCAGCCTGGCGGATTCACGACCGAGCGCTGGAGCTGCGCGCCGAAGGGGTCGATGTGTTGCTGCTGTCGGTGGGTGATCCGGATTTCGATACGCCGCTGCCGATCATCCACGGCGCCATCGACAGCCTGTTGGCGGGCGATACCCATTATTCCGAAGTGCGCGGCCGGCTGGAGTTGCGCAGGCGCATCGCCGAGCACCATCGGCAACGCAGCGGCCAGGACGTCGATGCCGAGCATGTGATCGTGCTGCCCGGCGCGCAATGCGCGGTGTATTCGGTGGCGCAGTGTCTGCTCGATCCGGGCGATGAAGTGATCGTCGCCGAACCGATGTACGTGACTTATGAAGGTGTGTTCGGTGCCTGTGGCGCAACCGTGGTGCCGGTGCCGGTTCGCCCGGAAAACGGTTTCCGGGTCGATCCGGCGGATGTCGCGACGCGGATCACTCCGAAAACGCGAGCCATGTTGCTCAACAGTCCCAACAATCCCTCCGGTGCGAGTCTGTCGCTGCTGATCTGGCAAGAGCTGGCGGCGTTGTGCATCCGCCATGACCTGTGGCTGATCAGCGATGAGGTCTACAGCGAATTGTTATACGAAGGTGAGCACGTCAGCCCGGCGAGCCTGCCGGGCATGGCCGAGCGCACCGCGACCATCAACAGTCTGTCCAAATCCCATGCGATGACCGGGTGGCGGATCGGCTGGATGATCGGGCCGAAACCCTTGGCCGAGCATTTGGTAAATCTGTCGCTGAGCATGTTGTTCGGTCTGCCGGACTTTGTGCAGAAAGCGGCGCAGATCGCGCTGGAGAAAGATCTGCCGGAAGTGATGCAGATGCGCGAGGAATACCGGTTGCGTCGGGATCTGGTGTGCGAGCGGTTGCGTGGTTGTCCGGGGTTGTACCCGATCAAACCGGATGGCGGGATGTTCGTGATGGTCGACGTGCGCCAGACCGGGCTCGGCGCGCAGGATTTTGCCGAGCGATTGCTGGAGGGGTATGGGGTTTCGGTGCTGGCGGGTGAGGCGTTCGGGCCGAGTGCGGCGGGGCATATTCGCATCGGGCTGGTGGTGGATCGGGTGAAGCTGGCTGATGCGTGTTCAAGGATTGCCTTGTGCGCTGCGCAACTTTTGCAAGTGCGCAGCGCCTGACCTCGATCAGTGGAAGGGATTCACCAGGTTGGCGGGTCTTTCTCCCGCCAACCCCGCCAACAGATTCTCCACTGCACAACGCGCCATCGCTTCACGCGTTTCATGGGTCGCCGAACCCATATGCGGCGTCGCCACCACGTTGTTCAGCTGCAACAACGGCGAGTCATGATTCAGCGGCTCACGCTCGAACACATCCAGCCCCGCCGCGCGAATCCGGTTATGGCGCAAGGTGTCGATCAGCGCGGCCTCATCCACCACCTTGCCCCGGGAAATGTTGATGAAGATGCTGTCCGGCCGCATCAGCGCAAACTGTTCCGCGCCAATCAAACCTTCAGTCTGCGCCGTCAACGGCAAGGTCAGACAGATGAAATCCGCCTCCTGTAACAGATTTTCCAGGCTGCGGTACTTCGCATCAAAACGTTCTTCAACCGCCGGTTTGCGCGACTGGCTGTGATAGATCACCGGCATCCCGAACCCGAAATGCCCGCGCTGCGCCAACGCCTCGCCAATTCGCCCCATACCGATGATGCCCAGCGTCTTGCCATGCACATCGGTACCGAAATGCGCCGGGCCGATGCTGCGGTGCCAGTGACCGCCGCGCACCATGTTCGCCAGCTCCACCACCCGCCGGGCGGTGGCCAGGATCAACGCGAAACCGGTGTCGGCGGTGGTTTCGGTGAGCACGTCCGGGGTGTTGGTCAGCAGGATTTTGCGCCGGGTCAGGTAATCGATGTCGTAGTTGTCGACACCCACCGAGACGCTGGAAATCGCTTCAAGCTTCGGTGCCAGATCGAGCAGCGCCGCGTCCAGTTTCAGGCTGGCGCCGAGCAGGCCTTGGGCGGCGGGCAGGGCGTCGCGCAGCTTCATCAGACCGTCCGCGTCGAGGCTGTCGATCAGCGTCACGTCGACCTGTTCCTCAAGGCGCGCCATCAGCGCCGGCGACAGTTTCTTGTACAGCACAACCTGCTTTTTCATCGCAGTCATCTCTCTATCAATTCAGGAATGGGCCGGCAGCGGACGCGGTGCGACACGCTTGGCCGTCACCCGGTCGCTGGCGCCGGGCTTGAGAAAAATCGTCAGCACCACCGAGAGCATCAGCGCGCCGCTCATCAACAGATACGAAGCGCCGGGCGAACCGGTGGAGCTGTTCAGGTAACCGACCAGATACGAACCGCCGAAAGAACCGAGGGCGCCCATGCTGTTGATCAGCGCCATGGCGCCGCCGGCAACGTTGGCCGGCAGAATCTCCGGGACGATGGCGAAGAACGGCCCGTAAGGCGCGTACATGCAGGCGCCGGCAATCACCAGCAGCGTGTACGACCACCAGAAATGCTCCGCGCCCAGAGCGTAGGAGCCGTAGAACGCCACCGAAGCAATCAGCAGCGGCGGCCAGACGAAGCGTTTGCGCTTTTGCAGTTTGTCCGAGCCCCACGACACCAGCAGCATGCCGATCACTGCCGCCAGATACGGCAGCGCCGACAGCCAGCCGGCCTCGATCATGTCCATTTGCGCGCCGGCCTTGAGGATCGACGGCAGCCACAGCACGAAGCCGTAGACGCCGATGCTCCAGCAGAAAAATTGCAGCGCCAGAATGATCACCTTCGGCGAACGGAAGGCTTCAGCGTAGTTCTTCACCGCTTTGATGCCGACCTGTTCGGCAGCGAGCGCGCTTTCCAGATCGTGCTTTTCCTGCTCGCTGAGCCACTTGGCCTGGGCCGGACGATCATCGGCGAGCTTCCACCAGATGAATGCCCAGAGCACCGCCGGCAAGCCTTCGATGATGAACATCCAGCGCCAACTGAAATGCTGCACCAGATAGCCCGAAACCACCGACATCCACAGCATCGTTACCGGGTTGCCGAGGATCAGGAAGGTATTGGCCCGCGAACGTTCGGCGCGGGTAAACCAGTGGCACAGGTACACCAGCATCGCCGGCATCACCGCCGCTTCGACCACACCGAGCATGAAGCGGATGACGATCAGCCAATAGGCGTTGGAGACCACGCCGGTCAACGTGGCGAGCCCGCCCCAGAGGATCAGGCTGACGAAGATCAGCTTCTTGACGCTGTGCTTCTGCGCGTAGATCGCGCCGGGCACCTGGAAGAAAAAGTAGCCGAGGAAGAACAGCGCGCCGAGCAGCGAGGACAGGCCCGGGGTGATCATCAGGTCGGCGGCCATCCCGGACGCGGCAGCGAATCCGTAATTGGCGCGGTCGAGGTACGCCAGGCTGTAGGTGATGAACACGATCGGCATGATGTACCACCAGCGGCGGGTGGCGAGGGTTGCAGTTTTCATGGTCTTGCTCCTGAGCTTGTTGTTTTTGTCGCAGCAGGTTCAATGGTTTATTGCTTGATCGTTCCCACGTCGAGGCGTCGAACCGTCCGCGTGGGAATGCCTCCGGGGACGCTCGGCGTCCAATGTGACGCAGAGCGTCACGTGCTGCATTCCCACGCAGGAGCGTGGGAAAGATCAGCGGTGAGTTCGGATCGGGTCGGCAAACCCTCCATGTCGCCACGGCTCTGCACCGCACGACTGCCAATCCAGTTGGCGCGTCTGACGGCTTCGGGAAAGCTCTGATGCTCCAGCAGGGCACTGATCATCCCCACCGCAAATCCATCGCCGGCGCCGACCGTATCGACCACGGTTTCAACCGGCACCCCGGCGACAAACCCCTGATCCAGATGCGTGCGGTAATACGCACCCTGCGGCCCGAGCTTGATCGCCACCGCTTCGGCACCCTGATCGAGATAGAACGCGGCGATATCCGCCGGGTCTTCAAACCCGGTCAGCAGTCGCCCTTCGCTCAACCCCGGCAACACCCAGTGGGCGAGGGCGGCGAGGCGGTTGATCTCGCGGATCATCTCTCGCTCGCTGGCCCACAGGCTCGGACGCAGATTCGGGTCGAACGAGACGCTGCGCCCGGCGTTGCGCATGCGGGTCATCAGTTCACGGGACATTTCCCGCGCCGAAGCCGACAGCGCCGGCGGAATGCCGGTGGCGTGCAGGTGCCGGGCGCTTAACAACGTCGGGGTGATCGACTGCGGCGACAGATGACTGGCCGCCGAGCCGCGACGGAAGTATTCGACCGTCGGATCGCTGCCGTCATCGTTGCGCGATTTGAGCTGGAAACCGGTCGGGTGCGCGTTGTCGACTTCGACATGGCTGCAATCCAGGCCTTCGCGGGCCAGGGTTTCGACGACAAATCGTCCCAGCGAATCAGCACCGACCCGGCTCAGCCACGCCACCTTGAAGCCCAGTCGAGACAGTCCGATGGCCACGTTGCTGTCCGCCCCGGCAATCCGCTTGTGAAACTGCTCGACGGAGGCCAGATCGCCGCTCTGTTCAGCGACAAACATGGCCATGGTTTCGCCGAACGACAGAATATCGATCTCAGACATGAGCAGGCTCCAGGCGGGACTGGCCGAGGCGGGTGAGGGCGGCGACGTGTTCGGTGGTGAGTTGCACCAGGTCTTCGCCCTGCAACGGGTATTCGGCGGCGCGCATGACCCCTTGGGCCATGTGCCGCAGCAGTTGTTCCCACAGATGCAGGTCAGTGGCGGCGGGCGGCACGGCCACCAGTTTGCCGTCGGCACGGCGGGCCACGGCTTTGCAATGCACGTAACCGACGTGACGGCCCAGCAGGCGTGCGGCACTGGTGGCGGACTGGTCTTGCCACTGCCAGTTGCCGATGTCGAACGTCATCTTGATCGGCAGGTTGTGTTGCTCAACGGCGGCGAAGAAACGCTGGAACGGTTCGATGCGGCCGCCGTGCAAGGTCTGGTCGTTCTCCACCAGCAGTTGTACCGGGCTTTGCGCAAGGATTTGCGCCAGCGTCTGCAGATCGTTGTTGTCGGTGAAAAAACCAAGGGAGACCTTCAGCCACTTCGAGCCGAACGCTTCGGCGTTTTGCAGCGCGGTGATGAGTTCCGGATTGGGCCGCGACTGACCGGCGAGCCACAGTTCGGTCGGTGAGGAATAGATGCTTTGCAGGCCTTGGGCTTGCGTGGCGGTGGAGAGTTGTTCCGGGACTTCGTTGGTCAGCAACTCTTCGCGCCATTCGATGCGATGGGCGCCGGCAGCGGCCAGCACTTCGAGGAACGAAGCCTGACCACGACGGCGAACAAGGTCGGCGCCGTAGCTGGAAAGACTGATGGAAACGGCAGGTTTATTCATTGTTATCTACCTCTGAAACCGGTTTCATTTTTGTTCAAAAAAAATTTTGTGGCCCCGTAGGGCCTTATTCCGCCTTGCTGCGCGTCGAACCGCGCTCAATCAGCACCGGTGCAAAATCCAGCGTCCGCGCCGCTTCATCATCCCCACGCAACCGCTTGAGCAAGCACTCAAACGCCCGCGCACCAATCTCCTCCGTCGGCTGAGCGAGGGCAGTAATCCCGCTGCCCACCAACGGATACCAGTCCAGATCATCCAGCGCGATCAACCCGACATCCTCGAACAACCGGCAGCCAATCTCGCGCAAGGCCAGGGTGCAAGCCAACGCCGCCACGCCGTTGGCGCAGAACAGGGCTTTCGGGCCCGAATCAGGTGCGTTCAAAAAGGTTTGAAGATCGTTCGCAAGACTCGAACCGGTTTCCAGCACCGCGCCACGCATGTCTTTGCGCTGACCAATCTGCTGCTGAAAACTGCTGACCCGCTCGATCCGCGAACTGGTGCCGTCATAGGGTTCGGTCACCAGCAGCACATCGCGATAGCCACGCTGCTGAAGATGTTCGAGCGCCATCTCGATGGCCTGCGGGTTGTTCAATCCGACCATGTCACTGTCGAGCCCCTCGACCTTGCGATCCACCAGTACCAGCGGCATTTCCCGCTTCAGCCCATCCAGCTCATCCCGATGATGGCCCAGGGTGTTCACGATCAGCCCTTCGATGTTGTACGAGCGCAGCAGCGCCAGGTGCTGGCGTTCCTGCTCGTCATCGCGGTCGGTATTGCACACCACCAGGCTGTAACCGTGCCGGCGGCAGGCGGTTTCCACACCGTGCATCACGGCAATCGAATAAGGGTTGCGGATATCGGCCACCAGCATGCCGATCAGACGAGTGCGCCCGCGTTTCAGGCCTCGGGCCATCTGATTGGGGCGATAGCCCAGTTCGGCAATCGCCTGCTCGATGCGCCGGGCAATGGCATCGGAGAGCAGGGCGCGGTCATCGCCGATAAAGCGCGAGACGCTGGCCTTGGACACGCCAGCGTGTTCGGCGACATCGAGCATGGTCACGCGGCTGCGCTGGGCGGCGGAGAAATCGTTCACGGTTGAAAAAGCCTTTTTATTGGAATTGTTCGAGTCAGCACGGCAAGGCTGAAACCGGTTTCAGATAACCGCATTAACCATCGCTTCGTCAAGCCCGAGAGGATCTGAATCAGAAACAGCTGAAGGTCAATTCCGACCAGCGGTCATCAAACCTGTCAGATCTGACAGTAGGCGAAAGCGCGGTTACTGCGTTTAATTTCTTCCGAAGCAAAGTGTTTTTTACGCCTCTGGAGAACAGTGGATGAGCGCCAAAAAATCCATCGGGACATTCGCCTTGCCGTTGACCATCGACGGGGTCGGCGCCGACAAAGTGCTGCCCCTGGATGCGCATATCAACGGCGTCACACTGCAAATCCCGCCGTGGGTTGCACCTTCGATCATTCCGGGCAGAAGTGATTTGCTGGAGATCTGGGTACTTGAGCCCGGGGCAACATCCGAGACGCGTTTCTACAACAACCTGTTTCCGGTTCCGGTGGTCTTTCCGGGCACGATCCACCTGCCTGCGCAGTACTTGCAACAGACAGGCGACATCACGTTGAGGTACCGGGTGACCTCCGGCGACACCAGGAATGAAGATGACTCGCTACCGCAAGTGTTCACCCTCAAGCGCCCGGTGCCGGTCAAATTGAAAGAGGTGGTTTATCCCGACGCGAACCTTTGGGGCTGGCTCATGTGTTTAACATTCCCGGCGATCTGGGATGTGGTGGTCGTGCGGGTTCCGGCGCAACCGGGAACGTTTCTGGCGAATGATGAGTGCGTACTGAATTGGGAAGGCTGCACGAGCCTGAACGGTGTCAACCCAATTCCGGGCACGGCGCTACGAATTCGAAAAACGCTGTCGCAACAGGAAGCGACCTCTCCCCAAGGGTTCGATTTCAGACTCGACAGTAGCTACTACGTCCAATACATCAAACCGATCGAATTCGGATCTGCGATGTGCACCTACACCCACTACCGAAACGGTGTTGCGCTGGCCAGTTCATATCCGGAATTCGTGAAGATCGACAGGCGCCTTTCCGGGAAACCGCCTTGCGGTCCTTGAATCAAGCAGTCCAAAAAAGCAGTGAAAAGCGATAGATCCAACAAAACGTTGGCAGAACGTCAATCCCAGGAACACGCAGCCCGCAGTCGCGAAATTCTTCATTGGGAAACAACGTTGATGGTTCAACAACACACTCATCGATGGAGTTCACGAACATGAATATGCAGGCTAAAACGGGTGGTGGTGCTCTGGCGTTGCCGCCAACGATTGTGGATCAGTTGGCAGATGGTCGACTGACGTATCAACAACTGAAAGTTGATAAAAAAGTGACCTTTCAGTTGGCGGACGTTGATGACAAAACTCCGGATGGTGCGCACCAAATTCAACTGTATATCTTTCCGGAAGGGGCGCAGCTGATACCGGGAGATCCGACTTATTTAGTGGACACTAAGCTTAAAGCCAGCCAGCCAGGAGGTGACTGGACTTTTCCGGTCAGTTTTGACCGGACCGACACGCAGCTCAGTATCTTCGTCGACAAGTTCTCGGCTAGCGGGGATTACAACAAGTTTTTTGCAGCGTTCGTTATCATTGACGTATACGGGAACCTCGACAACTCTCAACCGCATCTCGAGATCCTCATCGACCTGACTGCACAATGGCAGCGCCAACCCGGCACTGGCAATGGCACCGGCAATCGGCCGCTGCAGATCAGCCTGACAGGTTTGCCAACCGTCATCGATGACGATTGGTTGAACAACCCTGCCAACGCTGGCGGCTTGAACATCACCATTCCAACGGGCTGGACAAAATTCGAACCAGGCCTTGATCTGGTCAACTTCTTCATCTCCCAACTCACGACATTCACCGGCATGCAAGGTGAGGGCGCTGTTGTTGCAGATTTCCCGGTGCCGTCTGACGGCGTTATCAATATTTCACTGGTCATTCTGCAAGCGTTGAAGGATGGCGCGTATTTTTCCTCCTACAACCTAAAGGATGCCGCGGGCAATATCAGCAACAACGCACCCATCACGCTGCTGTTCAATCGGGTCAGCGCACCGGCCCCGGTGCTGGGTATTCCAAGGATTCCGGCGACCGGTATCAACGGTCAGACGCCCATTACGCTCGCATCATTCAAATCTGATCCAGATGCAGTGGTAATGGAGATCGATTTCCCGACCAACTCGTTGCAAGATGACCGAATCCTGCCGCATATCATGGATTCGAAGGGTATTGTCCATGATCTTGCGGAACAGACAATCCCGGCGCCAGGCACTGCCGGGCCGCTGAAATTCGTGATTGATTACGCCTTTTGGGCGGTGGTCTTCGGCGACCCTAACCGGGACACCGAAGAGCAGGTCGAGTACTGGTACGAATTGATTCGCTCGACGATTACACCGAATCCGGTTTCCACGCCTCAGCAATTTGCTACTGTCGATTTTGCATACGCCGGGGATGAGCAGCCGAACCTTCCTGAACTGGAAAACCCCAATGCCATCCCGGTGATCGTTCAGGGTGGCGGCACGCCTGTGCCTGCACCCAACACGCTTGGCCCGGCTCAGGCCGGTCTTGATGCAACCATGATCTGGAACTTGTGGACAAATCCTCTGCGGCCGATTACCGGTCGAGAAATCGTCACGTTCTTCTATCAGGGCAAACAAGTGGGTCAGCCTGTGGGCGTGCAGGTTGGCGCGACGAGGGTCACCACGCGATTGCCTTGGGCCGAGATTCTGTTGGAAGGGAACGGCACCGGCGCTACCGCGCGCGAGGCCTACATTGTTGTCTCCTACCCCGGCAGTTCAAACGCGATGACGCAGACGCCTGTTACGCGTGTCAACGTGACAGCGATCGTGATCAATCTGCCGGCGCCGAAGATTGTCGTTTCGGCGTTCAGAACCCCCACCGGTGCGGTGGTTCCCGAGAGCTTCTTGATGTCCGTCAACTGCCCGTGTCTGGATCACCCGGCTGTCGCGAACGGACCGATGCCGCCGTATGAGGCTACACGCAGACTGCGGATCAGGGTCGAGCGGGATGCCAACATCCCGACAGGTGCAACGGTTGCGTTAAAATTTGAGGGGCGGACGACCAACGGAGTTGGCGGGACGGTGATACCCAACACGCCATTCACAGATTCCAAGCCCATGCCTGCAACGGGCCCTCTGGAATTTAACGTGCCATACACCAATGTCCGTCCGATCCAGCTGCCGAGCCCCGGTCCTGGCCAGCGTCCGGCGACTCAATATGCGTACATCGAGTATGGGGTCAACGGCATTACAGCGTCGGTCATCGTCCCTGTCGCGCTCTTGAACTCGAGCCTGGTGTATTGCGACCAGAACCGTCCTTGATCGTGCATCAACAGTACTTCGAGTGAAGTTTCCTGCGATGGAGACGGCAGTCAATACCGTCCCCATCGTGGGAATCGAAGTCAGATACGGGTGCTCTTACGGGACAAGGGGATAAGTCGTACGAAGATGGAGATTAGTCCTACATATCCCTCGGAAAGTTATCCGTAGTCTGGCGACCGCTTCAGTTCCGGCTCGCAACTCGTTTGAGTCGGACGCTCGTTCCTCACGGAATGTAATCGAGTAGGACTCAACCATGTCGCCCAAATTGAACACCCCGTTTCAGAAAACCTCGATCAGCTTGGGAATTTTGTCCCTGCTGCCCCTATTGATGAATTCGCCGCTCACCCAGGCGGGTACCGTTCCGGCGGGTACCATGCTTGCCATTGACGGCACGACGCCGGTGCAAATCTGGCAACTTCAAGACAACGCCATCCTGAATGCCACCAATGCCACGACACTGGAAATGAACAGCAATCCCGGTGGCCTGATCAATCTGACGGGCTCGAATGTCAACGCCGCAGCGGTCTCGGGGATTTCACTGGTCAACGCCAGCGCAACCCTGGACAACTCAACGGTTAACAATGCCACTGGCATCGGCATTTCGGCAGTACGCAATAACAACAGCGTAGGCGGTTCAAGCGTGACGCTGCGTAATGGCTCAGTTGTTCAGGGCTTGACGGGGGGCATTGCGGGCAACCGATTCAGCGTCATCAGTCTGCAAAACTCCACCGCCGAAGGCACTGGTGCGAACAGCTTCGGGATCAGGATGCTGGAAGGTTCACTGTCGGCCACCGGCAGTACGATTAGCGGCGGTCTTAATGGCGTGACGGTTGGCACTGACACTCAGGTGAACGCCGTTATCCCGACCAAAATAATTCTGGACGGCACTCGTGTCGAAGGCCAGACCGGCTCGGCACTGGTGGTCGGCATCAACGCGCCGAATTTCCCGACAGTGGCAGACATCGAAGTGCGTAACCGTTCGACGCTGGTGGCCGGCAACAACACGTTGCTTGAAGTCCGACAAGGTGCTTCGGCTGGATTCCTCGTCGAGAACAGTGACCTGACCGGTAACGTCACGGTGGTTTCGGGCAGTTCCGCGAATGTCACGTTGCAGAACAATGCGTCGCTGACCGGTGATCTGCAAAACGTCACGACCGCGGTGTTGAACAATCAGGCGCGCATGACCGGCAATGTGCTCGGTGCTTCGAGTGTGGCGCTCGACAACGGCTCGACCCTGACCGGCAATCTCGACAACGTCGCCACGGTGACGATCAACAATCAGAGCGTCATGAACGGTGACGTCAATGCTTCTGCCAATAGTGCTTCGAGTCTGACGCTGGACAATGCTGCCACGCTCACCGGCCAGGTGAACAATGTCGCCAATTTTGCGATCAACAATCAGGCGCTATGGCAGATGACCGGCAGTCAATCGGTGAACAATCTGTCGCTGGGCAATGGCGGCACGGTAGGTTTCGGCACTCCTCAGCAATACTTTCAATTGAACGTCGCCAACCTGTCGGGCAACGGCACGTTCCGGATGGGCACCGACTTCAATCAGGGTCTCAGCGACCTGCTGAATGTCACGCGCAGTGCTTCCGGCTACCATCAGTTGCTGGTCACCAGTTCCGGTCTTGATCCGGTCAATGACTCGTCCATCAAAGTGGTGCAGAGCGTGGCGTCAGGCGCGCAGTACGGCCTGGTGAACAACCGTGTCGACGTAGGCGCATTCACTTATCTTCTGGTGAAGAAGGGAGATGACTGGTTCCTGCAACCGGACAAGACTGTTGTCAGCACACCGACACGCGCCGCATTGGCCATTGCCGGTACAGCCCCGACAGTGACCTATGGCGAAACGGTTCTGCTGAACAACCGCATGGGTGATTTGCGGGTCAATGGCGGGCAAACGGGCGGATGGGTGCGCTCTTTCGGCAGCCAGTACAGCATCAGTAACAATGCTTACGGAAATGGTTACAAACAACGACAGTATGGTTTCTCGATGGGCGTCGATACGCCGGTGCAAATCGCCGGCGAGCGTGTACTGCTCGGTGTGTTTGCCGGTTACAGCAAATCCGATCTGGATTTGAGCCGAGGCAGCTCCGGGGAAATCGGCAGCACCTCACTCGGTCTCTACGGCACCTGGCTGGGCGCCCGCGGTTACTACCTGGACGCGGTGGGCAAGCTCAATCACTTTCGCAACAAGGCCGACGTGATGCTGAGTGACAACACCAAAACCAAAGGCAGTTACAACAGTCTGGGTGCAAGCGCGTCGGTGGAGTTCGGCAAGCATATTGAGTTCGCGGATGGCTATTACATCGAACCGTTCACCCAATGGCAGGCAGCCTCGGTGCAAGGCAAGGATTTTCGTCTGGACAATGGTCTGAGTGTCGACGCTGATACCACCCGTTCCATGCTGGGCAAGGCGGGCCTGAACTTAGGGCGAGGCATGAAACTGGCGGATGGCAGTGTCCTGCAACCCCACGTGCGGGTGGCTGCCGTACATGAGTTCGTCAAAACCAACGAAGTGCGGGTCAACGACAACAAGTTCAACAATGATCTTTCCGGCACGCGCTTCGAAGTGGCCGCCGGCGCATCCTGGACCCTGAATGACCGCTGGCAGCTGCACGCGGAGCTGGACACCAGCAAGGGCGACAACGTCACCAAAGACTTCGGTGTGAACATGGGGGCGCATTACAGGTTCTGAGGGAACGGAAACTAAAAAGGGAAGCGATGGCTTCCCTTTTTTGTGCCTGCGGCTGCATCACTTCAAGACTTGAAAACCTCCCTTCAACTGGAAGGTAGTACCATCGGCGTTCTCCAGCGTCACATTGAAATCGGCCGCGACATTCTTTTGATCGCTCGCAGGCTTGATCTCGATGTCACCTGAAATGCCTTCACTGATCGCAGTGCCGTCTTTATAGCTGACGGCTACGTCAGAGCGGCTGGTCAAGACATGTTTCCCGAACGGGAAACCATCGGGGACGATCAGGGTAAGTTCACGTGCCGGGTTTGTTTTGGCTTTCGTGCCCGAAGGTGGCCGATCAATGGCGGTTATCTCTACCGCGTCGATTTTGTCAGGGCCGACCTTTTTGGTTTCAATCAGTCGGGAAGAGGCAGTGAAGTTCGCGACAGGGGCTCCACCGTTGGCGAAAGCTTTTGCGGTCACAAAATTACCGGGGGCAAAACTGGTGCGTCTGATCACAGCGTTCATGAATTGGATCTCCGTTCACTTTGGGGAAGTATCCAAAGGCCATTGGGCCCTAACTCTGGATGCATCATAAAAGCGCGATTCAGGCGATCTGTACACTGTCAGACTTGACAGGTTACAGCCCTTGAAATCTGTGAGCGAATAGCCACTGACGCCAGCCCTCAGCCAAACAATCCGGCGGCGATGTTGATCGAGAAACCCAGAATCGCTGTGTTGAATACGAAACCGATCAGCGACTGCGCCAGCACGATCTTGCGGATCTCCCGCGTGGCCACGCCGACATCCGCCGTCTGCACCGCGACGCCGATGGTGAACGAGAAGTACAGAAAGTCCCAGTAATTGGGCGTCGTCAGGCCTTCGGCAAAGCGCAGCGCCGGCTCTTTGCCGTCCCAGGTGTAAAACAGCCGGGCGTAGTGGACGCAGAAAATCACCCCGATCAGCAGCCATGAGCCAATGACCGTCAGTGCGGTAAAACCGTAGTGCATCAATTTGTGGTGGGTATCCAGATCCTTGCTGCCGACAAGTTCCAGGGTGATGGCCGCCAGGCTGGCCAGCGCCGCAATACACACCACGAACAGCACCAGCCCGGCGTTTTCATCTTCGACGACGGCGATCTGCTTGACGTCCGGCGCCTTGGCCCTGGCGGTGAGCCAGAGCATCAGCGCCAGGTAGGTCCAGACCCCGGCATTCCAGCCGATGAGTATTTTACTGATGACGGAATCGGCGGGTACCAGAAGGCCGACGGCAAGGCCGACCAGAAACGCGACAGAGAGGCGAGGGTGGGTGCGGGCGAGGAAGCGCATGGGCGGCTCTTTGTTGACGGCGTCGAGCAAACCATAGCATGGGTGTGGGTTCTGGCTGGCGCGGAGGACTGCAAAAAGAAACCTTGTGACTCTGTCAGCATCGACAAGAAGCCCAAGGTTTTTATGTTTCAGAAGGATGGGCGGGAAGCTGGATCAGTTATGGATCTGAAGCTTGCCTTTGGAGACTGTCACGGTTTTTGGAACAGCGTCACCGTTCTGGCCGAGGAAGTCGAACTCGGCTTCAATTTGCCCCTTCTCCGAGCCGGCAACAGGGAAGCTGAGAAAGGTGACTGTCCCTTGAATCGCTTTGTAAAAAGGATTGATACCAACCGCGAGTCTTTCCACGAAAACCGCTCTGACCAGACTGACATCCGTATTCAAGTCGTAGGGGGTATTCAAACTGGCGGTTTGCACCACATTCAGAACAATGCTCAGACTCCGTTGAGGACGACTCGGGCCATCAATCCACCATTCTCCCCTGGCTGACCAGGCCTCTTGTTTGAAAAGTTGATCGTATTGAGCCGTGAGGAGAACCGTTTCTGCCGTGTAGCTATTCTTCACTGGCGGCTCCAGGCCATCGACGTCAGCGGTCAAGCTATCTTCGGACACTGGTTGAGCAGCACTCATGGTTTTGCGCTCCCTTGGTCGTTCGGCACCAGATGCAGTTTTCCCTTGACAGTCACTTTCTCTTTTCCATTCTGCGACACCGCAACGAAGTCGAACGTTGCCATGGCTTCATCTTTAGCGGCGTCCACGGTGACAGTGACTGTGCCGCTTTGCGCAAGGAAAGGCGCTTCGACAGAGCTTGATGTACTTTTCCACCAGCTGCCTGACGCTTGGCGATCAGGATCGGCGAAATCGAAGGTCTGGTTTTCCATATCGCCCTTGTTTATGAAATTCAGGGCAATGTTTCTGCGTTCATTCGGCCATTGCACCAACGAGGCCCACCCCTGAAGGGAGCGGCCGATACCCAATGAGTAGAACTTTTCTTCTGCGTTAAAATTCCGGAGTTCGGGATCGCTCGTGGTGGCTGTGAATTTGCCATCTGCATTGCCCTTTACATTCGTCATGAGAAGCTCCTGATTCAAGTCAAACCGCTAAGTCAAACGTGACAGGAGCTAGCCTAAGGTTTTGGAGCAATTGTCGAACCTGTCAACTTTGACAGGTGTAAAAACCGATCGACTTATAGCGAAACTTCATTTTTTGCCGGCCCATCGGGTTACGGCTTTCACCACCACCACAAAAAACACCGGCACAAAAATCACCGCCAACGTCGCGGTAATCATCCCGCCAATCACTCCGGTACCGATCGCCTGCTGGCTCGCCGAACTTGCGCCGGTAGCAATCGCCAGCGGCACCACGCCCAGAATGAACGCCAGCGAAGTCATGACAATCGGCCGCAACCGCAGGCGCGCTGCTTGCAGCGTGGCGTCAATCAGGTCGTGACCTTCGTCATAAAGACTCTTGGCAAACTCGATGATCAGGATCGCGTTCTTCGCCGACAGGCCGATGATGGTGATCAGGCCGACCTTGAAGAACACATCGTTGGGCATCCCGCGCAGCGTGACCGCCAGCACCGCGCCGAGCACACCGAGCGGAACCACCAGCAACACGGAAGTCGGAATCGACCAGCTCTCGTACAACGCCGCCAGGCACAGGAACACGATCAGCAGCGACAGCCCGAGCAGAATCGGCGCCTGACTGCCGGACAAACGTTCCTGCAACGACAGACCAGTCCATTCCTGACCCAGACCTTTCGGGCCCTGGGCCACCAGCCGTTCGATCTCCGCCATGGCTTCGCCAGTGCTGTGGCCGGGTTTCGGTTCGCCGGAAATCGAGATCGCCGGGTAGCCGTTGTAGCGGGTCAGCTGCGCCGGGCCCTGGGTCCATGTGGCTTTGACGAACGCCGACAGGGGCACCATTTTTCCGGCGTCGTTGCGCACATGCATTTTCAGCAGGTCATCGACCTGACTGCGACGGTCACCTTCAGCCTGCACGACAACGCGTTGCATCCGCCCCTGATTGGGGAAGTCGTTGACGTACGAAGAGCCAATGGCGGTGGACAGCACGTTGCCAACATCGGCGAACGAAACCCCCAGGGCGTTGGCCTGCTTGCGGTCCACTTCCAGTTGCACTTGCGGCGCTTCGGCCAGTGCGCTTTCACGCACGTTCATCAGGATCGGGCTTTTCTCGGCGGCTTCCAGCAACTGGGTGCGCGCCTCCATCAAGGTCGCATGGCCGAGGCCGCCGCGATCCTGCAAGCGGAACTCGAAACCGCTGGACGTACCGAGGCCGTCCACCGGCGGCGGCAGCACAGCGAAGGCCACGGCGTCCTTGATCTGGCTCAGGGCGATGTTGGCGCGGTCGGCAATCGAACTTGCGGAGTCGTCGCTGCCGCGATGTGACCAGTCCTTGAGCGTGGTGAACGCCAGCGCGGCGTTCTGCCCGCTGCCGGAGAAGCTGAAACCGAGAATCACCGTGCTGTCGCCAACACCCGGTTCGCCGGCGTTGTGCGCTTCGATCTGCTCGACGACCTGCACCGTACGGTTCTTGCTCGCGCCGGGTGGCAGTTGAATGTCGGTGATGGTGTAACCCTGATCCTCGACCGGCAGGAACGAGGAGGGCAGGCGCGCGAAGCACAGGCCCAGACCCACCAGCAGCACAACGTAAATCAGTAGATAGCGACCGGTGCGTTTCAGTGCGTAACCGACCCAGCCCTGATAACGATCCGTCAATTGTTCGAATCGGCGGTTGAACCAGCCGAAGAACCCGGTTTTCTCGTGATGTTCACCCTTGGCAATCGGCTTGAGCAAAGTGGCGCACAGTGCCGGGGTCAAGGTCAGGGCGAGGAATGCCGAAAACAGGATCGAAGTCGCCATCGACAACGAGAACTGGCGATAGATGACGCCCACCGAGCCCTGCATGAACGCCATCGGAATGAACACCGCCACCAGCACCAGGGTAATGCCGATGATCGCGCCGGTGATCTGGCTCATCGCCTTGCGCGTTGCCTCTTTCGGTGAAAGGCCTTCGGTGGCCATGATCCGTTCGACGTTCTCCACCACCACGATGGCGTCGTCCACCAGAATGCCGATGGCCAGCACCATGCCGAACATGGTCAGCACGTTGATCGAGAACCCCAGCGCAAGCATGGTCGCGAAGGTGCCCATCAGCGCCACCGGCACCACCAGCGTCGGGATCAGGGTGTAGCGGATGTTCTGCAGAAACAGGAACATCACCGCAAACACCAGCAACATGGCTTCGCCGAGGGTGTAGACCACTTTGGTGATCGAGACCTTCACGAATGGCGACGTGTCGTAGGGAATCTTGTATTCCACGCCCGCCGGGAAATAGCGCGACAGTTCATCCATCTTCGCCCGGATCAAAGTGGCGGTGCTGAGCGCGTTGGCGCCCGGCGCCAGTTGCACGCCGACGGCGGTGGACGGCTTGCCGTTCAGACGGGTGCCGAACTGGTATTCCTGGCTGCCGATCTCGACTCGCGCCACATCCTTGATGCGCACAGTGGAGCCGTCCGGGTTGGCCTTGAGCACGATGTCGGCGAACTCTTCCGGCGTCGAAAGCTGACCCTTGACCAGAATCGTCGCGGTGATTTCCTGAGTGCTCGGGTTCGGCAAATCGCCGATGCTACCCGCCGACACTTGGGCGTTCTGCGCGACGATGGCGGCGTTGACGTCGGCCGGCGTCAGGTTGAAACCGATCAGCTTCTGCGGGTCGACCCAGATCCGCATCGCCCGTTCGGCGCCATACAGCTGGGCCTTGCCGACGCCGTCGATGCGCTTGATCTCGTTCATCACGTTGCGCGCCAGGTAATCGCTGAGCGCCACGTCGTCGAGCTTGCCGTCGCTGGAGGTCAAAGTGATCAGCAGCAGGAAACCGGCGGAGACTTTTTCCACCTGCAAGCCTTGTTGATTGACCGCTTGCGGCAGGCGCGACTCGACCACTTTCAGACGGTTTTGCACATCGACCTGCGCCAGTTCCGGGTTGGTGCCCGGCTGGAAAGTGGCTTTGATCGTCGCGCTACCCAGGCTGCTCTGCGATTCGAAATACAGCAGGTGATCGGCGCCGTTGAGCTCTTCCTCGATCAGGCTGACCACGCTTTCGTCGACGGTCTGCGCCGAGGCGCCCGGGTACACGGCATAGATTTCGATCTGCGGCGGCGCGACGTCGGGGTACTGCGCCACCGGCAATTGCGGGATGGCCAGCGCACCGGCCAACAGGATGAACAACGCGACGACCCAGGCGAACACCGGGCGGTCGATAAAGAACTGCGGCATAGAAGAGCGTCCTGCTTACTGACCAGAGGTCTGGGCAAGTGGAAGAGGGGTGTCGTCGATCTGCACCACTTCGCCCGGACGGGCGTGTTGCAGGCCTTCGATGACAATGCGGTCGCCGGCCTTCAGGCCACCTGTGACGATCCAGCGGTCGTTCTGCACAGCGCCAAGCTGAACCGGCTGCTGGGCGACGCGCATCTGATCGTCGATGGTCAGCACTTGCGCCACACCGGCGCTGTCGCGCTGCACCGCGCGTTGCGGCACGGTAAGGCCGTGCTGGATCACGCCTTGTTCCAGACGCACGCGAACGTAGCTGCCGGGCAACAGATCGAGATCCGGGTTGGGGAACTCGCTGCGCAGGATGATCTGACCGGTGCCCGGATCGACGGTGATGTCGCTGAACAGCAGTTTGCCCGGCAACGGATAAAGGCTGCCGTCGTCCTGGATCAGCGTGGCCTTGACCTGATCCTGGCCGACCTGCTGCAACTGGCCGGACCGGAATGCCCGGCGCAGCTCATTGAGTTCGCGGGTCGACTGGGTGAGGTCGGCGTGGATCGGGTTCAGTTGCTGGATCAGCGCCATGGGCGTGGTTTCGTTCTGGCCCACCAGTGCGCCTTCGGTCACCAGCGCGCGACCAACGCGGCCGGAAATCGGCGCGGTGACGGTGGCGTAACCAAGGTTCAACTTCGCGCGCTCGACGGCAGCCTTGTTGGCGGCCACGTCGGCGGCAGTCTGCCGGGCATTGGCGCGGGCGTTGTCGTAATCCTGTGCGCTGATGGCCTTGTCGTCGATCAACTGGGCGTAGCGCTGTTCCTGCAGTTTTGCCTGGAACGCGTTGGCCTCGGCCTTGCGCAGGGCGGCTTCGGCGCTATCGAGGTCAGCCTTGAACGGTGCCGGATCGATGCGGAACAAAACATCGCCCTTTTTCACGTCGCTGCCTTCGCGGTAGGTGCGTTGCAGCACGACGCCGGCGACCCGGGCGCGGACTTCGGCAATGCGCGGCGCGGCAATCCGCCCGCTGAGTTCGCTGCTGATCGACAGGGGGCGCGCCTCAAGGGTTTCGATCCGCACGGTGGCCGGCGGCGCCTGTTCCTCGGCGTTCGAGGATTTATCACAGGCACTCAGCGTCAACGCCAATGCGATCAGGCCGAGCCCGGCCAGCAGATTCTTCGACATGTACAACCCCCAATATTGATCTGCGCATCCTACGGACAGTCGCCGAGGGTAGCGGTGAAGCTTTGTAGGCGCTGTGTGAAATTGTGTAAGGGTTTTGCTCAGGGACGAGTGAGGGCGTATATCCTTTACGCCTTGATATTTATTGCGACAGATAAAGCATCGCGAGCAGGCTCGCTCCCACAAGGGATTGCATTCCAAGTGTGAGAGCGAGCCTGCTCGCGATAGCGGACGATGGGTCGCCACTGTATTTCTGGATCACCTCAATGCCCAACATTCTTCTGGTCGAAGACGACACCGCCCTCGCCGAACTGATCTCCAGTTACCTCGAACGCAACGGTTACTCCGTCAGCGTGATCGGCCGCGGCGACCATGTGCGCGAGCGGGCGCGGCTCAATCCGCCGGATCTGGTGATTCTCGACCTGATGCTGCCGGGCCTGGATGGCTTGCAGGTTTGTCGCCTGTTACGCGCCGACTCTGCAACGCTGCCGATCCTGATGCTCACCGCCCGCGACGACAGCCACGATCAGGTGCTGGGCCTGGAAATGGGCGCCGACGATTACGTCACCAAGCCCTGTGAGCCGCGCGTCCTGCTGGCGCGAGTGCGCACTTTGCTGCGGCGCAGCAGCCTCGGCGAGCCGATGACCGCCAACGACCGGATCCTGATGGGCAATCTGTGCATCGATTTGTCGGAACGCACGGTGACCTGGCGCGAGCAACCGGTCGAGCTGTCCAGCGGCGAATACAACCTGCTGGTGGTGCTGGCCCGTCATGCCGGCGAAGTGCTGAGCCGCGACCAGATCCTGCAACGCCTGCGCGGCATCGAATTCAACGGCACCGACCGCTCGGTGGACGTGGCGATTTCCAAGCTGCGGCGCAAGTTCGACGACCACGCCGGCGAGGCGCGCAAGATCAAGACCGTGTGGGGCAAGGGTTATCTGTTCAGCCGTTCCGAGTGGGAATGCTGATTCGATGTTCAGAATCCTGTTTCGCCTCTATCTGGTGACGATCGTCTCCTACAGCGCGGCGATCTATCTGGTGCCGGATCTGGTGGTGATGGCGTTCAAGCAGCGATTCGTCACCTACAACCTCGACTATTCCCGAGGCCTGCAATCGCTGATCACCAAGCAGTTTCGCGCGGTGCCGCAGGATCAGTGGCCAGCGCTGGCAGCATCGATGGACAAGGATTTTCAACCGCTGCACATCGTGCTCGCCCGTATTGATGACCCTGGCTTCACCGCCATCGAGCAAGAGCGGCTGCGGCGTGGTGAGAACATGGTGCGGGTGGGCGACTGGGGCTGGCGCACGCTGGCGGTCACGCCGCTCAACGACGAAATGGCGGTGCAGATGGTGGTGCCGCCGGATCCGATGGACGTGAACCTGCTGTACTGGAGCATCAACGTGCTGATCGGCGCCAGTCTGCTGGCGTGCCTGTTGCTCTGGTTTCGCCCGCACTGGCGCGATCTGGAACGCCTCAAGGGCACGGCCGAACGTTTCGGCAAGGGCCATTTGAGCGAGCGCACGCAGATTGGCGCAAGCTCCAACATCGGCAGTCTGGCCAATGTGTTCGACACCATGGCCGGCGATATCGAAAACCTGCTCAACCAGCAGCGGGACCTGCTCAACGCCGTGTCCCACGAATTGCGCACGCCGCTGACCCGCCTGGACTTCGGCCTCGCGCTGGCGCTGTCCGATGACTTGCCGCAAGCCAGCCGCGAACGCCTGCAGGGGCTGGTCGCGCACATTCGCGAACTGGATGAATTGGTGCTGGAGTTGCTGTCCTACAGCCGCCTGCAGAATCCGGCGAAGTTGCCGGAGCAGGTCGAAGTGTCGCTGGACGAGTTCATCGACAGCATTCTGGGCAGCGTCGATGAAGAACTGGAATCCCCGGAAATCGTCATCGATGTGCTGCTGCACAATCAGCTGGAACGCTTCTCCCTCGACCCGCGCCTGACGGCCCGCGCGATTCAGAACCTGCTGCGCAACGCCATGCGCTACTGCGAGAAACGCATTCAGATTGGCGTGCAGGTCTGCCCGAAAGGCTGCGAGATCTGGGTCGATGATGACGGCATCGGCATTCCGGAAGACGAGCGGGAGCGGATTTTCGAGCCGTTCTATCGACTGGATCGCAGTCGCGATCGGGCGACCGGCGGGTTTGGCCTGGGGCTGGCGATCAGCCGGCGGGCGCTGGAAGCGCAGGGCGGGACGTTGACGGTGGAGGGTTCGCCATTGGGCGGGGCGCGTTTCAGGCTTTGGCTGCCAACCCCGACCTGATGATCGCTGAGGTCCCACCCAGAGCGCTGATCGTTCCCACGCTCTGCGTGGGAATGCCGCCCAGGACGCTCCGCGTCCTTTGTGACGCAGAGCGTCACCGTATGCATTCCCACGCGGAGCGTGGGAACGATCAGCAAGTCGGTCAAAGCAGTTCAGTGGACTGGATCAACCCAACCCCAGCTACCTGCATCCGCTCGATCGCCGACGCCAGCGAGCCGTTCAAATCAATCGCCCGGCAAGCATCCAGCACCACAAACGCATTGAACCCCGCCGCCCGTGCATCCAGCGCGGAGAACATCACGCAGAAATCCAGCGCCAGGCCAACCATGTACACCGTGTCGACCCCGCGTTCCTTCAGATAACCGGCCAGACCCGTGGTCGTGACGCGATCCGCTTCCAGAAACGCCGAATAGCTGTCGATGTCCGGGTTGCAGCCCTTGCGGATGACCAACTGCGCGTGGGGCAGATCGAGTCCCGAGTGAAACTCGGCACCGCGTGAACCCTGAATGCAATGATCCGGCCACAGCGTCTGCTCACCGTACGGCAGTTGAATCACGTCGTAAGGCTGGCGGCCTGGATGGCTGGAAGCAAACGAAGCATGCCCGGCCGGGTGCCAGTCCTGGGCAATGACCACTTGCTTGAACTGCCCGGCGAGCCGGTTGATCAGCGGAACGATAAGGTCACCTTCGGGCACGGCCAACTGGCCGCCGGGAATGAAGTCGTTCTGCACGTCGATGACCAGCAGGGCTGTGCGTGGAGAAATCGGCATAAATCCATCCTTCGTGGAAAATCACCCGAGCAGCATAGTGACAAAATTCTTTAAACGTTCAGCTGGGTCTTAAACATTTTCGCCATCTCCTCCAGCTCGTAAGCCGGGTGATGGCCGATCAGCATCCAGGCATGTTCGCGTTCGGTCCAGTACACCACGTTCATCCCGTGCCGGCGTTCATGGGCCAGCGGCTGGCTGCCGCTGTTGGTGCGCGTGACGCACAGCGCCAACGGGCCGTGGGTGGCGTCGAGCCAGGTCATCTGGGCGATGGGCACGCCGTCATACTCGAGCAATTGCGCGCGTTTGAACTGTGCGCCCGGCAGTTTCAGTTTCGCCGGCGACAGGCTCACGCCCAGCCGCGCATCGACGGTTCGCAGCTGCGCCAGTTGCGAGGCTTCGTCGGTGGGCAGATGTTCGAGGGTCTGCGGCACATACAGCGCCATGTAATCGCCCACCAGCTCGCGCCAGTTGTGCGATTGCTGCGTTTGCCAGGCCAGGAGCAAGCGGTCCGCCGCGACACCTGCGAGCGCCACGCCCGCTGCCGCCGCGCCGATGAACCAGCGCCGGCTGAAACCGGGCTTCTGCGGTGACGGCGCGGCATCGAGCCGGGCCTGCAAGCGATCAAGCGGTGCCTGTTGCGCCAGTTCGTCGTAGGCAGCCTTGAATGGCAGGTTGCTGCGACTCAGCCATTGCACCCGCAAACTCAGCAGCGGATCGTCGGCGATGAGGCTGTCGAGTTGGCTGCGCTGTTCGCGGTCAAGTTCATCGTCCAGATACGCCACCAGTTGCTCGTCGGAAGGCGCATTCATTGCCGGTCTCCTGCGGGGGTGTTCGGTACCGCTTGCAGCGGCGGGTATTCGGCCAGTTTCAGGCGCGCGGTGGCCAGCCGGCTCATGACCGTGCCGATCGGCACTTGCAGGATCTCGGCGATTTCGCGATAGGACAGGCCTTCGACGTAGGCCAGATAAACCGTTTCGCGCTGGGTTTCCGGCAACGCATCGACCCGGCGGATCACCTGCGCTGCCATCACATGAGTCTGCGCGGCGTATTCACCATCGAATGTCAGCTGGCTTTCGGCATCCGCCACACCCTGGCCCTGGCGCACCCGGCGGGCGCGCACTTCGTTGAGCCAGATCGAATGCAGAATGCTCAGCAGCCAGCGATCCATACGCGTGCCGGCCACGTACTGGCCCGAACGTTCGAGCGCCCGCACGCAGGTGGCTTGCACCAGATCCTCGGCCACGTGCCGATTGCGCGACAGCAGCAATCCGTAGCGCCACAGGCGCGCCAGGTGTTGCCCGAGTTCGGCCCTGAAGGCCTGATCGCTGAAAATGTTCGCCTCCGCGTGTCGTGTCAGGTTTTCGATGAATCGTTGATGGCTTCGGCCAGGTCCCGGTATTCCTCGCAGGTCGTGCCGCAGATCGTCTGGATGTGCTGCAACTGTTCCTGCGCAAAATCGACGCGGCCCTTGATCACATAGGCTTCGCCCAGGTATTCGCGGACTTGCGCGTACTGCGGATCAAGCTTGACCGATTGCAGGTAATATCCGATGCCTTCGTCAGTGCGCCCCAGTTTGCGCGTGGCGTAACCGCGATAGTTGAGGGCCTTGGCGGTGTTCGGTTGTTCCAGCGTGTCGAGCAGGGTCAGGGCTTCTTCATAACGGCCGGCCTTGGCCAGACGGTAGGCGTAATCGGTCCGGTCGGCGTCGGGCACCAGATGGCTGGTCTGCATCACACACTTCTGGGTCTTGGTGTCGAACACCTGGCCTTTGGGGCAGTTGGGCTTCTGTACCGGCGCCTCTTCATCGCCATTGGCGAAGGCGAGGGGGCTCGCGAAAACCGCGGCCACCAGCAACGGGGCGGCGAACATAACGGAACGGATAGTCATGGGCAAGGCTCCACAGGGGGTCATGTTTCACTTTGAACACCGCAGGGTGAAAATTTATTCATTGCTTTGTCAGGCTTTGTTAAAGGAAAGCCCTTTTTCCGGCGCTATGCTCGTCAGCACTCGTTGTCGATCTGCAGTTCTACCATGGGAGTTTGGCCATGAAAGATCAGGTTCACCACTCGGCCGCCAGCGGCTACAAAACCGCTGCCGACACCTACGTCAAAGGCCGGCCCGACTATCCGCCGGCCGTCAGTGAATGGCTGACGGGCACGCTGGGCCTTGATGGCCACAAGACCGTTATCGACCTCGGCGCCGGCACCGGCAAGTTCACCGGACGGCTGGTGGCGACCGGCGCCCAGGTGATCGCCGTGGAACCGGTGGCGCAGATGCTGGAAAAACTGTCGCTGGCCTGGCCGCAGGTGCTGGCCGTCAGCGGTACGGCGACGGATTTGCCGCTGCCCGACGCCTCGGTGGATGCCGTGGTCTGCGCCCAGGCCTTTCACTGGTTTGCCAGCACAGAAGCGCTGGATGAAATCGCCCGGGTCCTTAAACCGGGAGGCAAGCTGGGCCTGATCTGGAACCTGCGCGACACCCGGATCGACTGGGTGCCCAAGCTGGACGCCATCGTCAATGCGCTGGAAGGTGACACACCGCGCTTCTACACCGGCGAATGGCGCAAGGCCTTTCCCCATCCGGCGTTCGGGCCGTTGCAGGCGCAGCACTTTCAGCATGGCCATACCGGCTCGCCGGAGGATGTGATTTTCAACCGGGTGCGCTCCACCAGTTTCATTGCGGCGTTGAGTGACCAACAACGTGCGAAGATCGACGAGCAGATTGCTCAACTGATTGCCGGCGAGCCGCAGTTGCGGGGCAGGGAAGTGGTGACGGTGCCTTACGAGACCGCCGCCTTCGTCGCGGTGAAGAACGGCTAGAGTCCCGCATTTGGCCGAACCGCCCTGCTGATGCCTTGTTATAGTTCGGGCCTCATTTTCAGCCCGGTAAAGGACTTCTGCCATGACTCAATACACCGCCTTCAGCGTCGAACTGGCCGACAATATCGCCCATGTGCAGATCAATCGTCCGGAAAAGATCAACTCGATGAACGCCGCGTTCTGGAGTGAAATCGTCGAGGTGTTCCAGTGGATCGACGACACCGACGAAGTGCGGGTGGTGGTGCTCAGCGGCGCCGGCAAACACTTTTCCTCGGGCATCGACCTGATGATGCTGGCAGGTGTGGCCAATGAACTGGGCAAGGACGTCGGCCGCAATGCGCGCCTGCTGCACAAGAAGATCCTGACCCTGCAAGCATCCTTCAATGCGGTCGACAATTGCCGCAAACCGGTACTCGCGGCGATCCAGGGTTACTGCCTGGGCGGCGCCATCGACCTGATCGGAGCCTGCGACATGCGCTACGCCGCCGAAGACGCGCAATTCTCTATTAAAGAAATCGATATCGGCATGGCGGCTGATGTAGGCACTTTGCAACGGTTGCCACGGATCATCGGTGACGGCATGCTGCGTGAGCTGGCTTACACCGGTCGCACCTTTGGCGCCGAAGAAGCGCGCAGCATCGGTCTGGTCAATCGCGTCTACAGCGACAAGGACAGCCTTATCGAAGGCGTGATGGACATTGCCCGGGACATCGCCGGCAAGTCGCCGATCGCGGTCACCGGCACCAAGGAAATGATCAGCTACATGCGCGACCATCGCATCGACGACGGTCTCGAGTACGTTGCCACCTGGAACGCCGCCATGCTGCAATCCAACGATTTGCGCGTGGCCATGGCCGCCCATATGAGCAAACAGAAACCCGAATTTCTGGATTGAGAAACCATGACATCTCGCTGGACCACTGCAGTACTGGACACCGATCAACCCGGCGGCTGGGCCGTGGCGCGCAGCCCCGAGGGTTTCCTGTTCGATGACAACGGCGCGCTGTTCCCCCGAGAATGGCTCAAGCGCCAGGACTTGTCGATCCTTGCCGAGCACGGTATCGGTCATCTCGATGGCGAGCCGGTGTATCTGCTGGAACTGCGCAGCACCAGCGAGGTGCCGGGTTGCAGCTGGAAAGGCCTGCGGGCGTTCATGCTCGATGGCGATCACACGATCTACAAAGTGCTGGGTTATGCGGCGCAGATTGGTACTTGGGCGCGCGAACACCGTTTCTGCGGCAACTGCGGTCAGGCCATGACCCAGGTGCCGCGGGAGCGGGCGATGTATTGCCAGCCCTGCGATCTGCGCAGTTATCCGCGGATTTCGCCGAGCATGATCGTGCTGGTGACCCGTGGCGATGAAGTGCTGCTGGCGCGTTCACCGCGTTTCGTCACCGGGGTCTACAGCACGCTGGCCGGGTTTGCCGAACCGGGTGAGTCGGCCGAGGATTGCCTGATTCGCGAAGTGCGCGAGGAAGTGCAGATCGAGGTGAAGAACATCCAATACATGGGCAGCCAGTGCTGGCCGTTCCCGCATTCGATGATGCTCGGCTTCCATGCCGAATATGCCGGTGGCGAGATTGTCTGTCAGGAAGACGAGATCGAAGACGCCCAGTGGTTCAACGTGCACGATCTGCCGCCGTTGCCGGCGTCCAAATCGATTGCCCGTTATCTGATCGACGTCTACGTGGCGCGGCGCTTAGGCCACGCTGAACCAGTGCTGCCAGGCTAGACGCACGGTCAACCCCAGCACCACGGTGATGAACACCGGACGAATGAACTTGGCGCCGCCGCTGATCGCGGTGCGCGCCCCGAAGAATGCGCCGACCATCACCGACAGGCCCATGCTCAGGCCGATGATCCAGTCCACCTGCCCGGAAAACACGAACACCGACAGCGCCGCAATGTTGCTGACGAAGTTCATGCTGCGCGCCACGCCGCTGGCCTTGACCAGATCGATCGGGTACAGCAGCAGGCTGCTGACCGTCCAGAACGCGCCAGTGCCGGGGCCGGCTACGCCGTCGTAGAAACCGAGGCTGAAGCCCTGGGTCGATTGCCACTTCTTCTTGATCGGTGCGTCGCTGTCCAGCGGCGCTTTCGGCGTGCCGCCAAACAACAGGTACAGGCCACAGGCGAAGACGATCACCGGCAGCATCTTGTTCAGCCATTCGGCGGGCAGGTAATGGGCGACGACGGCGCCGGTCAGCGCACCGACCAGCGTGCCGACGATGGCGTGCATCCACTGCCGTGGGTGAAACAGCTTGCGTCGGTAGAAGGTGAAACTGGCGGTGGCCGAACCGAAGGTCGAACTCAGTTTATTAGTGCCCAGCACCAGGTGCGGCGGCAGGCCGGCGGTGAGCAACGCAGGCGTGGTCAACAGACCGCCACCGCCGGCGATGGCGTCGATGAATCCGGCAATGAAAGCGACAAGGGCCAGAACGGCCAGGGTGGTGAGGTCAACGCTGAGTTCGAAAGGCATGGAATCGGCTTATTTCGGCAGGGCGCAGAGCTGGGCTGCGGGGAGGGCAGTCATGTTACTCATTTCCGAATGTTGCGGCGACCCATAAGACTCGACCAGCGACGGCTCAACTGTTGCCCACCCAACACGCACCCAACAATTCACCCTCTCACCATGCATGCCGATTTCCGGAGAAACCAATAAAACCGGGTCTCCCGCCGCTGGCACGCTTGCTGCTCTGGCTTACTCACCTTCATCAACTGTCCCGAGGACACGCCAATGAGTCAGCAAGCCGTGAAATTTGCCTACTGGGTGCCGAACGTCAGCGGTGGCCTGGTGGTCAGCAAGATCGAGCAACGCACCGATTGGGGCATCGACTACAACCGCAAACTGGCGCAATTGGCCGAGGCGGCGGGTTTCGAATATGCCCTGACGCAAATCCGCTTCACCGCCGGTTACGGCGCCGAGTTTCAGCATGAATCGGTTGCCTTCAGCCACGCGCTGCTCGCGGCCACCAGCCAACTCAAAGTCATCGCCGCCATCTTGCCCGGCCCGTGGCAACCGGCGCTGGCGGCCAAACAATTGGCGACCATCGATCAACTCACCAACGGCCGGATTGCGGTGAACATCGTCAGCGGCTGGTTCAAGGGCGAATTCCAGGCGATTGGCGAGCATTGGCTGGAGCACGACGAGCGCTATCGTCGTTCTGAAGAGTTCATCCGTTCATTGCGAGGGATCTGGAGTCAGGACAACTTCACCTTCCGTGGCGATTTCTATCGCTTCGACAATTACAGCCTCAAACCGAAACCGCTGGGCCGCCCGGAAATCTTTCAGGGCGGCAGCTCCCGTGCCGCACGTGACATGGCGGCGCGGGTGTCGGATTGGTATTTCACTAACGGCAACAGCGTCGAGGGCATCAAGGCACAGGTCGACGACATTCGCGCCAAAGCGGTGGCAAACCATCATTCAGTAAAAATCGGGGTGAATGCTTTTGTGATCGCCCGAGATACCGAAGAAGAAGCCAAAGCGGTGCTGGCGCAGATCATCGATCAGGCTGACCCGGAAGCGGTGAATGCCTTCGGTGATGCGGCGAAACAGGCGGGCAGGGCGTCGCCGGAAGGTGAGGGCAACTGGGCCAAATCGACCTTTGAAGATCTGGTGCAGTACAACGACGGCTTCAAGACCAACCTGATCGGCACGCCGCAGCAGATTGCCGAGCGCATCGTCGCGTTGAAAGCGGTGGGGGTTGATCTGGTATTGGCGGGGTTCCTGCATTTTCAGGAAGAGGTGGAGTATTTCGGTCAGCGGGTGTTGCCGCTGGTGCGGGAACTTGAGGCTAAAGCGCAATCGGCCCGGACTGCCGAATTCGCCTGAAAATCCCTCCTGCACACTGTGCAGGAGGGATCGGCTACTTAATTACAGACCCAGCTCGGACAATCCCGGATGATCATCCGGGCGCCGGCCCAGCGGCCAGTGGAACTTGCGTTCGCTTTCCTTGATCGGCATGTCGTTGATGCAGGCGTAACGCTGGAACATCAGGCCGTTGTCGTCGAATTCCCAGTTCTCGTTGCCGTAGGAACGGAACCAGTTGCCCGAGTCGTCGTGCCACTCGTAGGCGTAGCGCACGGCGATGCGGGTGTCGGAGTAGGCCCAGAGTTCCTTGATCAGGCGGTAATCCAGTTCCTTGGCCCATTTGCGGGTCAGGAAAGCCTTGGCTTCTTCGCGGTTGTTGGCGAATTCGGCGCGGTTACGCCATTTGGTGTCCAGGGTGTAGGCCAGCGACACGCGCTCCGGGTCGCGGGAGTTCCAGCCATCCTCGGCCAGACGAACTTTTTCAATGGCCGATTCACGGTTGAACGGTGGCAATGGCGGACGAACTTCGGCTGCAGTAGACATGTTTGTCTCCCGATCTATTAACAGTTAAACAACTTGTCAGGCTTATTAAGGCGTTACAGGTCCAATAACTTTCGCGCCATGCATTGCGCATTATCGGCGGCACTGTGATCACCCATCACAAGCGCTACGGTAATGGCACCGTCAATCAGTATCAGCAGCTGTTTGGCCAACAGTTGCGGATCCTCGGCACCATGTTCGGTACACAGCTCGCACAGGTAGTCGAGCAGTTTCTGTTTGTGGTCTTTGGCGACCAGGCGAACCGGATCCTCGGGATCGCCGGTCTCACCGCTGGTGTTGATGAAGGCACAGCCCCGGAAACCTTCCGAGGCGAACCAGCCCTTGAGCACGGTAAACAGGTTGAGCAGCCGATCGGCCGGGGTTTCGGCCTGATCGACGGCGCTTCTGTACCAGTGCATCCAGCGCACGTCTCGTCGTTGCAGGGCGGCGACGGTCAGCTCCTCCTTGTTGGCGAAGTAGCGGTAGATACTCTTTCTGGAAACGCCGGCGGTTTTCACCAGAAGATCCATACCGGTGGCAGCGATGCCACTTTTGTAGATCAACTTTTCGGTGACATCCAGAATGATGTCTCGGGTCGTGTCGTTGCTGGTGATTTCGTTCATGTGGCGAACAGTAGAACGATCGTTCTCCTTGGTCAAGAAGTTATTTTATGATCGCTCTCGCGTTCTACTTGATCGTTCCCGCGCTCTGCGTGGGAATGCCTCAAGGGACGCTCTGCGTTCCAGCTCTGGAAGGGACGCGGAGCGTCCCGGGCTGCGTTACCACGCAGAGCGCGGGAACGATCAATCAGGCGGGAAGACCCGAAGGAGTTGATGGTGTAAGCTCTCGGTTCTTCGGATTCGACCCATTGCGAGCCCTATGCCGTTGCTTTTCAAACGCTCTCTGCTGCCCAAACTGCGCAGCTTTCCGCTGACCGCCGAGGCCGTGACGATCCTGCCCGGCGCCGCCGATTTCCGCCGTTGCCTGCTGGAGAAAATCGCCCAGGCGACCCAGCGCATCTACCTCGTCGCGCTTTATCTGCAAAACGATGAAGCCGGCCAGGAAATCCTCGATGCCTTGCACGCCGCCAAACTCAAGCGTCCCGAGCTTGAAATCGCGGTGGTCGTCGACTGGCTGCGGGCCCAGCGCGGCTTGATCGGTGCCGGCAAACAGCCGGGCAACTCGGCGTGGTATCAGGAAATGACCCGCACCCACCAGAGCGTGGTGCCGGTCTACGGCGTGCCGGTGCAGACCCGCGAGTTGTTCGGCGTGCTGCACCTCAAAGGCTTCGTGATCGACGATTGCGTGGTCTACAGCGGTGCCAGCCTGAACAACGTCTACCTGCACAAGTTCGACAAGTACCGTTTCGACCGTTATCACGTGCTGCAAAGCCGCGAACTGGCGGACTCGATGCACCATCTGGTCAAGCACGGCCTGATCGAATCGAAAGCGGTGCATCGCCTCGACCTGCCGAACCTGCCGACCACCCGCAGCCTGCGCAACGACATCGGCGATCTGCGCAGCCGCCTCAAATACGCGGCGTATGACACCAGTGCCGGCAGCACAGCGCATACCGGTCTGTCGGTCAGTCCGTTGCTCGGCGTGGGCAAGAACAACCCGCTGAACCGGGTGATTCTGGAGCTGATCGCCAGCGCCCAGAAGCAGCTGACCATCTGCACGCCGTACTTCAACCTGCCGCTCGGCGTGATCCGCGAGATCAACCGGGCGCTGGCCCGCGGCGTGAAGATCGACATCGTGGTCGGCGACAAGACCGCCAACGACTTCTACATCCCGCCGACCGAGCCGTTCAAGGTGATCGCCGCGCTGCCGTATCTCTACGAGATCAGCCTGCGCCGTTTCGCCAAGCGTCATCAGCGCAACATCGACAGCGGCCAGTTGAACCTGCATCTGTGGCGTGAAGGCGACAACAGCTATCACCTCAAAGGCATGTGGATCGACCAGCGCTATACGCTGCTGACCGGCAACAACCTCAATCCGCGGGCGTTCCGTCTCGATCTGGAAAACGCCTTGCTGATCGATGACCCGAAAGGCGAGTGGCTCGAGCCGCGCCGTGCGGAGCTGGAGAACATCTTCGTTCACACCACGCGAATCGCACGTTTCCAGGATCTGGAAGCTTTGCCGGATTACCCGGCGGGCGTGGCCAAGTTCCTCAAGCGCGTGAGCCGGGTGCGAGTCGAGCGGTTGCTCTATCGCATTCTCTAAAACCGGCCCACAAAAAATCCCCCGAACGCAGCAAGCGTCCGGGGGATTTTTTATGCGCGGACTCAGTTCAGCCCGAGTTTGCCACGCAATGTCGACAGGTCTTCCGCCAGGGTATTGACCGGGCCGACCAGCGCCTTGCGGTCGTTGTCCTTCACCTTGTCGTAAGTCTCGAAACCACCGTCCTTGGTCTTGTACTTCGCCAGGATCTTGTCCACGGTGGCGAAGTTCTTGTCGACTTTGGCGACGAAGGCCTTGTCCTGTTTCTCGATCTGCGGACGGAACAGGTCGACGATTTTCTTCGCGCCGTCGATGTTGCCCTGGAAGTCGTACAGGTCGGTGTGGCTGTAGCGGTCTTCTTCACCGGAGATCTTGGTTGCGGCGACTTCTTCGAGCAGCGCAGCGGCGCCGCCGACGACTTTTTCCGGCGGGAAGGTCAGGCCGGCGACGCGGGTCTGCAGGTCTTTCACGTCCTTGTTCAGGCCATCGGCCAGGGTGTCGAGATCCTTGGTACTTTTTTCCGAGAACAGCGAGTATTCGATGCGATGGAAGCCGGTGAAGTCTTCGGCTTTCACGCCTTGCTCGTGGTCATCGACGCGGGAGTCAATGGAGGCGTCGAGGTCACTGAACAGCTCGGCGATCGGCTCGATCGACTCGTAATAAACGCGGGTCGGCGCGTAGAGCTTCTGCGCGGTGGCCAGGTCGCCTTTTTTCACCGCGTCGGTGAACTGCTGGGTGTGGCTGGCCAGTTCATCCAGTTGTTCGGTGACGTAGATCTTGTAGTCCGACACCGGCCCCACCAGATCCAGAGGCGCGGTCGCGGCGAACGCCGACAGCGGGGTGTTGAGCAAACCTAGGGTGAGCAATAACGCAAGTGGCGTCTTTTTCATGGGGGCGGCTCCTGTTGAAAGCTATGCAGTTGTTTTTGGTTGAGTAGCGTTGAGCAGCGAGCGACCAATGAAATCCTTGTCGCCCGTGACACCCGGCAGGGTGAAGAAGTAACCGCCGCCGACCGGCTTGAGGTATTCCTCCAGCGGCTCGCCGTTGAGGCGGGTCTGCACGGTGATGAAGCCTTTTTCCAGGTCGGCCTGGTAGCAGATGAACAGCAGGCCCATGTCGAGCTGGCCATTCTTGTTCACGCCGTTGGAGTAGTTGAACGGACGGCGGAGGATCAGGTTGGCCTGGCTCGCGGCGGTGCGCGGGTTGGCCAGGCGGATATGCGCGTCGAGCTTGGTCAGCTTGCCTTCCGGATCCTTGCTGTAATCCGGGACTTCGGTTTCATGGCTGGCGCCCATCGGCGCGCCGGTGGTTTTGACCCGGCCGATGATGCTTTCCTGTTCCTGCAACGGCGTGCGGTCCCAGCGTTCGACGAAGTTGCGGATGATCCGCACCGCCTGATAACTGCCGTGGGCCGCCCAGGCCGGTTCGTCGCTGCCCGGTTGCACCCAGACGATGCGGTCCATGGCCTTGCCGTCGTTGGAATCCGGGTTGGCCGAACCGTCACGGAAACCCAGAAAGTTGCGCGCCGATTGCGCCGGCACACCGGGTTTGGCAGGGGCTTGCGGCGGCACGCTGCCTTCCTGTTTCCAGCGCACCAGCAGCAGGTCCGGCAGGTTTTTCACGATGTCGCGCAGGGCGTGGATGTTGGTGTCGGCGGTGTTGGAGCAGAACTGCAGGCTCAGGTCGCCGTGGCAGCAATCGGCTTCCAGCGCATCGTTAGGGAAACCGACCATGCGCACCAGACGCTTGGGTTTGGCGGACGCGAGGCCGAAGCGCTCGTCGAACAGCGATTCGCCCACCGACACGGTGATGGTCAGGTTGTCCGGTGTCACCACCGGGCCGAGGATGCCGGAGTCCGGCGGCGGCAGCTTCGGATCGATCTGCGCCACCGGGCCGCCCTTCATCAGAAATGAGATGCGCTCGTTGAGGGTGCGGAACAGACGCTCCAGGTCTTCACGGTCGCTGGCCAGCACATCGAACGACACCAGCATGCCGGCCGCCGGACGCGGGGTGACGATGCCGCTCTGGTGCACGCCGTGAAAGTCGTGGTGATCCTGGGTCTTGTCACTGCTCGGCGCTTCGGTGACTTGCGCAGGGGCGGCGGCCATCGCCGGGCAGCTCAACGCCGTGCCGGCCAGTGCGACGCCAGCGGCGCCCATGCCCATCAGTACTCGGCGACGTTGCAGGTTGAAGTGTTCGGAATCGTTCATCGGTATTCGTCTTCTGCTACAGGCCGGAGAGGCCGAGGGCGGGATCAATGGCGTCGAGGGCGTCGGCCAGGGCCTTGGCCTTGTCGGCGATCTGCTTGCGTTGTTCACCGTTGGCGGTGTCGTAACTGGCGTAGCCGTCCTTGACCTTGAAGCCGTTGAGCGTGGTATCGAAATCAGCCAGCGCGCCGTCGATTTTCGGCAGCAGGTCGGCGGCGGATTTGCTCAGCAGCGGGCGCAGCAGTTCGACGACTTTGTGCGCGGTCTCCTGATTGGCCGCGAAGCCGTTGAGATCGCTGTGGCTGTAGCGTTCCTCTTCGCCGCTGGCGGCGCGCACGTCGGCGAGGGTGTTGAGGTTGCGCACGACGATTTCCACCAGTTGCTCCGGCGGCAGCGACTGGGCCAGCAGCTGTTGTTTCAGCGTGGTGACGCTGTCGAGCAAGCCTTGGACAATCGGTCTCAGGCCGTCGAGTTTGCGTTGCTGGAACAGCGCGTATTCGAGACGGTGGAAACCGACGAAGGCCGGATCCTGCTCGCGTTTTTCGAAGTAATCGGCGCGGGCGTTGATGCTGTTGTCCAGCTCCGCCAGACGTTGTGCGGCGGGGGCCAGACGCTGATACGCGGCACGGGCCGGCAAATACAAAGCCTGGGCCTGGGCCAGATCGCCGCTGTCGATGGCTTGATTCAGCGCCGTCACGGCTTTGATCAGCGCGCTGCCCTGGCTGGCCAGATAGACGCGGAACTCCGACAGCGGCCCGACAAAGGCAACCATCGACGGCTTGGCCTTGGCGGCGGCATCCGAAGCGGCGGTCGGCGTCACGTGCAGCGTGCCGCGCGGGTTGCTCAGCAGGCCACAGGTGATGGCGTAGTCGCCGGGTTGCAGGTTGGCGTTGATCACCTGGCTCAGGCCCGGCGCGATGTTCTCGCGTTCTTCGATCACCAGCACGCCGTCGAGGATTTCCCATTCCACCGCCCGGTCGGAGCGGTTGACGATGCGAAAGCTGGCGTGGCCGGCCGGCACCGTCAGGGCGTTCGGCTCGCAACTGTGCGGATGGATGTTCACCACCACTTCGTCATGGTTGTGCTGACGTTTGGCGGCGGCCATTTTCGAGGCGTAGTAGAACAGGCCACCGGCGGCGATCATCACGACCACCGAACCGGCCATCGCCCAGCGCAAGGCGCGGGGAGGCGAGGCCTGAGGAGTATTAGGCTTTGACATGAAGGCCCTTATTGGCTGGAAACGGAAGACGATTGGGCAGCGGGCTTGGGTGCCGGCATGAAGAACATGACCAGCGCCACCAGCAGATAAATCAGGTATGCGCCGAGGGTGCTGACGGTCGGCGCGTCCTGATAACCGAACATGCCGGCCAGCACCGAGCCCAGCGGGCCATCCATCGGCAGCGTCGCGCTGAAGTCGAAGAGCACGGTTTGCAGGTGGTTCCACACCCCGGCTTCATGCAGGGCCTGCACCGAGTTGGCGAGAATCCCGGCGGCGACCACCAGAATGAACAGCCCGGTCCAGCGGAAGAACGCCGACAGGTTCAAACGCATGCTGCCGCTGTAGATCAGGAAGCCGACGATGATCGCCAGAATCAGGCCGAGCAGGGCGCCGATCGGCGCGGCCGGGCCTTCGCTCTGCTGGAACACGGCGAGCAGGAAGAACACGGTTTCCAGACCTTCCCGGGCCACGGCAAAGAACACCATGGCGATCAGCGCGATGACCTGATGTTTCGAAGAAGTCAGCGCATGATCGAGGGACGCTTGCAGCGAATGCTTGATCGAACGCGCCACCTTGCGCATCCAGAACACCATTGAGCTGAGAATCCCCACGGCCACCAGCCCGACCACGCCTTCGAACAGTTCCTGCTGCTTTTGCGGGAATTCGGCGCTGACCAGCTCCAGGCCACCGCCGACCAGCAACGCCAGCGCAGCAGCGAGGAACACTCCGATCCACACCGCCGGCATCCACTGGCCACGGCCGGTCTGTTGCAGGTAGCTGGCGATGATGCCAACGATCAGCGCGGCTTCGATGCCTTCGCGCAACATGATCAAAAAGGGAACGAGCATTCGACGATCACTGTGTAACGAAATGAGGTTACAAGTTGTAACATAATGAAAGTCATTCTCACATGGCATTCATTGACATTTAGCTGAACCGGAGCTGAACGAGTCTGAACATCCACGCCACCGAGTCAGCTGCGCTAAGATGCCCGCCACTCGAACAACAACAGGATTGCGCGCGTTCCATGTCGGAAAAAGACACCATCGCCATTCAACTGGTGCGCGAAGCACTGCTGCAAAGTTGTGCCCCGGGCGTGGCCACGGAAGAAGTCTTGAGCAAGGTCGGGATCGATCCGGCGTTGCTGACCACCGACGACGCCCGCGTCCCGGCCAGCCAGTACGCGCGGTTGTGGCGCCTGTTGGCGCGGCGCGGCGATGACGAGTTCTTCGGCATGGACCCGCGCAAGCTGAAATCCGGCAGCCTGGAATTCCTCTGCCGCAGCGCGATGGCCCAGCCGAACCTGGCCGCTGGGTTGAGCACGGGGTTGAATTTCCTGTCGTTGATGCTTGAGCGTATGCCGGCGCAACTGGTGTACCAGCAGAGTCTGGCGGAGATCGTGCTGCTGGAAGACGATCCGGAACCGCGCCGCGCCTTCACCTATTTCACTTACTGGATGATCGTCCACGGCGTGGCGTGCTGGCTGGCGGGGCGGCGGATTCCGATCCTGGCCATCGAGCTGCGCTGCCCGGCGCCGGATTTCTGCGATGACTATCGGGTGATGTTCTCGGAAAACCTGCGCTTCGACCGGCCGCGCACGCGGATGATCTTCGCCGCCGACGTGCTGGATCTGCCGATCAAACGCAGCGCCGAGGAATTGAAGCGCTTTCTGGCCCATGCCCCGGCCAACATTCTGGTGAAGTACCGCGACCCGGAAAGCCTTGCGAGCCGGATCAAGCAGGATCTGCGGCAATTATCCGCAGATAAGTGGCCGGAAACCGACGCGCTGGCCCAGCAGTTGTGCATGTCGGCCTCGACCCTGCGCCGGCGTCTGGCGGAAGAAGGGCAGACCTATCAGGGCCTCAAGGACAGCGTGCGCAAGGAACTGGCGATTACTTGGCTGGCGGAGCCTTCGATCAGTTTTGCCGAGATCGCCACACGCCTGGGGTTTGCCGATGCGAGTTCGTTCTACAAGGCGTTTCGCAAGTGGTCGGGGACCAATCCTGGGCACTATCGCAGCTTGATTCTCAACGAAGCGGTCTGATCCACCGCTGACTCACCGCCCACCGCCCACCGCCCACCGCCAACTCTCGTTCCCACGCTCTGCGTGGGAATGCAGCCCGGGACGCTCCGCGTCCCTTCCAGAGCTGGAACGCGGAGCGTCCCT